>MHBM01000262.1:0-28865 GCA_001804885.1 Lentisphaerae bacterium RIFOXYA12_FULL_48_11
TGTGTCTGAACATATCGGAAACATCCATGTAGACACCTTCCGTCATGCGGTCATGCAGAAAACATAGTCCCGGCTGTGATTCCTGCACAGAGAATACCCGCCCATCTCCTGAAAACAGACGGAAATGAATACCACGTTCGACACGAATTACATCAGTTAATCCACAGTTATGGAAAATATCGGTGGCCTTTGAAGACCAGGGCGAAATTGTCCCCTTTCTTGGAATAACAATGAACCCATCCGTCCTTATGAACTCTCCTGTTGTGCCAAGCAGCGCGTTTGCCTTCTCAAGCACATCAGCAGACAGGCTGGATTCTGTATCAATAAAATAAACATGCCACGCCTCAACACCTGCTACACCAAGGCCCGGCGCTGACCTCCGGATATTTTCAAGCAAGGCAACCATCCTGAAAGCCGGATAAGCTGATTTTCCTTTAAGCATTATTGGTTCCACGAAGACTTCTCCTGTTATTCAGTTCAGGGAAAGCAGTGTTCTATCATGACAAGAAACAGCCAGTCAATTGAATCTGAGAAGTGTTAGGGACTCACCCGGCAGTCCTTTAATAAGCACCGTCATGGAGTCATAAGGGAAAGAAGGGTTCTTGCCGCATTTTCGGGATTATCCGCGGCCGTAATCTCCGTGACTACAGCCACAATCCTGGCACCCGCAGCCTTTAATTCCGGAATATGGTGTTTTTTAATGCCACCCATGACCGTAAAGGGAACCCTGGTTACTGCAGAAATTTTCCTCAGCCCATCTATACCAAGAAACTCATCGTCCCACGCCTTGGTTTTTGTAGGAAAAATAGGACCTATATTAATATACGACGCACCGTCTGCCTGCGCCTTGAGAGCCTCGCCAATTGAATGTGTTGATGCGCCTATAATCAAATCGGGCGCAAGTTTGCGAGCCTGACTTACAGGAAAATCATTCTGTCCAAGATGAACGCCATCAGCGCCCACTTCCTGAGCCACATCAATCATATCATTGATTATAAGCAAAGCGCCTGAGTCTGCGGTCATTCGGCGAACATCAACGGTCAGCGACATGAGGTCTTTGCGCGAAAGATTTTTTTCCCTGAGTTGGACCAGCCTTATACCGCCAGCAAGTGCAAATTTGACAATATCAAGCGTACTGCGACCAGAAGACATTTGCCCGGATGTTACCAGATACACTCCCGAATTTTGAAAACTCTGCATGCGTATATCGTGGATATGACTCATTTTAAGACAAAACATCGACCATCAATTAATTCGGAGTGTGGGTATGCTCAATATTTTTGATCCGGTCACGAATCTTTGCCGCATCCTCATACCGTTCTTCCTTAACAGCTTTTTCAAGATCCATTTTCAAGGCATCAAGGGGATTGAGGTGCGGTTTTTGTTTACTTAATCGTTCCGGCTCTTTGATAGAACCTGTCATCCTGAGTTCCTCTTCAGTAAAAACCCTGCCTGCCTGCTCCAATACCGCCTTTGAAATATAGATTGGAGCATCAGCACGCAGGGCAACCGCTATTGCATCGCTGGGGCGCGAATCGATTCCCATTTCCATGCCATCGTGCTCGAGGATGAGCTTGGCATAGAAAGTTCCTTCCTTTAGGTCGCACACCTCTATCCGCTTAACCCGGCACTCCAGGAAATCAAGCGTGTTCTTAAAAAGATCATGGGTAAGAGGACGTGACATTTTCACATTATTGATCTGGAGGGCAATAGCCTGTGCCTCCGCAGCCCCTATAAAAATCGGCAAAGTCCGTTCATCCTCATGCCCCTTGAGAAGAATCACAAACCCCATGTTGGAAAAAAACAATTGCTCAACCTTGACATGTAACATTTCCATGAAAACCTCACCTCTGCGGAATAGATTATATTATCCCATCCATTTAAATTGCAGACAAGGTTATTTTCACACGGAAAGGGAAGACAAAAGTGCCGGCAATGCCATAAATTATTGGGCAGGAACAGTAACAGAATTACCATTCGTAAGAATGGCTATTACTTCGTCAATGCTCTGCGCAGCCAGCAGACGTTCACGTACGGAAGGAATGTTCAACACCTTGCTGATTTCTGCCAGATACTGAATATGAGGTCCGGTACGGTTCGAAGAAGAAAGTGTCATCACAAAAATCTTTGATGGCTGTCCATCGAGCGACCCGAAATCTATTCCGCCCTGTTTCATTGCAAAGGCAACAAGAAGATCATCTATCGTATCGGTCTTGCCATGCGGGATAGCTACGCCACACTGCATACCTGTAGACATTTTCTTTTCGCGTTCAATTACAGAATTAAGCGCGGCATTTTTATCAGGAAGTTTCCCTGCAGCATCCAAGAGGTCGATCATCTCATTAATGACGCCCTCCTTGGTATCGCTTTTCAGTTCAAGTGCGAAACAACCTTTTTTCAAAGTCGATTTAAAATCCATACGTCTCCCACACAAACGGCTGAGGAACCACTTTTGAAGCGTACTTTTTACCACATCATAAGAGAAATACTACTGAAAAATTAATAAATCTGGATTCATCCCTGCCCCACATGGCGTACAAAACACATTCAAGAAAGACCAGACACGGGAGTCAACAATCCTTGATTCTGGAGAATATCGTTCACCAGCAGATCATTCAACCTCTGCTGTACTGGGCCAGGCTTGCCGTTACCAATCATTACACCGTCAAATTCTCTGACGGTAACAACATTAGGTGAAGTCCCGACCACAAGCACCTCTGCCGCATTCAATATATCATGGCGCGAAACATCCGCAAACCCGACTCTAATCAACAACTTTTCACTGATCGTCGTCTCGGCAATGTCCACTATTCTCATCATAGTTGTGCCGCAGAGAATACTTTCAAGCCGGGGAAACAGTAATTCCTTTTTTTTAGTCACAATCCCCATGTTTTCGGTAGCACCCTCCGCGAGAAACCCCCTGCTATCAAAGGCCGCAACAAAATCGGCATTTAAGTCAACGGCTTCCTTCTTCATCAGAACGTTTGGAAGATAATTGCAGTTCTTGATAGCCGCAAAAAATGGTTCTTTGACGGGAATATGGCTTGTCCGAACAACCGCACCTTCAGGGTGACTTTCCATGAAAGGTTTTTTAAGGGATGTAACCACAACGTAAAGCTGGGGCCCCGGACAATCATATGGATTCACATCGAAACTGCCAGGCCCCCTGGAAATGAAAAGCCTTACCAGGCAGTCTTTATGTCCACCGGCCCGGACCGTTTCGACAACAGTCCCACCAATCTGTTCCAAGGACCACGGTAATTTGTAATACAAGCCTGAGGCCGAATGTTCCAGGCGTTCCAAATGTGCCTTCATATTGTAAATGCTACCCCTGACACACTTGAACGTCTCAAAAACCCCATCACCACGATGAACCATGTGATCATCTATAGGAACAGTCATCAGCACAGGATCGGTCACTATCCCACCATACACACTTGAATACATGGCATAGTAGTTCTTATGAAAATCACGTCGCATCTTCTCAAAAACCTCATCAACAACCAGTTTATCTATAAGTTTCATACAAACACCTTAGGCTAATCTTAGCTGTCATTTCAACTTTAGTCTCTTCCTCAAATACTCCGCCTGCTCCTCAGAATGATATGAACTTCTGACAAGAGGACTCGAAACAACGACCTTAAACCCGGCCTCCAGCCCTTTCCTCCGATACAAATCAAACTCCTCCGGAATGACATAACGGCTGATCGATAAATGTTTTTGCGTTGGCTGGAGGTACTGTCCAACATAGAAGATTTCACACCCCGCACTCACAGCCTCTTTCATCAATCCAAACACCTCGGCCTCAGTCTCACCCACACCAACCATTATCCCCGTCTTCACCACGGCGCCACGATCATGTGCGCGTCTGAGCAACTCGAGAGACCTGTTGTAATCCGCCTGGGGCCTCACCTTCGAATACAAAGAAGCCACAGTTTCAAGATTATGCCCCAATACTTCCGGTTTTGCCGCAAGAACCCGCTCCAGAGCGGCAAGATCTCCTTGAAAATCAGGTATTAAGACTTCCACCAGAATACCTGGCAAAATTTCATGCACACGGCAAATAGTATCCGCCCATATAGTCGAACCACCATCATCCAGATCATCACGTGTAACAGAAGTAATAACCACATCACTCAAGCCCATCTTCTTGATGGCCTCCGCTACGCGTATCGGTTCTCCTGCATCACATATTCCACTCGATTCAGGCTTAATGTTACAAAATCGGCACGCACGTGTACATTTATCCCCGAGAATCATAATGGTGGCACGGCCATGTTCCCAGCACCGCCCCATGTTGGGACAAAGAGCTTCTTCGCAGACAGTATGCAAATTACCCTTGCCAACGATATCCTTAATACGTCCGAAACCTGCTCCACTCGGAACTCGCACACGTAACCAGGTCGGTTTGCGTAATTTATTCTCTCCTGACGTCATCATAATTAAAAACACTCATAAAACGCTGTATAATTCTCTTTTTGATTTCATCCATGGAAACATCGGAAACAAGTAAATGCAATGAAGTAATCCCCTTCCCGCTGATTCCACATGGTATGATTCCACCATAGTCGGAAAGCTTTACAGATACATTCAGAGCAAAACCATGCATCGTCACCTGCCTGGTAATCCTCACACCGATTGCAGCTATCTTATCATTTCCGATCCAGACACCTCTATTCTCTCGATCAGTTGTCGCTTTCAAGCCGAAAGTCTGCAGGGTCCGACAAATTACTTCCTCGAGATTACCAACATACCAGAGAACTCCCTTTCCTTCGCCACCAATGTTCATTATGGGATAACCAACAAGCTGTCCAGGTCCGTGATACGTAACATCCCCTCCCCGGTCTGTTTTGATAAGCCTGATACCGCGGTTCTCCAAGTCTTTGGGAGACGCTGTCACATGGGCATCTTTGGCATTACGACCCATCGTATAGACCCGGTCATGTTCAACCAGAATAAGGGTATCGGGAATCTCAGATCTTTTTCTCTGCTCGACAAGATCCCGCTGAATCTTCAGTGTCGACTCATAATCTCGTTGTCCAAGATCCATCACCCGAAGCATCGATTTCTTTTTCATTGTGTATGTCCGCCGGGATATTACCCATGAAAATGTATAAATAAAACAGTTTTCAACCTGTTCTTCCGCAATATATGCATCGAGAAGAAATTTTTTACCGAAACAGCCTTAAGAGCACATTCCTTGCGTAACGAGAGAATTGGGAACCGAATGTAACTCAAAAAACTAGCGTGGCACAGTAATCTGTGTTCCGCCGCATGGAAAAGACTTTATGCCATGTCCTGAAAATCCTGTCTGGAAAAGTTTTGGCACAACTATTGCCCGCTTAACTCGCGTACCATACGACGTCTTCTCAATTAACGGTACAGTCTCAAAAGCGACAGGATACCTGAATTCTGTCCCGTAAAAGAATTGAGGAGGGGTCTTAATCACAACAAAACGCCTTTCAGGCTGTTCCCACACAGGAAGAGGCGGTGCATGACGGATCACCTGAGTCACCACTGGTTTCTGTTCCTGATCCTCCGGAAGCGACTTCTTATTTGCCAGCATCTCGTCCTCTTCCCTGGCCTTTCTTCTGCTTTCCCACATTGCAAGAAGACTTGATTTTTCATCATCTGCTATTAACGGAATAACCTGCCTGTCAGCATCGGAAGTCCCGGTAATTACAACTAGAGAATCTTCTTTTATGCATTCTATAGGGAACTCTGCATTACCGGCAAGAATCACATCGGTCTCGCTCACATACATCCAGTTACCGCAGTCCAGCCACACCAAGCAGGCAACCCAACCCGGCAGAGGTAGAATCTTCCCCATATCCAATAATATCTTTCTACCATCTACCGACCGCAGAGTTGCCGTCCCTGCTTTTCTTTGCACGTACGAATCTGTCGTTGGATTAAATTCCATTTCCACACCAGGATCATAAGACATGAGGGTATACTCACCAACAGCCTCACCAACCCCGGCAAACACTGTTCGCCCGTTTATATGATTAAACGATAAAGTCTGACGTCCCTCAGACCTCTCCATTGCCGACGTAAACATATACTCAAAACACGCCGACTTGACCGCATAAACACGCAAAGGCTCAAAAATATTTGTTTGGGAAATAACAGAAGAAAAAGGCATCAGTGTAATACAAATTAATCTACAGATAATAGCCATTCGTAAATTTTGCATTTAAGAATAATAACAAAATTGTTGATATACGCCAAGGCCTCTAAAACTTAAATATTTCCCACCTTAATCGGCCAACTTTTCGTCCCATACTGACAAAGAAAGCATCATAATCAGCACTCCAGAGCTTCGCTCCTGATTACAGGATTCACTTCTTGACAACACTAGAATAAACAATAGTGTACATTAATTATTCTGTAGCCTCTTTTATTAGCGGAGACTACGACGCCACGAGGTTGCTGTATGAGGTGGTACTGTTGTACCAATCAACTGTATACATAAGTGCACAAAGCAAAGGCTGGAGGTGATTTGACCAGCGTCTTTAGGCTGGAAAAAGCGTGATTGCCATTTCATCAGGATTGGCACAATATGTGCTCACCATTTATCTTTAATGTTCCGAAAAATGATATTGTCAATAAGTTTGGAATATTGACTTAACAAACAGTAGGAGGTCAGACATGGATAGCAGTTCGGTATCAAGAAGAGGCTTCATAAAAACATCTGCACTCACAGCCGGAGCGGCCGTGCTTGCCGATATTGGAGCGAAACAGGTTTTCGCGGCCGGTTCCGACACGATCAAGATCGGTCTCATCGGCTGTGGCGGCAGGGGCAAAGGCGCTGTAAATAATTGTATCGATGCAGCAAAGCTCGTTGGTGCAAAAGTTGAAATAATCGCAGTAGCTGACCTCTTTGAAGAATCGGCAAAGGGAGCAAAAACAGGTTTTGCGAAACTCGGGGAAGCATGCAAGATCAATGACGACCACGTCTTCTGGGGCTTTGACGCATACAAAAAGCTCATTGGCTCAGGAGTAGACATGGTACTCCATGCCGGTCCGCCGGCATTCCGCGCACCACACGTCATGGCCGCGATAGAAGCCGGAAAACATATTTTCATGGAGAAACCAGTGGCTGTGGATCCTGTCGGCTGCAGGATGATCATGGAAGCCTCCAAGATGGCCGCGGAAAAGAAATTAAGTATTGTCTGCGGAACTCAACGCAGGCACCAAAATAATTATCTCGAAAACATGAAGCGGATCCATGCCGGCGATATCGGCGAACTTGTCGGCGGACAGTGCTACTGGGGCTTTGGCGGCGGAATCTGGTTCCGTGACAAGAAAGGCGCATTCGAGAAATTGAGCGACCTCGAGTGGCAGTGCCACAACTGGTACCACTGGGACTGGCTGAGCGGCGATCAGATCTGCGAACAACACATCCACAACATCGATGTATTGAACTGGTGCTTCCAAGGCCCGCCGAAAAAGATCTTCGCGGCCGGCGGCAGAATGTCCCGCGACAACCAGATACTGCCCCAGGTCAAGGACAGTCCTCATCTCGAACGCATGGGCAAGACGGACGGACACTACAACATGCTCGGCAACATTTATGATCACATGGCTGCCGAACTCGAGTACCCGAACGGCGCACGCTGCGTAAGCATATCCGGACACGTGTCGGGCGGTTCCAGCCGAGTGGGTGAACGCATCGTCGGAACTAAGGGAACATCCACTTGTTCTGGAGTAATCGAGGGTGAAAAGCCGTTCCGCTACGAGGGCCAAAAGTCTGATCCAGGTGGAATGACGATGGAGCACGCGGATCTGCTATCGAGCGTGATGGGCAAAGGCCCCTACCTCAACGAAGGACAGCGTATTGCCGAAAGCACATTGACAGCCATCGGCATCCGTATGTCGGCATACACAGGAAGAGAACTCCAGTGGGACTGGCTGCTGCAATCGAAGACGGATATCGTTCCGAAAGAACTTAAGCCGGGCGCCGGACATTTCCCGGCAATCGCCGTACCGGGTGTAACAAAACTGATATAGCAGTTCGCTGTTAATATAACAACAAAGCCCCGTTTCGGGAAACCGGAACGGGGCTTTTATTTAGAATACAAAACCAAGAGCAGAGATACCTACTTAGCCACTTTTACTACTCCGTCATCATGTGAAGCCTGGATGGACTCACCGGGATGAACCACAAGAAAATCATCACCCCATTCCCCGTTGATGAGCCTCCGCAAGATAACCATTGAACCGTCAACTTTCTGAAAATTCAGACCCTTCTCCTTTGCATCGATCTCTGCCAACTTTTCAAAAGATTTTTCACAATCGAGCCCCATCTTGATGAAAACAACCCTGTCATAATTTGCCGTCATGTCACCCATTGTTTCCATGACATACCTGGCATTATCCTCACCATACTTTTCGACAAGCTCGTCATATTTCATCTGTAAGCCAAGCTTCCGGGATATCGTCATATCGTCGATGTTCTCCCCGTCGCCACGCTCAATCCACCCGCTGGTGCGATAATAGGTACCTGGATTAGCATCAAACATTTCACGATATTTACGTCTGCTCCCGAGAAAAAGAGTTATGCAGTCATGCGCCCGGGGAACTACAAGTTTTGTATGTCGCGCAGTCAGTCCTGCAATACCATTATTACAGAGCCCATAACCAAGGAGAATAGCATCACAACTGCCTTCTGGTATGCCGTCTATCTGCTCCTGCAGTCTCGGCCTCATTTTTTCTACGCCGAGATCATGCAGGCCTTTTGGAAGAAACACAGCATCACAAATATGAGGACTGTTGGCTACAAGGAACGAAACCTCCCTGAACATTACCTCGCAGCATATTAACTTCAATCTCATTGCAACGGCCTCCAGTTATTCAAAGGTTAGCTCCTTGTAATTATGCAGTGCAAGCAGATTCAAGTCATGTCTTGACTTAATGTCCTTTTATGATAAACAGACGCGGATTTTTTGCTCACTAACGGCAAAATTTTCAATAATCGGAGAACATGTGGTTAGGTGTAACAAAGGAGGTTACGTGAAGAAGGTAGTAGTATGTCTCGCAGCGATGGGATTGATGTATTTCGTATCAGGTTGCGGCGAAAGCAAGAAGGCTCCGCAGGCAGCAGAACAGCCCAAGGTCGAAGCAAAGGCTGAAGTCACACCCGCAGCAGCACCGGCAGCAGCAGTAAAACCTGCTGAAGCCGCCGCGCCTGCACTTCCGGCACAAGCCGAAGTTAAGCCTGCAACAGAAGCACCAAAGGCTCCTGAAGCAAAATAAGCAGTAGGTTAGATATTAAAAGGCCGATGGTTTATCCATCGGCCTTTTTCTTTGAAGAATAAACCAAGGAATCAGACAACACTATTTCAGCAAACGCTCTATTGCCTTAACTTTATCGGATTCAAACTCCACACGTAATGATTCATACTCCCTGGTATAAGTCCTGTAACTCCACGTCGTGTCACGCAGGTAATGGACACGCCCCTTCGAATCTCGATAATAGTACCACATCCCAACCGGGCTTGGCTCCGACCAGACATTCATATCAGAATACGACCAGACCTCTGTTTTCCCGACACTTGTTTCCCTCTCAAAAACAGCTGCAGGCCTGCCGAGTGCCAGGAAAACCATATCCTTGGCATATCCAACGTCGATCACTCCCTTCTTAATACTTTCCTGGACAGCCGGAGAACAGGCCGCAAATAGCTCCGGGTATTTTTTGATACGGCTTGCCGGTGTAGAACAACCCATCGAGAGAAAAATCAACCCAAAAAGAAAAATCATTACCAGTTTCCGGAACATCTGTTTTCCATCCAGATTCATCATTAGAATTTCTGTGCTACGTGCAGACCAAGAAAGAAATCAACAGGCTGATCGGGAAGCACATCCTGATCAAGAGAATCGACGAAGGCTACTTTACCACCAATTTCCAGATTAGAATCTACTGCATAATTAACTCCGAAATAAATCATGTAATCATTCAACCCGCCTTCCCCGGCAACAGACATATCTTCCCCGATGTAGCCGACAGAAGCTCCAACATCACCTTTCAATGAATCAACTATCTTGAAAATATAATTCAAATCCGCTGTAACATAAAAATCCTTCATCACGCCGAAATCATAGAATATTTTAATACCCGCAAAAAGGTTATCGGAAAACACTGGGCCTCTCATGGAGGCAAACACTTCACGGGTATCCTCCCTGCCCATTGTGTACAGGTATTCAATGTAACCTAACCCGATAATTGCAGTATCTATATCAATATCATAAGACAATGTTATATCTGATTCTGTAAACAACCCCTGATCATCGATTTCGTTGTATTCCTCGAGATTAACATTGCCCCAGAAACCGAAGGTAAAACCGCCCATTTTCACATCCACAACTGGATCGAGCACAACACCCTCTGTTCTGGTTATCCCTCTCCATACATAGGCAGAACGCGCCTCAAGCCCTACCTTCCCATTAACAGCCAATACGGGCAGCGAACCAGAAACAACAAGGCACAGGGTCGATATTATTCCAATCAAGCTGAATCTTTTTCTCATAATCACTTAACAGCCTTTCATGTGTAGCGGATAAATCTCACAGCAAGCAAAGAATCTCAAGACAAAACACCATGAACAAGTGCCAGAGCCGCTATACAGGCAGTATCACTCCGTAATATACGTTGCCCCATACTCACACTTGAAAAGCCATGTGACTCCAGCAAATCCAGCTCAAAATCAGTCCATCCGCCTTCTGGACCAACAGCAACAAGAACTCTCTCTCCTTTCACATGCTGCAGGGCCGGGAGGGCCGATTCACCATCAGGGTGAAAGACAAATCGGTATTTAGCTGGAAAGAAACTTTCCAGCTCATCTTCAACAAAAACTTTAAACCTGCGACAGATACGAACTTCTGGCATGAGAGTATCAGCCGACTGCATCAAGCCCTCAACCAGTAACGGTTCATAATATTCCTTTTCGAGCCACTGAGTATCGAAGTAATTCCGCTCCACCTTTGCCGCGTTGGTGATCAATATGCGCCTAAGACCTATCGCCGCCAACTGAGCCCACAGACGTTTCATCACTTTTGGACGTGGAAGAGCAAGCAGGAGATCAACCCTCGGAGCTTCAGGAATCTGCCCTCCCAGAGAACAACTCAATAGAACATGAGATTTCCCAACCTCCACAATAGTCCCATCACCAGCAGAGCCATTAATCATGCCTACATGTATCTTCTGTCCCTCTTTCCCATGCAAAACCTCCAGCACATGCTTTGCCCTGGCACCAGCCAGTCGTACAGTTCCGTCTGCATTTATCTCGTTTTTCTCGAATAACACTCGGTTCATGTTCCTCTAATCTCCAGCTCTGATCATAAAACACCATACAACTCACTTCAAAACAATAAACTTCTCCGGATTTGGTTGCGATGAGACGCGTTTACGCATAACCTTACACCATGAGACAAATTGGCAATTTACCTGATGAACGTTCAGCACAGATTTTCTGTGATTACCTTTACGGGAAAAGCATCGAAAACGAAATAGAAACCTTGAAAGATGGTTCATGGACAGTCTGGGTCCGTTCTGATGACAAACTTAAAGAGGCTGCAACACTTCTTGAACTGTACCGCCAAAACCCGGACCTTCCCGAATATCATGAACACACAGGACACGCAGAAGAGCTTCGTAAAGCAAAACAGAAGGAAGACGAAGAATTTAAAAAGAAAATCTACGATAGGAACCGGATATTATCATGGGAGGCACAGGTTGGGTTGCTTTCTTTTACATTAATAGCCATTAATGTAACTCTGTATATCATGGGGTATTTTGGTCACCGAGAATCAATTATTCAGGCTCTCTCTATTGAGCAGTACGGCGAAAGCAAGCAATCCCTGAATATGTTACCCGAAATATTTGCCGGCGAGATATGGCGACTGTTCACTCCCATATTCCTTCACTTCGGGCCGTTACATCTGTTATTCAATATGCTCTGGTTGAAAGATCTTGGCACAGCAATAGAGAAAAGACACAGTTCCCTGGTGTTGGCCATTTTAATCATGGCTATTGCTTCTGCATCAAATCTAGCCCAGTACCTTGTAAGGGGACCTTCTTTTGGTGGAATGTCAGGAGTAGTTTATGGACTATTCGGCTACATATGGATGCAAAGCAGGTATAATATATCTTCGGGCTTTCATCTCGATAAACAGATAGTAATAATGATGATCGCATGGTTCGTACTCTGTCTGTCCGGTCTCGCTGGTCCTATTGCAAACACCGCTCACGGCGTCGGTCTTTTGTCAGGCATGGTCATTGGTTATATTGCGGCATTCGTCAGCACAAGGCAGCCCACATGACTGATTTTTCAAAACAGGGCAGAATTCTTATTACTTGTGCCAAGGCCATGCCCCAGTGGCTTTCACTGGAATTGAGAGAGTTGGGATTCCCTGTTGTCACAGAACTTGACGCTGCCGTGGTAACAACCGGATCCATGGCCGATGCCATGAAACTCAATATTTCCCTGCGCACGGCCCACCGTGTCCTGTTCTCACTCAAGGAATTCCAGGCACCTGATGCTGAAGTTCTTTATAAAAGAGTTCTGGAAATTCCGTGGGAAGAATATGTCCCGGCAGACGGTTATCTTTGTATAAATTCGAAAGTCAGCAACGAGACAATCAACGACCCGCGTTTCGCCACACTCAAATGCAAAGATGCCATCGTCGATCGAATCAGGTCAGTACACGGCAAGCGCCCCGATTCAGGATCGGATCAGACCGGCACTGTTGTTTTCCTGTACTGGCAGGACAAGGATGCTAAAATTTATCTCGACACATCAGGGGAACCGCTTTCCCGTCGCGGTTACAGGAAAATCCCCATGAAAGCCCCAATGCAGGAAACCCTCGCCGCCGGAGTGATTCTCGCAACAGGATGGCGCGGTGAAGGAAATATGATCAACCCCATGTGCGGAAGCGGTACACTCGCAATAGAAGCCGCACTGCTCGCCCAAAAACGCCAGCCAGGGCTGCTAAGAACAAATTTCGGCTTTGAACATATAGTCGGTTTTGATCCAGGTGCCTGGAAGAAACTGCGTACCAACTCCCGCGATGCCGCAAAAACACCTGTTAACGGCAGAATAATTGCCACCGATATAGATCCAAGGGCTGTTGAAGCCGCAAGAAAAAATGCACAGACTGCAGGCGTAGACAGCCTGATAGAGTTCGCGGTATGCGATTTCACCGAAACTGAAATACCTCAGGGCGGTGGAATAGTTGTTCTTAACCCTGAATACGGTGAACGTCTTGACGAGAATGAAAACCTGACAAAGTTCTATTTCGGCATAGGTGATTTTCTCAAACAAAAATGCGAGGGATACCGTGGATATGTTTTCACGGGAAACCTGGAGCTTGCCAAGCGCGTTGGTCTCCGGTCCAAAAGAAGAATACCTTTCTTCAACAGCCGCATCGAATGCCGGCTGCTTGAATTTGAACTTTATTCTGGAACCAAACGGAAAAAGAATATAGAAGAAACTGCGCTATGATCTCTAGCTCGGACAAAAATCCTGCAACATTTTCCGCATGGCAGTTATCAATGCTGATTCTCTGTATTTACGTAATCCTGGCAATGGCCGCACAGGTTTTTTTCAAACTTCCGGCAGAAATATCCGAAGCACTTAACATCATCGATTTTGCCGTGTGCATGCTATTCCTCCTGGATTTCGTAATACAATTTCACAAAGCTGAAAGTAAGCTGGCATACATGAAATGGGGCTGGATAGACCTGCTATCAAGCATCCCCAACCTGCAGGCACTACGCTGGGGCAGGATGTTTCGGATCATCAGGCTTATTCAGCTTCTCAGAGGAATTAGATCCACTCGAATTATGTTCCAGATCATGTACACAAAACGCAGCCATAGTGTATTCGCTTCGGTGGGAATCACATGCTTTATCCTGGTAATCTTTTCTACAATCGCAATCCTGTTCTGCGAAAAAGACCCTAATTCAAATATCAAAACTGGGGGAGACGCGCTGTGGTGGGCTTTTACAACAATCACAACCGTCGGTTATGGTGATTTTTACCCATTAACCTTCGAAGGACGGATAATAGCAGCCGTGCTCATGACCGCAGGTATTACACTTTTTGGCACATTCACCGCTTACGTCGCTTCATGGTTTTTCGAGGCAACCGGGGAAAAGGAAACGGCCCTCGACGAACAAACCTTGAAAGAAATCCGCAGCCTCAGCGAAAAAATCGACCGGATAGAGAAAAAGCTAGCAGAAGCAACATCCACCAAGGTCGAGACGCCGGAACCCAAGCAGAGAATCTAGCAAACGCACTAATTTTAACCACCGGAGCCATGGAATTGATGTGGCGCGCCCACATGTTTTGGTTTGGAACCAGATTGCCGACTGGATCCGGTATATCAACTTGACACCAACAATAATAGCCATTGCCCCGCCCCTTGATCGTAGCTAGAATGCAGCAAAAGTCACAGGTTTTGCCTTGGCAGAAATAGGTCTCAAGGTTTTATCTGTATTATCGAAATTTAGTCAGCCTAATACACGTGTTGGCCTTTGAAAGAATGATAAGAAATAGGAAAAGCATGGCGATAATGACACTACTCTTCCCTACCCTTATGGCTTTGTATCTCTGTCTTTTTACGTCTTCTTGCGTTACAGGTGTGACAAAAGCAGAATTACTGTCCAATTTACACAAAACCGAATCCATTGTTTTTGTCGAAATTGGCACCGCGAACAAACGTGGATGGTTCGAGATTAAACCGACAAAAGAAGTAATTTCCGATACTAACAAGGTCGGAACTCTTGTCGAGAAGATCAAGGGGCCCTCTAATGTCGACGGACCTTTGATTGGTCAATTAGCTAGCCTTCTTTTCCTTGGCAAGAATGGCAAGCCTATTGCGTTAGTGGACATCATTTGTCACAAATCCGAGATCTCTATTAGTAGCGCCATATGGAAAAGCGGAAACAAATATTACTGGACCGCTCCATTGACAGACAAATGCGAGCGCATTGATATGCGAGCCGAAGAGTTTGTTAGAGATATTTTTGATTATATGAAAATAAATATGCCAGACAGATTAAAATATCTCAGGGATGTATATCACTCCTACAACAAGAACCTTGAACTGGAAGAAATGATTTTCGGCAAAGACAAAAAGTAAGAAAGGCCAACCATGTGTCGGATGCGACGCTTGACAGCGCGCATCAACACTGTCGTTCGGCACATGAAATGACATGAGACCAGCGGCTCAGATCTTAGCCTACGTTATTCCTGCACTCGTCGGGATCATACTCGCATGGGCAGGCCTCAGCTACTCGCAAACTGCACGTGCGCATTTCCGCATTCTAAGATATCCCGACGGCAGAAAGCACATCCTTTTGGTCGTCGTCATTGTTCTCCTCGTTTTCGAGTCTGGAATCGGACTGTACTTGCTGCCTACACGTCGGGACGAGCCCTTTCTGCGGCCCAATATCGTATGCCATCTTTCTCGTGACCCACTGAAATACGCGAACGGGCTGGAGGATGCAGGTATTGAGTGGTGTGAGGATTATGGAAGCTACCATTTGACGGTAAGCAACGAGAGTCGCAGGACAGTGGTAACCGACCTGAGACTTACGGGAGAAATGCCCTTTGGCGTAGTTCATGCACGCCTCAGGAAGCATGTCGGTTGCGACGCACTCGGCCTAGACTACTCAAGGCCGGAATTGGATCGGCAAAAAGTTGTCACGCCGGAGAATGACGGTACGTTCAGAGTTATAGAGACTCATCAGAACTACCGAAAGGACTTCCTCTTGACCATACAAGCTCTCCAGCCTGAGGGCTATGCGACCATACAGGTTATCCTGCGCGAACGCCCAATGCCGCCGGCTGAAGTGCCCACCGGCGGGAATCTCCAACTGCGTTGGCGTTATGCACCGCCAACGGGAGGCACCACGAATTATGTGGACTGTTATGAAGTGATTTTCTCTGGCGTTCCAGGTTCTCTTCCTCGGGCTGCCTCTCTGCGCCCCACAGACAAGAAGAAGTGGAAGATATTCCTTTCCGATCCCGTTGGATCGCACTCGATTAGTGATGGCACGTTGAGACCTGGCAATGAAGTGGATATCTTTATACCAAACAAGAAGAGAGAGCCGAACTAGGCCTTCGACCCATACGCTGAATAGCCGCGCTTTGCGCAGCTCTCCAGCGATGGTCAAGGCAATCGTTGGCTCATGAGAAAATCAAGAAAATGAAAAACCAAATTCTATGTTTGTTAATTTGCATGACTGCTCTTTCCACATCAGGTAGTGACGATCGGCTATGTGATCCAGACGAAATTCATGCACTACCTATAGCAAAGCGACTAGAAACACTGGGTTTTAGTGAAAGTACAAATCGAGCAGGAATATATGAGAAAACAGACGTTGAACTGAGCCAGTTTTTAAAGTGGTTTAATCTACCCGAAAAGGAACTGCAATCGATACCAAACGGCACTAAAGGTTATTGGGTAAAGACTACAGAGATAGAAGGAAATCGCACAGTTCTTAGAAAAAAGACAGTGGAAGAAATAACATCAAATACCCTAGTTAATGTATCCATAAATTGTCGATTATTGAATACAGGAAGAAATGAACCAACCCCCATTAAGCACTCCAAAGTATTCTCAAACCTGCGGTTTGAAAAACTCTGAGTGCAGACGTTGATGACTATGGATGATGGAGAACGACAGGAGCTTGTGGCGCGGTACTCGTCGTGGACGGATGCTGCGCTCGTGGTCGCCCTCACAACGGACCGACACCAGTACCGCCAGGAGGTCCTGCCGCTGATGGAGGATGAAGCGCGAAGAAGGAATCTACCTCTGCCGGCTAGTATCACAAATCCCGCTCCATCCCAAGCCACATGCTCAACGGGTTGGTCACCCACGACTGCGATTTCTAAATGTTTTAATCGTCTTCGATGGTCACGTCTCACGTGGGTCGGTAGAGGATACCTGTGTATCCTTGTGTGGACATTCTTGCCGATCGTCCCTCCGTTGATTGCCTCCACGGTGGCGGTTCTTTGCGGCAGCGCTTTAGACGAAGGCAGTGTCCACCCCTGTGTCATATTAGGGTGCGACATAGGCGGTCTCCTTTACGCGATGGGCGTAATGGGGTGGTTCATGCTCCTGACATTTCCCACCGGATTCATTGGGCTCATGGCTTTCACGATTGTGGTTCTGGTAACAAGATGGCGGAAATACCGTGGTCAAGGAGAGAACAAAGATGTCAGTTAGAAATAGGAACATAGGGTATTCTTATCAATGAACAGGTTCATGCGAATACTGGGTGGTATTGCTCTTGGGGCTGTCACTGGCTGCGCAGCAACCGTGATCATGGGTACAGCTACAGCAGCAGTCTTCTACGTGCGTGACGGCGGAACAGGCAAATACTCAGCGGGAAATGGTATCCTCTACGTAATCATATGCCTGGCTGTAGCTATCTGCGGGATGTTCGGTGGAGGTACTGGAGGCTGTGTGGGCATTTGCCTGAAGAAGACATTCCGGGGGGCTGCAGTCTTTGGTTTATGCGGCGGCGGACTGCTCTTCCTAGTCTTTCTCCTTCAAATGTGCCTCGGGTTGTAGTTCATTGCCGGACAGGTCTGACCAATCCTGAATGACGGGACTTTCCTCCACCGAGCCGAAAACGGTGATGGAACCTGAAGAAAGAATCATAGATACTGGAGAAATATGAATATGCGTGAGATCTTCGCGGCCGGACTGGGGCTTTTCAGTCCAAGTGCCAAGGGATGTTTCATGGTATCAGACTTCCTCCTGCACCGCATCCGATCACCACCCCCGTGCCAATGACAATTGAATGCCGAAAAACCGAGAGATACAAGAGCGGATGGAAGATCATAATCAGGATACCTGTGCGTCAGTTCGCCGCAACGGAGAAATAATGGCTTTTATCAAGAGGGCTAAGGGGACTGGAGCGGGAGACGGGGATCGAACCCGCGACGTTCACCTTGGGAAGGTGACATTCTGCCGCTGAATTACTCCCGCAACAAAACGTTCAGACTATAGCCTACTATATCTTTCTTGTCTACATCACATCAATAAAGGCCGGAAAAGGCAGACACAATCTCAGGAGACCTCAAATAGCCCAAACTTTCCGGCTCAAAATATTCCACTTTAGCACGCAATGCATGACGCCGTTCTCACTTCTTCACAGCACCACAACATTTCTTGTACTTCTTGCCACTGCCACAGATACAGGGATCATTTCGTCCCACACCACCAGGAGGAACAGCCGGCACCAATGCTTCAAAACTGGATACTCCGTTCTTTTGGGCAGCTTGCGCACGTTCCCTTCTTATATCATTTGCAAGTTTCTCAAAGTCTTTCAGTGAATGGGAATAGAACTGCTTCCATCCAGCACATAACTCGCTGATATTTTCAGGATTTAACCCTTTAGAATAACGATGCTTTGGACAATCTCCTGCACAGAATTTCAAGAACTCACAGAGCTCACACTCCCTGTTCCACTGCCGTTTTCTCTTTCCAAACGCCTCGTATGCATGATGCCCCAGGAATGCCTGCCATGAGTCTTCCATAACATTCCCCAGCCGCAGATCATTCTGGACAAAGAAATCACAGGTATAGATATCGCCATTATGTTCCACAACGAAATACTGGCGGCAATCAGTACCCATCGGGCAGCAGTTCGTAATACCATCAACAAGCTTAAGCACTATCGAATCAAAAAGCCTTATTGATACCCGGCGGGTATCTCCTTTTATCCACAGATCAAATATTTCACAGAGGAAATCACCCCACTCTTCCCCTGAGATAGAATAAGGCATGAGTTTCCCGCTTCCATCAAACTCGACACACTCGATATACTGCTGGAAGTAAAATCCGTTATCACACAGATAACGATAGACTTCTCCAGCCTTCCGGACATTGGACCTACTGACCAGCGTGAGAATATTGAACTCTACTTTATTCTCTGCAAGATGATTGACACCCTTGATCACATCCGCGTGAGAGCCCCTTCCATCCCCATATGTACGATAAGTATCATGAATGACAGCAGGGCCATCGAGGCTTACACCGACAAGAAAATGATAATCCGCCAGATGCTTCGCAAACTCGCCGGTAATCAAAGTTCCATTTGTCTGAAGCCCGTTAGTCACAACCTTGCCAACCTGACCATACTTTTTTTGCAGAGCTGTAACCTTTCTGAAGAAATCGACCCCCATGAGTGTCGGTTCCCCCCCCTGCCATGCGAAGCTGTACTGAGGCTGGTCGGTGGCCATAAAAGATTTTACAAGGCGTTCAAGAACGCGATCAGACATCCGGTGCTTTGTTGTTTCAGGATAAAGAGAGCATCGGTTAAGATAAAAACAATACCTGCAGCGCAGATTACAGTCACCACATGCCGGCTTGATTAGAAGGGAAAAAGGTTTCATGCAGCCGAAGTCATTCTTTTCAATCCAGCCAGCCTTTGCCGGACATCACCCTTAGAAACTTTTGTCAACTTATTAAGACTGAAACCTTCAACAGTAAAAGATGCCACAACGCTTCCAGAGATCAACGACTGGCGCACAGTACGCTCATTTACAGTGGAAGAGCCTGCCAACGCGCCCATAAATCCACCGGCAAACGAATCTCCCGCTCCTGTCGGATCACAGACCTCTTCAACTGGATAAGCAGGGACAATGAACAGCCCTTTCTTTGAGAAAAGCAGTGCGCCATGTTCGCCTTTCTTTATAACAACATACTCCGGCCCCCACGCAAGTATCTGTGCGGCACACTTGAGAATACTGTATTCCCCAGTCAATTGCCTGGCTTCCCCATCATTGAGCATAAGCATATTTACCCTGGAAATGACTTCCATTAGCGGCTTCTTGGCCGTATTGATCCAGAGATCCATTGTGTCTGCTACAACAAATTTCGGTTTTCTAACCTGATTCAATACGTGAAGTTGGAGGACCGGCGCGATGTTACCAAGAAGTACAAACGGTGCTCCCTTGTAGGCAGCCGGAAGTTCAGGCGAGAACGATGCGAACACGTTCAACTCTGTCGAAATTGTACGCCGGTCAATCATGTTTGCCTCATACACACCGGACCAGCGGAAAGTCCGCCCCTTTACAAGGCTCAAACCGGATTGGTCGATCCCAAATTTCTTGTATAAATCGATATATGCAGGTGGAAAATCCTGACCCGCAATTGCCACCATGCCGGTCTTTGCAAAGAAAGAGGCAGCCGCACACGCATAACTTACAGATCCTCCAAGAAGATCTTTTTTCTTTTCAAAAGGCGTTTCCACGGAATCCAGAGCAAGCGACCCCACAACGACAAGCTTTACATTTTTCTTCTTCATCATAATCCTTCTTTATCAGAAATAGATTTCATATCCGGCTCTGCCTGACCAACTATCTTGCGAACATTTATTTCGACATAACGTGTCTGGGTAATACCAAGTCCAGAAAACATGCTGTCCCTAACTCTCTGCTGAAGAATCTCGCATATCTCCCTGATCTGAGGCCCAGCCTTTATCCTCACATCGACAGCCACGTCTACAGAATCCCTCGAGGCTGTAACCTTGGGCATCATTTTTATCACGGCAGGAAACTCCACCATAAGCTTGGCAATGTAATCCTCTATAACCTTTGTGGCAATAGTCACCCGCCCTCCCTCACGATCAAACGTAAGGTAATTGCCACGACTCCGGTAAAACCGTACGACAACAATAAGTATTGCCAGAATAATATAGGCAATACCGCTGATCGCAAGCATAGGCCTGGCTTCGCCTATCAGCTTGATGTAATATTTCCAATCATCGGCATTCCACCATGATGCCGCAATCAGAATGATACCGGCAGCAAACAATCCGACAACAGCAATCGCCCCGGCAATATCACGAAGAATCCTCATTATTTTGTCCTATTTCTTCTTTGCGGATTGCAGGGTGGACGCCAATCCTTCAAGCGCCAGCATGTAGCTCATCCCGCCAAATCCAGAGATCTGCCCGATGCAAGCCGCCGCCGTCAGACTTTTGTGCCTGAATTCCTCTCTGGAATAAATATTTGAAAGATGTACTTCTACACATGGGACCCGGCATGCAAGTATGGCATCTCTCAGTGCTACACTCGTGTGTGTATATGCCGCCGGATTGATGATTATGCCATCATATTTCCCCATACATTCCCCTATTCGCGTCACAAGAACACCCTCTTCATTACTCTGGAAACACTCAACCCTCAACCCCATGGCCTTGCCTCTCTTCTTTACCTCGGCCATTATATCATCAAGGCTTTTCGAGCCATAAACATCAGGCTCACGTTTCCCAAGCAGGTTCAGATTCGGGCCGTTAATCACCAGTATTTTCATTTATCAGGTTCCTCCCTCCAGATGCTTTACTTCCTCAGGAATTTCATCCTCCGTCGCCACGTGAGATTCAGATCTTCTTCCTGCAATTATCTGCACACTGTCCGCCTTGCATTTAACTATCCTTTGATCATCCAATCGAACCTTGACCATCTGCTCAAGGATATTCTTATCTATTACGATTCCGTTTCCTTCTTGGCACCTTACACAGTCTCCGTCACGTGGCATCCTCTTGCTCATATCCCTGTAGCAGTCATATTCATATCTCAGACAGCATTTTAGCCTTCCGCACATCCCGCTCATAGCAGACGGATTCAGCGACAACCTCTGTGTTTTTGCCATTTTAACGTTTATTGATTCAAAATGATGCAACCAGCTGCAACAGCATAACCCGCGGCCACAAGAACCTATACCGCCGACAAGACCTGCCTCATCTCTAACACCAATCTGCTTCATCTCCACACGTGTGTGAAGTTCGGCAACAAGATCCTTTATCATTTCCCTGAAATCTATTCGCTCATCCGCCGTAAAAAGGACCATCAAAACCGAACGATCAAAACTGTAACGCACCTTAACAAGTCTCATCGCCAGGCTGAACTTCTCGGCCTTTGCGGCACACGTTTTCATCGCCATCTTGTTCATTCGAATATTTTCGTTTGCCTTCGCCACATCCTGGAGCGTAGCACGCCTCAAAACATGGGGAGTGTTTGCATCACGTTGAGGAACAGCCCCCATGTCATCCACACCGGTCACATGCCCGAATTCGAGAAGTTTCTCAGCTTCCACTATACACTGATCCCCCTCGTGCAAAGAGAGTTCGGCCGCGCTGACACACCGGATGTGTGGCCCGTCATCAATATCAATAAAAACAAGCCGTTCTGTAGTCATTCCATCCTTAATTTAATCGGCTGAAACCGAAATCCAGCACTGTTTTATCAGGCATATTCCGCTCAAGCTGGCGATTCATTTCCTCAACAGTCTGGATATTCCGCAAAGCCGCCCGGACAGTCAGTCCTTCAGCTTTCTTTGCCAGGCAATCATAAGCTTCCTTTCGGAAAACCAGCCCCTTATCTGTACCACATACTAGCATAAGCACATCACGATGCCACAGAAGTAAGGCATGAATAATTGCCGATCGTATTTCCCGGTAGCGCGAACTGACCCTCGCATCCAGCGTATCGTCATCCTCATCCAGAGATCCCTCTTCGGCAATCTGGTATTCTTCCTTTTCTATACCATCTTTAATTTCGCCCAAAAGACCGGCGAGTCTCTCTCCCACACCGAACGCAGTTATCACACTGCGTTTCCCGGATACCACGGCACTACTGTGTGTCAATATATCAACCACCTTATCTCTAAGATCTGAAGGCAGGTTCAACAAACCTGAAGCAACATTGATTGCCTGACATCTTGAAACAACAGTTGGAAGAAGAAACTGAGGACTGTCAGTCAGGAGAAAGAAAATGCATCTCTTCGGCGGTTCTTCGAGTGTCTTCAAAAAAGCATTTGCTGCCTGATCTCCTATCCTGTCAGCCCCGACCAGAACACAGGCCTTCCACCCCCCCGAATATGAAGTCTGAAACACCTGCTTCTGAAGGTCCCTTATCTGGTCAATCGATATCTTCCGTGATTTCATCTGAGGCTCAACCCACATGATGTCAGGATGCGTGTGCTCCCTGACATCAAGGCAACCACGGCAGTCTCCGCACGGCTTCTTTTTGGCGCTGCAAAAAACGAGACTCAGCACCTGTTCCACCAGACAACGCCCTTCCTCACGGGGCGACCCTACAACAATATAAGCATGCGCCAGCCTTTCTGACTCAATTGCATGTTTGAGATTATTCAGAGCCTCTTCAATTTTCATTTAACACATCCGGCTTGCATTACCTACTCAATCTGCCAAGTCTTTTACAGACCACAGCCCATATGGATTCTTCAACCTGCTTCATGCTTTGGGCTGCATCAATAATCCTGAATCTGCGGGGCCACTTCCCTGCCAGCTTCAAGTACCCCCTTCGCACTTTCTCGTGAAACATCATGCTTTCCCGCTCAATACGATCATGTCCGGCATTATTTTTCCTGTTACGTTCCCGCAGACGCATAAAACCGCTTTTCACATCGAGATCAAGCAGCAAAGTGAGATCAGGGACAGATTCACCCGTAGCAAATTTATTAAGCCTGAACAAAGACTGGATATCCAAGCCCCTGCCATACCCTTGATATGCAATAGTGGAATCAGTAAACCGGTCACATATGACACAGCACCCTTTCTTCAAGGCCGGCAGAATGATCGACCGAACAAGCTGCGCCCGGCTTGCAAGGAAAAGAAGAGTCTCCGTCTCGGATGACAAATTCGCGCTCCGCTGATCATGTTGAATAACATTGCGGATTGCTTCTCCTGCGGGAGTGCCACCTGGCTCCCGGGTGGCAACAACATCATACCCGAGATCACGCAGTCTCAGGGCCAGCCTGGCTGCATGGGTCGATTTGCCTCCCCCTTCGGGTCCTTCAAAAGTTATAAACAAACCTTTCATTTCGGCAATTTCTTCAGTTTTGGCCCCTGTGGAGTATCCTTAACCTCCCAGCCAAGTTCTGCCAGTTCATTCCTGATCCTGTCTGACTCTGCCCAATTCTTTGCCTGCCTTGCAGCCTGTCTCTCATCAACCAGCTTCTCAACCGCAGAATCAACATGGGCACCACCCTTTGCCAGAAATCCCAGGACACGGTCAAACTCATCAAGAAGTTTCAAACTCAATTCAGCCTGATCGCCTGTTATGCCACCTGCATTAAGACGTCTATTACCTTCATGTACCATCTCGAACAAAGCCGCCAATGCCTCGGGCATGTTCAGATCATTGTCCAGCGCCGCATTAAAGCCTTTCCTTGCATTTTCAGACCAGGCAGGCAGCTCACCGAATCCCCGTGGCCCAGCCGAAACAACTGCAGCCAGTCTGTCCCTGAACTCATCAAGACGAGCCAGAGAAGCGCGCGCGCCATCAAGCGCAGCAAAAGAAAAATTCAATGTCTGACTGTACTGCGCAGAAATCAGCACATAACGAACCTCTCGCCCCGAATATCCTCGCGCAAAAATATCCCTCAGTGTGTGGAAGTTACCAAGCGACTTGGACATCTTCCGCCCCTCAACCACAAGATGAGCGCAATGCATCCAGTATTTAACAAATGGCTTTCCAGTTGCAGCCTCGCTCTGCGCAATCTCATCCTCGTGGTGGGGGAAAATATTATCGATCCCGCCGGTATGAAGGTCGAACGTCTCTCCCAGGTATTTCATGCTCATGGCAGAACATTCGATATGCCAGCCCGGCCTGCCGCGCCCCCATGGAGAATCCCAGACAACATCCCCATCCTTTTCATCATACGCCTTCCACAGCGCAAAATCGGCCGCACTCTCTTTTTCATACTCATCCTGTGCTACCCTTGCACCTGCACGCAGCCCCGACATGTCAAGATGGGCAAGTTTTCCGTAATCTGTGAATTTGGCAATGCTGAAATATACTGAGCCATCGTCTGACCTGTAGGCAACCCCCTTTTCGATGAGCTTAGTTATTATAGCTATCATTTCAGGAATATGGGTAGTAGCTTCCGGATAGTATTCGGCCGACTCTATATTAAGAGTCTTAAGATCGCCAAAAAAGGCATCCTTGTACTTGCGAGTATAATCATCAAGAGACACATTTGCCTGACGGGAACCACGGATGGTCTTGTCGTCGACATCCGTAAGATTCATCACATGAGTAACACGGAAACCGCTGTATTTCAGATACCGACGCAGGAGATCCTCGAAAACATAAGCCCTGAAATTGCCTATGTGCGCATAATCATAAACAGTTGGCCCGCAAGTATACATCCTGACATGGTTGCCGTCGAGCGGGACCAGTTCTTCAAGCTGTCTCGTAAGAGTATTGTAAATTTTCATCAGGTAAATCCTCAGGTATGTTCCACCGTGGCTACAGACATCACCGCGATTCCTTCTTCCCTGCCAAGGGCTCCCATTTTCTCCATCGTCGTAGCCTTTACAGACACTCGATCAGCCGTAACGCCCAATGCCACAGACAGGTTGGCACGCATCCTGTCCACAAACGGAGCAATTTTCGGGCTTTGGGCAATGACGGTGGAATCAACATTCACAACTCTGAATCCTTTTGAACCAACCATGGCAACAACCAACTTCAGCATCTCCATACTGTCAGCGTTTCTCCATTTCGGATCCGTATCGGGGAAATGCCTGCCGATATCACCATCCGCAATAGCACCGAGCAAAGCATCCATTACGGCATGGCACAACACATCGGCATCGGAATGCCCTTCCAGACCGTTATGATCACGTACCTCAACCCCTCCAAGCACGAGTTTCCTGTCCATGGCAAAGCGGTGTACGTCAAAACCTATTCCTGTTCGAATCACCATATGTCAAATGTATCCCACCAACACCCATAGCTACAAACACTTTTTACCTTTGTATCGTATTGACTTGCACACCGCAAACGCATATTTTTAAGCAGCGGACAATATGAGATATGAATATCCGTAAGACCGTCAAAACCAAATTAAAGAAGACGGCCAAAGGGGCCGGCAAAGATCCCAACATGGGACACACCCAGAACCTTTCAAGCACCATGTCGATTCCCCTGGTTTCAATGATCGAAGAAATCGATTTAAAAAGTTCAGCTTACCTGGATATTCTCCTGACCGGACAACCCCAGCGACGAATTGAGCTCGGCAGGGGAGAGATCACCATCGGCAGAGACGAGGACTGCAGCATTCAGCTTCCAATAACAAATGTATCCAGGAAACATGCATGCCTCTTTCCAAAGGGCGAAGATTTTATTGTTGAAGATCTCAGCAGTACAAACGGAACTTTTGTAAACGGCGTCAAGATAAGCCGGTGCGTTCTCAGGAACAACGATATGATCCGCATCGGTGAAGCACGTATCCAGTTTATCCAGCAGAAATTCAGGGTATGAACAATGCACAAGGTTGACTCTGAAAAAATGTTTGTAACATTCTGGGGAACCAGGGGTTCTATATCAACACCCGGAAGCGGTACCGAGAAATACGGAGGTAACACATCATGTGTCTCCATCCATCATGGCGAAACTGAACTGATTCTTGACGCAGGGACCGGGATAAGAAATCTAGGCCTTGAACTGTTCCAGCAGATGGAAAAAGGAAGAACTGAACTCAACATGCATCTTCTTCTAAGCCATACCCACTGGGATCACATTCAGGGGCTCCCCTTCTTCGTTCCGGCATATCTCAAGGGGAACAAGCTGGCCATCTATGGAAGTCCAAAAAAAGAGGTCTTCCTGGAATCAATCCTTCAGCGTCAAATGGATGTGAATTACTTTCCAGTGGAAATGAATGCCCTTGCCGCCGACATCTCTATCAAGGAAATCTCTGCCGAAAAGCTGGTTATTGATTCCATCACCATCGATTGGCAGGAACAGGTATTCCATCCGGGCGGCAGCGTACGTTACAGGTTCTCAGCCGCTGGCAAGACAATCGTATACGCAACGGACGTTGAGCTTGATAAACTGTTCAACTCTAAAATTAAATCTGAAGAAAACGACGTACTTAAAAACGAATATTGTCAGTTTATCAGGGGTGCAGACCTGCTGATTGCAGACGGCCAATATACAGAAGAGGAATACCCCAGCAAAATAGGATTCGGCCATACCTCCATCCCTCTCATCATCGAAATTGCACACAAGCAAAAAGTAAAACAACTGGCCATTTTCCACCACGAACCGCAGCACCCTGACAGCCTGCTCGACAAACTTTGGGCGAAATACAGCCCGAAATATGCCTCCAGTCAAAATCAAATGATCGTATTCTGGGCTCGTGAAGGAATGACGATCCCTGTCTGATCCCAGGCTCTAACACTGGTCATACCCGCTTCTACCTGTTGTTATAGCAATCAAAACAAGATAAATGAATTGCTCAAAAAAATGATTGTCATTTACCAATACCGGATGCAGCCACTTGCGCCGGTCTGTTCATTCGGAAAATATAATCAGGCCAGAGCGGACAATTCAGGTCTATCCAGCATTTGATCCTGTGCATTTCATCAGTGGACAATTTGATATCGTTGTGGCCGGCATTCAACGTTTTCCAGAGTCGACTGTTCAATGTTCCGAAACTCAATGGGTCAGCCATGGAATGTCGATTACCATAGACCATACTGAAATGGTGGACCCACCCTCCCGAAATAAGTGTGCGGTAAGAAGCAGGCACTCTTTCTTTATCCAGTTCACCCGTGAGGTTAATCCCGCGTTTGTGGCTGGCATCGTGACATTTTATGCACTTGGCATTAAAAACAGGCTGGACAGTTTTCTCATACGAAAAAGGTTCGGTTCCCCATGCAGGCGGTTCCAAAGCCACAGGTGACTTCTTGGCGGCAAGGCTCAACTGGACAGGCGGTGTGGCACGCCGGTTCTCATGACAACCGATACAGCTACGCCGCTCTCCGGGTTGTAACTGAATGACACTTCGCATTCTCTGCAACTCATTGAAATTCTCATCCAATACTTGAAAATACAGTACCTTGCCTGCCGGGGCAGTGAAGTTAGCCGATCCATCGGCCTCAACTCGAACTAGGCCATGTGACGCTTTCGCCACATAAGATGGCCAGCCAAACGGCCCATTTACCTTGTGAATAGGAGTGGCATAATAATCCTGGAAACCGTGACCCTCTGCCTGACTATCCTTGCTGTATTCACCATTTGGCATTTGATCTAGTTTAATCCGAACTTCCTCACAGACTCTGATATATTTTACTTTACCCCTTTGAACCAGCGGTTCGAGCCCCTCGTACACATCTGCCACAGTAAACTGCCCCACATCAGTATCGGCATTGATCTGGACTAAAGGACTAAGCGCAGGCGGCTGTACCGAAGGAACCAGTAACGACGGTGTCATACTGCCGATTGAAGGATCAAAATATAACAATTCACGATTGCCATAACGATCAATGACATACACTCCGAATCTGTCCGCCGGAGCATGACTGACCAGGAAATAATCCCTGGAAACCGGCGTAGGGTCACGAAAACATTCATGCCTAAGCCAACTCATATTATACTGAGGAGTAACATCCGGAGTAATACTGGTTATGGCACTGACATCATAAGGGCCCCTCCTGGGATCAATCAGACCTATCGGTCCGTTATGATCACCGCCATGAGATACGATAGTACAGCAAAGCTCAGGTGAACCAGGAACTTCCCTTGCGTTCATATAGCAATTGGGCGTGTTGTTTCCAAAAATCAGTTCAGGCACAGTTCCATCAGGATGAATAGCCCAAAGCGTGTGGCCAAAATCAGCACCCTTGTCTACGTATTCCGAACGAGTCCATAAAATTCTTCCATCTCGCATCACTACGGGAGTCCACTCGCTTAGATTGGCATACGAAAGTGGCCTGATATTGTTTCCGTCAAGATCCATACGAAACAGCACGAAAGCCTGCGGTCGCCAGCAGAGAAAACGCGCCCGGCACCGTGTTGAAATAAAAGACA
>MHBM01000262.1:28917-29316 GCA_001804885.1 Lentisphaerae bacterium RIFOXYA12_FULL_48_11
CTCTCCCTAATATGCGCAAACTTTAAAATCTCAACTAATTTTTTCAGCCCTTCCTTGTAATCTATCTTAAGGAGCAGTTGATAGTTAAAAATGGCCATCAGAATTATACAGACATATAATCCTATGCACATGATGCAAACCGCTTTGACAAAGATAAGGGAAGCTAAAAACTGTCTAAGAGAAAATAGCAGCATCACCAGAAGCACGATAAAGGAAAGATTCAAATCCCTGCTGACGTCTGTTTTCTTAAAATAAAATAAATGAATAAACAGACCCAATAAAAACAGATAAGCAAAAACTCCAAGCCCGGCTGCCGGCATTCCTAAAAATCGGGCATAAGAACTAAGCGCCACCGAATCACAATCAATAAAAGAATTAATTGTACAAAAGCTACTTGTG
>MHBM01000263.1:0-21401 GCA_001804885.1 Lentisphaerae bacterium RIFOXYA12_FULL_48_11
ATATTATTATGCCGGAAATGGATGGAAAAACACTGGCTGACAAAATTAAGGCCATCAGGCCGGATATTAAAATCTTATTTGCATCCGGCTATCCAGCCATACATCTCAAGGAATATGGCGTACTCAAAGACAGCGATATTCTTGTAAGTAAGCCTTTTTCCGAAGGTCCGGTCGCACGCGCAATCCGCAGTATTCTAGACGATTAGGATCTGTCGCGATTCAACTCAATCCGCTGGGTATTTTCGTCAACAAGTTTGGAGAGGTATTCTGAGAGATCCCTTCCGTATTCACTGGACAAGCCCGCTTGGACAAGTTGGTGGTCAATAACTCTCAAACCGCCCTCGCCGACCTCAGCCTCTTGTGCACTGGAGAATCTCCCAATGGGATCTGGTTCGATAAATTTACGCAGAATTGTCACCAAATCCTTATTTGCCATTACATGTGATGGCAGTAACTCCTCCAAATGCCGGGGTAGATCAGACTTCATCTGCATAAGTTCAGATTCAGTGACTTCATTATGGTGAGCAATTTTTTCTCCACGAAGCATTTCGAGAGCAACAAGTCCAACGCTGTAGAAATCAGATTGGATTCCGCCAATCTCACGGCGATGAATCTCGGGCGCCATGTATAAAGGTGAGCCAAGAAGGAAAGACACCTTCTCCCCTGCCATAACTGCACGGCCAAAATCAACCACCTTTACGTTACCCAAACGATCAATCATGATATTTTCAGGCTTTATATCTGAATGAAGAAAATTGATGGCATGAAGACGTTCTAATCCGCGCAAAACACCACGCAATATATACACTGCAACACCAGGCTGAAGCGTGACTTTATCTCCCTTAAGTCTGAATATTGTCTTAGTCAACCTGGCCCATTCTTTGGGTGAACTCTTTCTTCTTGTGAACTCAAGATGTTCCCGACTCATAAAATAGCCCAAGTCGACCCCATCAATGGCTTCAAGCTGAACATAGCCTATGCCACATGTTTCCTCATACGAGGACATGGCCACAAGATTAGGGCTTTGAAGACGCTGCAATTTTGATATCTGGAACGCTATACGCCCCATGTCTGTCCAGTATTCTTCAGTATTCCTGTAAATCTCAGGATCAAAAACCTTGATTGCCTGTTCGGTAATACAACCGCGAGCCCCCTGCCTAAGCCCCATAAATACGCGCCCCTGTCGTCCCCGTCCTAATTCCTTAAGAAACTGGTATGCTACTGGATAGAAAATTGCCTTGGCATTGACTATCGCCTCATAGTTGTTTTTCAAATGCTCCATGGTGATCCCATTCATTGGCGGAGCATATAACTGCGTGACAGGAGTCCCAACCACAGGAACTTTGGGAACTCTCCCTTTTGTCATCAAATCAATTGTCGGTATATCTTTATTGGCATCAAAATTATGCATGGCGTGGCATACTACCTTTTGGTTGAAATATAGCAAGATTCTTCATTATCTGGCGCCTGTAACCTAACCTTACATATTCCGGCACAAAGGTATCTCAGGAAATGAGAATCTAATACGTGTACTACGAAGCCTGTCTGTCTAACGGGCTTTTATTTATGCTTTTGTATCCTTGACTGGGCAGGCCTCAATGAGCAATCTATGTGACAAGGGTTGTGTTTCCATAATGAGATCCATCATACAGATATTTATGCTGGGTGGCCTTCTGTCTTTAAGCTCTCAAGCATATCCCCAGGATGATACAATAGTGAAAACATATCCACTCGTTATTTCTGATACAAACTCAATCATTGAGGCAGTCAAAGCTATTACTGCCGACAAGGCGAAGATCTACTTTTATCATCCGAACAATGAACTTATTATCTCGGCAACTTCTAATCAGCACAGTGCAATAACATCGCTGCTCAAAGAGATAAACATCCCATCCCCTAACGTAAGAGTAGATGTCGTATTCCTTCAAGCAGGACAGGAAGTTGATTTCGCACTTGGAACTTCATCAGAGCAAAAGCCAAAAGTGACACGCAAAGGTAATACCCTCCAATTCGATATCACTCCCCGTATCAGGGGCCAATCAACTACTACAATGAATAACAACAGCCAAACAGTTGTTGTAAAGAATGGAAAACAAGCCAGTATTTTCATGGGAACAGCGGTGCCTTTTTATCTCTGGTTGGTCGATTTTGCCGTCAAATGGCAGTATGTAAATATAATAGAACAGAAATTTGAAATGAAGCAGGTAGGAAGCGCTCTGGTAGTTGAGCCACACATCCTCAACCGTGGTCCGCTGATTTCCGTTATACTGACACCGGAGATTTCAGGTGTAATTGATGGCAAACCTCACCGGATCCAGTTTTCTCGTATCGCAACAGAAGTTACTGTAAGCAGTGGGCACCCTGTAACGATAGGAACTTTCGGCAAAAACAGCCAGTTTTACGACAAATTCCTGGTTGGCATTGACCGGCATGGAAATAATCAGTCTATTCAAGTCAGGCTGACAGCAACAATAATTTCCAATCCCGCACCAAGATAGCTTCAGAAAATCACAATCCTATGCATGTCGAATATACGGGCAGATCGTCATGCTCTGGACACAAACAAGCCGGTGCGGGTATCGACCCTTATTTTCTCCCCGACTGAAAGATATTCAGGGACAAGAACGACAAGTCCTGTAGCCATCTTGGCTGGTTTGTTGCGCGAAGTAGCCGATGCTCCCTTGAGCGCTGGATCTGTCTCTATGACTTTCATTTCCACCACAGGCGGTAACTCAATTCCCAATACACGTTCGCCGGAGACCAGGGAGAATATGCCCTCTAGCCCGTCAGTTAAATAAGGAAGTTCATTTTCGAGATCCTCTTCAATCAGGGTAAATTGGCTATAATCAGTCAAGTCCATGAAAGTACAACCTGAAGCATCTTTGTAAAGGTACTGTATTTCTCTTCTTTCAAAATCGGCCTCCTTCAATACATCATCCCCCCTGAAGGCCTCGTCTACTTTTCTCTTTGTCTGAACATTACGGAAACGAACTTTGTACAAAGTAGATGTGCCTCTGGCAGCAGGAGTTTGAACTACAATACTTTCAATAATGTGTGGATCTTCGCCTATTAGAACAACATCGCCTTTTTTAAAATCACATGCCCTGATCATTAGTTCCTCGACTGATATCTTTGTTAATCGTTACTGAATCTATGTCATCGGTATTATCAAACTCATAATTTCAATATCATGTCACAGAAGGATTTACAAGCACCAGCCTGAAATGGCATTGTGTTAAAACAATGATACGACAAATTGAGATATTCCTGATGTTTTTCATTCTTGCCATCGTTTTGTTATGTGCAAATGTAAAAGCACAAGACAACCAGCCTGTGGTTAACTTAACTGTATGGGAACTTCCCCGACCTGAAGATACACGCATCGATACACGCTGTTTTCGAGCTGTGATTGATGCTTTCCAAAAGAAATACCCATACATCAAGCTATCAGCACCTACTGGACTCGAAATTCCGGAAATGAGTTCCATGGATACAAAGCCACTTATGGCCATTGCCGGCGGAGTCAGCCCTGATGTGATTTACGTAAACTTTCGCCAGTCCGACACATATATCCAGGAAGGGTTTCTTTATCCTCTCGACCAGTGGATCGGCAATCTGTCGGAAGAAGAGCAAAGTGACAGAATACTGCCCCAGGTTCGAAAAGTTATTTTCCGGCATGGACCTGGGAAACGAAGCGGTATTGATGTTCAGAAGCACTTCTATGCCCTTCCCTATGGCACATATGTTAAGGGTCTCTGCTGGCGTAAAGATCTATTCCAAGCTTCGGGACTTGATCCTGAACATCCGCCACGTAACTGGGATGAACTCCTTGATTTCTCTCGCCGCTGCACTAATCCTGCAAAAGGGACATACGGCCTTGCTTGGACGAGAAGCCCGCATTGGTCAGCCTATTTTTATTCAATTCTCTGTTCTGCAGGTGCCAAGGCAATGGAAGAAAGAAACGACGGGAACTGGTATGCCTCTTTTAATTCCCAACAAGCAGTTGTCGCATATGAATTTATTGCAAAGTTGCTCCAGGGAACCTGGAAGAATTCATCTGGCCGAGTAATCGAAGGAGTTGTCTGTCGTGACGATGCATCAGGCCTTAAATGGGCGCAGGGCCAGATAGCCATGATTGAAAGATATTTTACCGACGATCTTCTGGCAGATATCAACCCGGAACTTGTGGGTATTGCGCCAGTACCTGCAGGACCTTCAGGTAAAAGGTCTTCAGAAATTAACTGTGCCATGTGCGGCATTTTTTCAGGGACTGCATCAAAGGGACCGCAGACCCTTGATGCTGCCTGGAAATTTGTCCATTTCATGGGATCACGGGAAGCAAAAGATCTTCGAACAAAAATACTTGTCGAGAACGGATATGGAATATTCGCAAATCCGGTAACACTCGAAAGGCTTGGATATACTGACTACCTGAGACGTATTCCCCAAAGCTGGCGGGATGCTTTTAGAGAAGCAATAGCCAACGGCGAACCTGAACCTTATGGTCATAATTGTCAGATGATCTATAACTATATGGCCATTCCCGCCGACCAAATGCAAATTGAAGGATTAGGAAGAAACCCCTCGGCCAGGACAACGAAAAGAATATCGGAAATACTGGACGATTACGCACAACGTGCAAATGAAAAAATGATTGGGCATATCCCACCAGCCAAATTAAAGCTGCGGCGTATTGTCGCTTCTATTCTCGCAACCACAATACTTGTTGGTTTCATCCTTTTATTTAGATACGTCATCACGGTTTTTACCCCGAAAGGTTCGAAAGGTGATTGGCAGTTCAAAAGGTTCCGGTTCGCTTACTTTCTTTTACTACCGGCGGTCTTACTGATTACACTTTGGCGCTATATTCCGATGTTCTGGGGTGCGACCATGGCTCTTCAGGATTATCACATACTCCTGCCAAGCACTTGGGTAGGCATAGATAATTTTGCTGCAGTACTTTGGGATCCTGAATTCTGGCAATCTTTGAGGGCGAGTCTCTGGTATGCTTTTCTTTCAATCCTGATGGGGTTCTTCACTCCTATTGCCCTTGCAATTCTGTTGCACGAGGTCCCCAAGGGAAAAGTATTGTTCAGAACCCTCTATTACCTCCCTGCCGTAATATCCGGACTTGTTGTAATGCTCATGTGGAAGAATTTCTTTGAACCTTCGGAACGAGGCCTCCTCAACCAGATTATTACAGGCATTCCTCCATGGGGATGGTATTCGATGACCATATTGATTGCTGCAATCCTGGCTCTTTCCTCATATTTTAATGCCAAAAACGGTCATGTTATCTCAGCACGTGTTCTGGCAACACTCACCGCAATAACTCTAACCGGGCTTACTTTAATGTTTATTTACAATCCATTCCCCCTACCCCCTCAACGATGGCTTGAGAATCCCCGATGGGCAATGCCGTGCGTCATACTGCCCACTATATGGGCAGGGCTCGGCCCCGGTTGCCTTATATATCTCGCTGCATTAAAAACAATACCAGAGGATTTATATGAGGCAGCAGATCTCGATGGTGCCGGTTTTTTCGGAAAAATATGGCATGTGACGATTCCCATGATCAGCGTCCTGATATTTATGAATTTTATCGGAGCAGTCATTAATGCATTCCGTGTCGCAGAATACATTCTGGCAATGACCGGCGGTGGCCCTGCGGGTGAAACACAAGTGCTCGCCCTTAAAGTATTTTACGATGCATTCGTCCATCTCAAATTCGGATTTGCAACAGCTACGGCCTGGATTCTTGGTGCAATGCTCATCGGTTTCACGGTATTGCAGATGAAACGACTATCCAGAGTGGAATTCAAAACTGCCGAAGGGATCAAATAGCCATGGCAAATCGGAGTATGATACGATGTCTTTGATATCAAATGTGGGCAGGAAAGCACCATCAACAAAAATGCTGATTGCCGGCATCTATGCGTGCCTCACAGCCGGAGCAATCACGATGGTTTACCCCTTCCTGATAATGATTTCCGGCTCCTTTAAAACCAATGTTGATAGGAACGATTTTGATATCATTCCATCATTCTTTCATGATGATTCGACACTCTACCGTAAGCACCTGGAATGCAAATATAACAACTCTCTCACGAAATATAATCCATACAATCGTTCCAGAGTCTATGAATTCAGACTTATTAATCGCCCCGAACAGGTTAACAGACAGAAAGTAAGTGACTGGAAGGAATTTGAAGCATCTGGAATAATGACGTCAGGCTGGTATAACCTTGGATACATGTTTCACACAGGAGATCGACTTCTACTCCGGAAACAAAGGGAGTTTCGCAATCGTCTCGCCGATCTCTCCACCAATGACATCATGGTCTTTAATGCCAAATTCGACAACCAGGTCCAGAGCTGGGTGGCAGTGGGAGGTATTGTCGAACGGCTTACAGAACGGCGATACCAGCTGGGTGGAACACCTATTGAAAAGGAATTCTATAATTTTAAATCACAACAACCGGAATGGTTCCGGACCTACCCCAGCCTGGATGGTCTTTTTGTACAAACATTTCTCGAACCCATATACAGTCGTGACATAAGTGCTTATAACAGGTCACACAATACTGCATATACAAACTATAGTGAGATTTCTCTTCTTACCATTGAACCTCGGAACATTGTTGAAAAGAAAGACTGGGAACTCTTCGTCCGTGATGAAGTCAATCTCCAGTTTATCCTGGTCAATCAGGCAGCAAAACCATTGTTTTCACAGTACCTATCCGACCGTTACAATAACGACCTTAAACAGATCAATGTCCGTTACGGTACGTCTTATACATCTTTCGATTCGATTCCTTTCCCAAACGACCTGCTTCACACTTCAAATCAACTCGTTGACTGGGCAGAATTTATAAGGCGCGTACCCTCCCAACATATCACAATCACCAGCCCTGAAATCGAATTCCGTCATTTTCTTGTTAAAAAATATAGAAATGACTTGTCGGCCGTGAACCTGGCCCACAAAGCACATTATAAGTCTTTTAATTCAATTCCACTGCCCACAAGTGAAGTTGACTACTCTGATTTTCTTGCAAACAAAAAGGAAATCAGATCTGAATTCATTTCTGCAAACTATAAACAGGTAATGGACTACATACTCCTTCATGGAAGAGCTCTATCCAATACCGTTATTTACTGCGTTCTTGCCGTAGTTTTCGCACTGACAATCAATCCTGTTGCTGCCTATGCCCTAAGCAGGTTCAAGCTGCCCAGCACATACAAAATCTTACTTTTCTGCATGGCTACAATGGCATTTCCTCCAGCCGTCGCTATGATCCCCAGCTTTTTACTTCTTAAGCACCTAGATATGCTCAACACGTTCTCAGCATTAATTCTTCCGGGTGTAGCCAACGGTTTCAACATTTTCCTATTAAAAGGCTTTTTCGACTCATTACCCAGGGAACTATACGAATCCGCCGAAATGGACGGAGCCGGAGAGTGGACAATTTTCTGGCATATCACCATGTCGCTTTCCAAACCGATTCTAGCGGTACTTGCCCTAGGTGCATTCACAGCAGCCTATGGCAATTTCATGTTTGCCTTCATCCTTTGCCCGGACGAAAAAATGTGGACCCTTATGGTGTTTCTCTATCAGCTCCAGATTGAAGGACATATGGGCCTGACCTTCGCAGCTCTTCTGGTTGCGGCTATACCCACATTTATTGCCTTTGTGCTTTGCCAGAAAGTAATTATGAGGGGCATTGTAGTACCCGTAGAGAAATAGGATTCAATCAGACAGACCGAAGGTCTTTAATCAATAGAATAAGAACGGCCACCAGTTCTTCATCGCGCTGCCATTGTCACCCCTGCATTTATTATCCAAACCGGGAAAGTTCTGGCGCCAATACATAAGCCACGGGCCCATGCCATCCGGACAAGCCTGTCGATACTGTTTGAACTTCTCACAACTAAAAGATTCAGCCTTGTCCCTGCCATCCGAGGAATTACCGAGGCGGTAATTTTCGATAGTACTCATGACGCAAAATGGACTATCCAGGTCATAATGCCACCTCAGGATGACAAGATAAACATGTTGTGATCAGTTCGATTTCGATTGTTTCTTCAATGAATAATCCGGCCAGAGGCCGGTTGCCGAACTACGGAATTTCAACATGTTCAGAACTCACATAGAATCCGCGCTCATCGATAAGATTAAGATAATACACCTTTACCCCGTCGGGCAGTGTGGCACTGGCTTTTTTCGCAGTAACATCTAGTGTTGCGGGTAATGTTTCCCATTTTCTCTGCTGCCACTTCCCTGTATCTTTTGTAAAATTCAACTCAGCCTTTGTCACAGCCACCTCAGATGAAAAACTGGCCCATATCTGCGAATCTTCCTTATCCTGCCCTGTTATCTTCGCCAAAGGCTTTCCGGTTCGAACCAGATTCTCGGCAAATGCCAGAATTTCCTCAGGATTTTCACCAGCCCCACCGTGCCCATGTGGCATTCGGACTTTAATGCAAAGCGTTCGTGGCCCCTTTGGAAGCCGATACGACTTTTGTAAGGAGTCAAATGGATAAGCAAAATCATTACTGCCGGTAACCCATAACATTGGAACAATTGCATCTTTCAGATAAACAGACGGGTCCCACCATCTAAGCCAACGGCCGGATTTATCCGGTCCCATTTCCGTGAACTTGCCAAGCCAGGTTGAATTATCGCCAAGGAATCCACATCCATATACAGGAACTGCAAACTTCAGACGTGAATCGATCCCAGCCACTATACATGTAAGATATCCACCCCATGATATTCCCGTAACACCAATACGGTCTGAATCGACACCCGGTAGCGACCTGAGCAACGAATGACCGATGATTGCCGCACTTACAGCATGAAAAGTCCACTGGTTGCCAGGCAGCGCATCAATTTGTTCGAATCCGCCCCATCCTGCTGGGCCACCATCTGGCAATCGTTCCCATTTATTCGAAAAACGCGAGTTAGGTTTGCTGCCTTTTGGCAGACAGCCGCAGGTATCCATTGCAATGGCTGCATAACCTCGCTTATTCCACAACTCCACCCAACTTTCAAATGCTGTTCCACCTCCGCCGTGAATCAGTACAATACCTGGAACCTTCTGCCCGTTTTGGGCAACCGGCACACCGTAAAATGCAAAAACACGTGTAGGTTTGCCATCCAGTGGCACCCCTTCATAATAAATTGCCTTCACGCCATTCTTTTCAAACTCAGGTGCAGAACTAGTTCTGGGCGGTTTTAACCAGGCATCATCAAGCCTGATCTTGTCAAAAACAGCAGCCTGCGCCAGAGAACTAAATGTTATCAGCACAGATAAAGCCAAGGAAACATATTTAACCAAGTGCATTACACCTCCATCGATTACTCATTTTATTTATTGCACATCACATGCGTTCAAAATAAGGCAAACGTTCGAGCGGTACATCAAGATTTATTTCCACAGGACCATTAACAACACTTCCATCATCAGCTTTCCATTTACCTTTTGGTATAAATGCCTTCCGGGATTTACCTTTGCTGATCATAGGCACGACCAGCAAATCATCACCCATCATGAACTGATCGTTTATTCTTTCATATCCACCCTCTGGAAATACATATGCCATAGGCCTTAAAATCGGCTCACCAGATGTTGCACTATCCTTGGCCAGTTTCAGTATACTTTTCGTAAAACTCATACGAAGCGCAACGGCTTTTTTCACAGCAGAAAGATGCGCAGCATCCAGAACACGCCATGGTGCAACAGAAAACTGCATCATTGGCGCAAGCGCATGAGTTTGCGCAGAACGCACCACGAGATCCTGATCAATTGCTTTGAGATCAAGAAAGGATTGAAATTCGCCTCCCCCTATCATGTCAGGACATACGAAAGAATAACCAAGCAGGCCCGCAGCAATCAGGTCCGGAATCAGTTTCTTTAAATCTTCCCAGTTGTGGTTCTTATCTCGCAGACGCTGGACAAGCGGACGCCCTGCCAGTTTCCAGCATGCCCTGTATTCATTCAGAGGAAATGCCAGGCCTATTTCACCAAAACGACCTGCATGCTCATTAACATCGAGTTTCTCATGTGCAATATACGTATTCTTGTAAAATGATGTGTCACCTGCATCCAGCTTGTACCCATCCACTCCATACTTTGCCTGCAGGCGTGTAAGCTCAGCTGTAAACCAATCCTTTGCTTCAGGGTTGGATAAATCCAGCATGGCACTCTTGCCATTCCACCATGTAACCATTGCCGGATCGCCTGCTTTCTCCATAAAGAATGCATTTTTCCTGGCAAGCGCTCTATACACATCGCAATCGGCACTCACAAATGGACATACCCAAAGCATCACCTTAAACCCCATATTGTGCAGTTCCAGGATCATGGCATGAGGATCAATGAAACGACCAGGATGGAAATTCCACTTTCCGTAATCTTCCTGCCAGTTATCATCAATCATCAACACGCCTGGCGGCATTCCGTTATCGATAACTGCATGTGCGTACTTTAAAATGTCACGTTGGTTCTGGTCATACATTAACTCGATCCATGTATTGTACTGTGGTGCAGAAAACAAAGCAGAATCAGGCTGCTTTCCATCAGCAGGAAAATAATGTTTCGAGGCATAGCAAAAAGCATCACGCAAATGAGAACCAGGCTTGCCGTGATTGAGTGTATTTCTTTCAGAAGATACCTGCAAAGTATTATCCTTAATTGAAAAGATAAATGCTTTTTCGCACCAGACATAGCGCCCTTTCGAAGAAAGGAGCAGAGGTGCATACTGATTGCCACGATTATTGCCGTGGAGGTTTATTTCCAAAGGTTCAGAACCAAATGGCATTTTGCTGCCAAGAGTTACGGCACCGCCCCACCATACTTCTCCAGGTAAAAGATCTAATTTCACTACCGACTCAGCAGTATTCTGAGAATAGGAAAAGGATACCGCCATAATAAACAGAAGGAATATACGATAATAAATATGCATGCATGACCTTTCTTTATACATTCAATCCTGCCATGGAAGTGAACAGGACACAAGTTGGTTATTCAACAGGCTATAGTATTGAGTGATATCATTCCGTCATGCTTGACGATGCAGTCAATATTAAAGAGAATGCGAAATGATGAATTGTTTTCTACCAGGCATAGATGTACTGCTCCAGCAAAAGCGAAAATGGCTTTCCTGTAAGCGTATAGGGCTGGTAAGTCATGCGGCTGCCGTTGATTCCAAGGGTTGTCCCAGCGCCAATAGGCTGCATAGCGAAACAAGGCTCACTTGTTTGATGGGACCTGAGCATGGTTTTTTTGGCACAGCCAACGCAGGCGAGCTATGTAATGACATAATACATCCTTCTTGGGATATCCCTGTATTCTCACTGTATGGCAAAACAAGGAAACCCACCCCTTCCATGCTAAAAAATGTCGATACAATTGTTTTTGACATCCAGGACTTGGGTGCGCGTCCATATACATTTGTGTCAACTCTCCGATATGTTCTGGAAGCCGCTTCGGAGAATAATAAAGAAGTTATTATAGCCGACAGACCTATCCCATTGCCGAACATTACTGACGGGCCTCTTACCGAAAATAACTTCTCAAGTTTTGTGGCAATGGTTCCAAGTCCTATGTCTTACGGAATGACACCGGGCGAAACAGCGTTGTGGCTCAAGGAAGCGCTGAGCCTGGACCTGGATGTCAAAGTCGCAAGAATGCAGCATTACAAGAGACAAACAGAAAGGCAGTCAGACTGGCCTCCATTCCTGCCTCCGTCTCCAGCCATTGTATCATGGGAATCCGCCGCATGCTTTCCCGCAACCGTCTTTTGTGAAGGATTACAATCGATTGATTGTGGAAGAAAAACATGCCTGCCTTTTCAACTGATTGGAGCAAAATGGATCAACGGAAAAGAACTGGCAGGATCCCTTTCAGCACAGAAACTGCCCGGAGTAGAATTTACTCCACACAGATATAACACACGCCCATGCACAGGAACACCTAATATAGTCGACGGAATCTGGATGCGAATTACTGATCCGGACAGGTTTAAGCCAATAGTCACGACAGTGTCGCTGATTTGCAGTCTCCAGGAACTGTATGGAACAAACCAAGTATGGAACAAACGAAATACCAGGTCTGAATGGTTTGATAAATTATTCGGAACTGACTCTGTGCGTAAAGCGCTCTTGGACGGGGAAAACAGTAAAACCATCTCTGCCCGCTGGCAAAAGGATCTTGCCATATTTAATAAGCAACGACAGAAACACATCCTATACCATGGAAAGCCGTTCCAGATGAAAGTCTAAATCACAGAAACAGAAATCATGACACATCCCAAGATGTTTTAATCTGTCCTAATCACAGGGTTTATCAATGAAAACCAAATATCCCTCTAAAGCAATACTTCTCGCCGCTGGATACGGCACCCGTATCCAACCTTTATCGGACGATCTTCCAAAGCCAATGATGCCCATATGGGGGAAACCTTCTATTGCTCACATGATCAATTTGATGAAGAAATTTGGCGTCAGGGAAATTCTAATCAATCTCCATCATAATGCCGAAGTTATTCTAAATTATTTTAATGACAACCCTGTTAAAGATGTGCAAGTAGAGTTTTCTTATGAGCCCCACATACTTGGAACAGGTGGTGCTATCCGCAAGGCATCCTGGTTCATACAAGACGCCGACTTCTGGGTGGTGAATACCGATATTGTTGCCGATATTTCAGCGGAACCATTTCTACGCGAATTTGGAAAAAAAGATAAACCTATCTCTGCCCTCTGGCTGCATCCTGAACTGGGCCCACGTACAGTTGAAATGAAAGATAACAGAATTAGCTGTTTTCACAGCAAACATCCTGGGAAAAGCAACACGTACACATTTTGCGGGTTACAGTTGTTATCGCCTGCCATACTCAGATATCTCCCAAAAACAGCATTTTCATCAACTATCGAAGCCTATTCTGCAGCAATGTCTGATGGACATAAAATATCCGGTATATCGCCTGATAACACGTTCTGGTTCGATATAGGAACAATAAGTCAATATATCGACGCCCATCGACAGATTATTGACGCCTGGAAGACACAAAAACCAGGGGCGTGCCTCTTTGATAAAAGGCAGCTTGATCAAATCTCTTCTCTCCACCGCAGGGGAGTAACAATAAACGGGTTTGCGGCCATAGGCAGCAATGTAGCAGTAGCAAGTGACACAAAAATCACTGATTCCGTCCTCTGGGATAACGTTACGGTAAGGAAATCTGCACAAATAAAGAATGCCATTCTTGCCAGGAATAGTAGAGCACAAGGGCCAGTCTTTGAAATTGCCATTCAATGTGACAAATGTAAGAACAACAACTCGCTGGTTGTTGCACTCGCCAGCCTCGGATGGCAACCAAGTCAAACCACAGCGATCCCTCTCGGCGCAAGAGGTTCAGCACGTTCATTCACCAGGTTAATCAACGGCAACAAGAGCGCTATTTACATTCACTATAGCACCGAGCGCGAAGAGAACCTTCATTACGCCGAAATAGCACAGTTCCTCCTTGAAAATCAAATTCCTGTACCTCGGATTTTGTTCGATGCCCCGGAGATCTGTGTCACAGTAATGGAAGACCTCGGAAGTTCCCCACTGGAAGAATATGCAAAAGAAGCCGGTGCAGGCAAACTGGAAGCAATGTATTACCGGATACTACGGGCTTTAAATGCACTTCATACGATTCCGGTCAGATACGCACAGCAAGCCAAAATACACCTTCAATCGCCTTTCTCGCCCACCCTTTACAAGTGGGAAAGACAACTTCTTGAGGATCATTTACTCACCAGAAGACTGCAAATGAACCACAGAGCGATCCGCGCTATAATGAACGATCTCGAAGAAGTTGCGCATAAACTTACGGGAACCAAGGGAGTATTACTTCACCGTGACATGCAATCCAGCAATATCTTTATACAGAACAATCATCCTTACTTTGTTGATTTTCAGGGACTAAGGCTTGGACCACCTGCATACGATGTCGCATCTCTTCTTTGCGATCCGTACGTAATGCTTTCGACAGACATGCAGGATCGACTTCTTGATTATTATGCAAGTCGAAGCGCCAACAGAAAAGAGATACTGCAAACATTCTGGTATGCCGCTGTACAACGACTTGCACAGGCACTCGGAGCATATGGAAGGCTGAGCGCTCTACCTGGAACAGAAAGATTTGCCGGCTATATCAAGCCTGCAATAACAATGATGGCTCGCGCCTTGAATCACATCAGCGGGTTGCATGCCCTGAAAGCCCTTACACGCGCTTTCTAAACAGTTTAAATTGCATAAAAGGGTTCGACCACCTTCCTGAGAACACTTGTGATAAAATGCAAATTCGAGGAAAAGGACTATAGCTCAACGGTGGTTCGCTGCATAAGCAGGCTGGCCTCAGCAACATCTTCAATCTTATTCATACCATCGAGAAGATCTTTCTGATACGAAGGATCAAGCAGCCTTACCTGATATGAATGTTCTATCACATCCCCCTGAACCGACTCACGAATGGCAATCAACTGGAATGCTGAACAACAAGTACGGAGAAGTTCTTTAATCTTACTCTCAGCCGGAGAATCAACCGGGAGCATAAACCTCAACAGGCCCTCGTACTCACGTCTTGACGCAAACGGCGACCAGTGCAACAACAACGCTGCTATTGAAATCGTGATAGTCCCAACAACCGGTACACTATAAACACCAGCCCCACAACCAATACCCACAGCAAGACTGGCAAAAAGGAACATCATATCACGAGGATCACGAATCGGAGTACGGAAGCGGATAAGGGCCAACGTACCAAGGATACCAATACCACGAGCGAGATTATTACCTATGGCCATAATCACCAGGCTCGTAATCATCCCTCCCAGCACCAGCGTATGAATATAAGAACGTGAATAGGATAATCCCTGGAAGGTCCATCGGTAGACAGAAGCTAAAACCATACATAGCACAAAACTAGTTATTAACCCGCAAAATATCTGCTGGATGCTCAACACCTCAGAAGTTCCCAACGTTGTCACAAAATCACCCATTACCAGGTCCCCTATTAATTCTGTAGTGGCAGAACGTCATTAAGATTCACAAATCAGTAGGTCATCAACTCCATCCCATAAAAAGGCATTTCCGGAGTTCCTCGAAATAACGACTCTAATCCAACGGCCGTAGTGTACTTGCAATTACCGGTTCTTACTAGATCAAACTCTATCACGAGATCTATCATCCATTGAGGAGCATCGCTTAAGGTTTTCAGCTCCAACACGACACCGGAGTACTTGTTCATTTTGTTCTGAGCCAACCCTGTATCCATTGAAAACCATCGCTTGCCATCCCCTTTCAAATCCCACTCCCTGGTCGGCAGGTACTGCAGCTTCCGGTCAAATGTTACCCTGGCATAGTGATCTATTTTCCCCATGTATGCTTCCCTGGTATAGCGGATCAACGTAACGGGTTCTGCACCTATCAGTTTCACCAGCCTGATAAACTCAATGTAAGCGGCCTCTTCTTTCTTTGACCAGAAAACTGGCGCAGATTCAGGTCTCTTTATAACATCCGACTTCCATGCTTCTATTGGTATACACGCACGACTCTTTTGGATACAACCACGATACTTTCGTTTCACCTCCAGGAACACCGGCGCAGAGGGATCACTACCATATGTACGAGCCCTCAGCTTGAACCGGTTCACCACTTCCCACTCCTTGGCGTGACAAAGAGACAAGGAAGGCGAGTCTAACTGCAGGGTCGTTATGACATATTCTGGAAATTCCCCCTGACCATGAGGATCAGAAATACAGAACGGCTTGATGAACTCTCGTATCCGAGGCACATAACTTGGCGGAATAATGTACTTTGCCTCGTGACGATCCAGCTGAATGTCATATTGATTATTCATCATTGTTCCCGCAGCCATCACTCAGTCAATGTGCATTATCCCGTTATGTCTGGGGGTTTTATACTAAAATCAGTTACTGACCTCAAGAATAGAAATAAATTCCGATAAACCCGTAAATATTATACAGGCACAACGTGTTTTCCCAAATCATGCGCAAGCATCAGTTATTGACATGCACCCAGAACCACAATAATTTAATCGGTGTGCTCAAATAACAGCTCAACATACAACAAGAGGAATGAACATGATCCACAAGAATATCAATGTAATTACCCGTAGAGAACTACTGAAAACCATTACTGGCGGCGCAGCACTGACAGCTATCGGACTTGGAAGTCAAATAACCCTGGCCGAAGACAAACCTGCCCAGATTAAGGGCCGCATCAAACAGGCTGCATGCGGCGGAGTATTCGGGAAAGTTAAAATGAGCTTCGAGGAGAAATGCCAGTTATGCGTCCAGATCGGGCTCAAAGGAATGGACTTTATAGGAGAGAATGAATGGCCCACCCTTAAGAAATACGGCCTGATCTGCACTCTTACAAGAAGTCACAGCCTGACAAAGGGACTTAACCGCAAAGAAAATCACGAGGAATGCCTTGCGGCAATTCGCAAGGGAATTGACGCAAGCGCAGAAGCTGGATTCCCGAATGTAATATGTTTCTCCGGCAATCGTGACGGGCTCGCCGATGACATCGGAGCTGATAACTGTGTTGAAGGCCTGAAGAAAATTGCATCCCATGCCGAAGAAAAGAAAATCAATGTATGCATGGAACTTCTCAACTCCAAGCGTAACCATAAGGATTACCAGTGCGACCGAACCGCCTGGGCCGTGGATATTTCGAAAAAGGTAGGTAGCCCCCGGATAAAAGTCCTGTATGACATTTATCACATGCAGGTCCAGGAGGGTGATGTCATCGCGACCTTAAAGGAGAATATTCAGTATATTGCCCACATTCACACTGCCGGCGTACCGGGCCGTAATGAAATTGACGAGTCACAGGAACTCTATTACCCGCCAATAATGCAGGCAATCGTAGATCTGAAATATGAAGGATATGTTGCCCACGAATATACCCCTAAAAAAGATGCACTTGCGTCTCTTAGAAAAGCGGTTCAAATCTGCGACGTTTAACCTTCCCGAAGTGTCAGGTGCAAAAATCAATTGTACCTGACACTGCTCGCCCTGGCTGTTAAGCCTGATTCCAACTTGAAAAACCCAACTAACTCTTTTCCAGCCCAGACTCCTATAAATAACCATACAGGCAGGCGAAGCATATTTGTTATGCGTGCGGAGGCCAGGAAAGCATCATATGAAATATCAGGGTATGGTGGACCAGTGACAGGAATCCCATAACAACCAGGAATTTTGAAGAGCCCATATTCAAAGCAGAAAAGAACAGTTACAAGCATGCTATAGGGCAAGAACCACCTATCTCCACTGATTACAGCAAAAGGCAAAAGCATTACAAGATACTGTGGACCAAAGCCGTTCATCAGAAACACAACTACCAGAAGAAGAACAGACAAAGTACGGGCCAAATCACAACGTCGTGACACAAAGAGTAGAGCAATAATCGCAATCACCAGTACTTTGGCTCCATGCTTTGCATATTCGTTACAAAAGGCCGTGGTAAAAGAAGAAGGCCATACTTGCCCTATACCCGTAAGCCCCCACCAGCCGGCTTGACTCTGGTAAGTGATAAATCGATCAACCACCAGATCCTTGTTTATAAAATAAATCGGAAACAACGAAAAGACTACAGGCATAATGGCGAGCAGGGTAAATACACCCCTGTTCTTCCATGACACAATCCTTACCAGAAAGAAAGGCAGGGCAACTGCCGGCCAGATCTTGGACATTATTCCGCAGCCCAGTGCAAGCGAAGACAGAACAACATGAACAGGCTTATCCCCGCAGAGAAAAGAATAAGATGCAAGTACCAGGAACGCCAATGGAATTGAGATGAAATTACCATGCACGCTTGTTATGACTATCGATACGGGATTCAAAGCGTAAAATAACGACCCAATAAAAGCTTTTCTATTACCAGCGCCCGTCTTTACAAGAATATGGTAGATGACCAAGGCAATCACACCATCAGACATAATCGGTAACAACTTAACAACTAAATGTACTGGCAACTTAACAATCGCGCCTCCGTGGAGCAGAAATCTTACAACCGCAAGCCAGAACGGCGGCCAGTTAAAGACCGTGTTCTGCATGTACGGATCCTGGCCCTGTTCATACAGGGCTACCGCAATAGGCCATTCAAGCACATCTGCAGATCCGTAAACCATCAAAGCAGGAATAAACCTAGACAGGACGGCAACCGTAAAAATTAATAAAGCATTTCTATGCATAAACAGATCCGGGAACATTAGGCAAAAAAGTCAATTTACTTGCATGATCTTGATCTTATTCACTGACTGACACCCCCACTGAAGAGAGAACCCAGCACATTACTATACCTGTCCGTCCATGGCCTCGGAAGTGATGACACCCCTGCCCTCACACTACTCCAACCCATTTCTTTGACAAGCAGATCAATCTTATCCGGATTGTTCGACAGAGCCACCCATTGACTGGTCTCTGCGTCAGGATCAACCAGACCAGCATTTGATTTCTCACAGAAATTCAATCCCAAGGCGCGGGCATTACTGCAAACGACAGGCGGCAGGTCAATAAAACGGTTCGAAACATGCATAAAAAGAAGACCGTCATCACCAAGCACCCTGAAATACTCCTGCAATGCTTCAACCGTCAGAAGATGAACAGGGATCGATCCGCTGTTAAAAGCATCTATAAGGAGCAAATCAAGCGCCGAGCTATCAAGTGTCCGCATTGAAATTCTCCCGTCACCTACAACAAAGTTTAAAGTGGCACCCTGCAGCCTGGCCTTTTGCAGATAAATAAAATTCTTCTCGGCAATCGGTATATTATCAGGATCAATCTCAAAGATGGTAAACACTTGCCCTGCCCCAAAATACGCTGCCATGGCGCCAGTTCCCAACCCAATCATACCAATATGCCTGAACGAAAAGTTCGTTGAGACGAGAACTGCACCAGCCGGGGCAGAGTGATGGTGATACGATAAGGGTAACCCCGCTTTCGCACCCGAGATATACTGGCGACCATGCTGTGTAGTGCCATGCTGAAGATACCGGACATTCCCCACATCATATATCTTATAGATCCCGTAAAAATTCCTCAGTCTGCCCACCAAGCTTCCTCCAGAAATTATACTTTCGGTAAATCCAAGGGAAACACACGCCACCACCATAAGTACAGGGAATTGCCAAGTCTTCCCGACAGCCCAAAGAAGTGCAATCATCACTGGAATACCAACCAAAACCATAATCAATGGCTCTTTCCCATCAACCGTACCACTACGCATAACCATCGCTGGAAGTAATATTGAAGAAAACACAATAATGACACCACAAATCAATACAGGAACCATTTGCTTCACAAATAGATGCTTTATCTGTGATTCTCCATTTTGATGGCGTTCAGTACAGAGAGAGAGCGACACAATCCCCATAACAAGTGCAAGAGGTAATTCAACAAGAGACTTACTCACCACGGGGATCACCCAGCCTACAAACAGACTCCCGGCTAGTCCTCCCAAAGCAATAACCAGATAAAATGAAGTCAAATCACGCTTGGTATCTACCGGCTTAGATAGCACGAGTTCGCCACTTGCAGCCAGGCATACAGCAAACAGAATAAACATGTAAATTGTCACAGAAATGGCAACAGGCAGAGACAGACGAACCTGTATCATCAGATACATGAACATACCGAGCAGCATTGCCCAGTAAACAATCTTAGACCACCATTTGGGATACCATGGGTTCTGCTTAAATGTCAGCACATAAGCAGCAAGATAAACTGCAAGCGGTACAATCCACAGGAATGGTATCGATGCCAAGTCCAGTGTAATAACGTTCGTCACTGCAAGCAGAAGCGCCGTTCCGGACGCGCTGAGAAGAAACCATTGCCTCGCAAGCTTGAAAGGAATACCAGCCCCGGGTATTGCAGTTTGCACGACTTCAACATTAGTTCTGCGCGGCATGCAGAAAACATGAAGGACTATCAGACAAATATAACCCGCCAGCCAGATCTGCCATTGCAAGTCGAGAGAAAGAAAAGGCTCCACAAGTACTGGATAAGTCAGGAGACCAAGCATAGATCCGAGGTTGGAACCGCTGTAAAGTACGTAAGGATTGTCACGTTCGGACAGATCTGATGCCAGAAGCCATTTCTGAAGAACCAGACTTGTGGTTGAAAGTGCAAAGACCGGCATACCAACAGCAGAAGAAAGAGCCATTATGGTCATAAAAGCTACATTACTGCCTTCCACGGATGGTTTAGCCGTAAAGAATGTCAAAGACACCATGGCAAAGGGTAAAAAGAGCAGAATCCAGTGAATCCTCGCATAAATCAAAACACCAAACCGGCGGTGCATCATATGCACATAAAGATATCCGAACAGAAGCACTGCCTGATAAAAAATCATGCAAAGCCCCCACACGAGGTAGCTGCCGCCGAATATCGGCAACAGGGCTTTTGATGTCATCGGTTGCACCTGAAAGAAAAGAAAAGCGCTGAGGAAAACAGCCCCTTGATAAATCCAGATCCGCCTCATATCAGGCCCTTTTCGGCAAGCTCCTCCTTGAGGTAAGCATAGTAGATCGGTGCAGCAATCACTCCTGAAATGCCAAATATGGACTCCATCACCAGCATCGCCACCAGCAGTTCCCAGGCACGAGCCTTAATCTGTGAACCAATAATTTTTGCATTCAGGAAATATTCCAACTTGTGGATCACTATGAGAAAGGTCAGCGATGAAATCGCTATGGGTAGAGAATGGTTAAGGCTAACTATCACAATAAAAGTATTTGAAATAATATTACCAATCACAGGCATGAGGCCTACCACAAATGTTATGGCAATCAAGGTCTTCGTCAGCGGCAGATATATTCCAATTAATGGCAGCACGACCCCCAGGTAAATCCACGTTAGAAATGCATTAATTGCAGCAATTCTTATCTGGGCAAAAACAACATTACGAAAAGCCTTACTCAGACGATGGCCCCTTACCGACAGTGCCGCCGCCAGTGGTTTCAGGTTGGAAACGGGGTTCGCCTCCCTGAGCGAGAGTATTGCCCCGATAACCATCCCGATCAAAATATGAGCAGCGGCTCGACCGGCAATCTTTCCCGCGGAACCAATGGAAGCTGCGTGATTATTCAGCCAATCAACTGCAGCAATCTGGATGCTCTCGGCATCCTGCGGATAATAGTCATTAACAATCCAGGAAGGTAATAGCTTCTTCATATCCTCTATAATGTCGGCCGTCTTCGTAAAGAGAGCCGGAAGACTTTCATTCCCGCTTCTAAAAAACGCGGCGAGTCCCACGATGATCAGGCTCACGATGGTAACAACTATGGCGGCAATCAGGGTAACCGCTACAACACGTGCCCTGTAACCA
>MHBM01000263.1:21471-29285 GCA_001804885.1 Lentisphaerae bacterium RIFOXYA12_FULL_48_11
GAGCCGGAAGCAGATGCATCTTGAGAATCACTAACAGCGCAAAACCAGTCAGAGTCCATGCGGCAATATCATGACATGACTCACTCTTATTTACCTGAACATCAATCATAACCATCCAGCCCGAATAAGAACATAAATTAGTAGATTCACCTACTTGCCCACCGCACGCAAGCGAATATTTTACAGGGAATCATTGGATACCGGGACAAAAACACACATTAAAGACTTTCAATTACTTTACGGTATTTATCAATCGTTATATTAATCTCCGAAATCCGATTCCTGGCCAGCCACAGAGATTCAAAGCGTTTCAAGAGTATTTTCATTTCCTTACGCAAATAAAGACGATTTGCCTTGGTATCTTTGCCATGACCGCCGAGGATCGAAAGTTTCAAAGCTGAATGAATCATTGTATCAACGGCAAAAATCCAATAAGGCATAATGCATGCATGGCTCGCCTTCACTGTCGTGGAATTCCCTATGAATACTTGCCTTATGCGCTCCAATCGCCTCATCATTCTCCGGCCAAGCGCTGCATCCAACCTCATCTGGCCGGAAGAAATAACCCCATTCCTTGATATCCATAACTTCTTAATTCCATCGCCAAACAATTCATCATCCGGTCCCGCGAAGAATATCTCCTGCCAGACACTTCTGTTCTTGCGAACCTGCAGTTGTGCAATATCACCCAACTCGCTTAGTGCTTTTACAAGCGCTGACGAACTGGAACCAAGATGTTCGCGGCAGAATCGTTCGATATAATTTCGCTTATCAGCCTTTACGTTCCAGGCTTGCTCTGCTCCAAACAAATATCCAGGCCAGGATAATTCCATGAAATTATAATGCCCGCCATCACCCCAATCAGTATTAAGCAAACCCGTCGCCCCATGCTTAATACCCTCTGATGCAAAACCATGGATACAGGCAATTGATTCATGAAGTCGCGGAAACAGTGAATTCCAGGAACCAGTGCCGGGGCAGACGTAAAACTTTAACCCGGCTTTTTTAAGATCCTTCACCCGTTTGAATGGATGATTATGATCGTAGCCCCAGTCAAGAAGCGTTACATCTTTTGGTATTTTTCGATGCAATTCTGGATATTTCCGGATGATATCGCCCCAGAACATTATTTTCTTGCCGTACTTCGCGGCGAGCTCACGTAATTTCAGTATATGATCAAGATAGAGACGCCCCTTCCCTTTTTTCATACACAGGTCATAACTCTGGCCAAGACCAAGGTCAAACGTCTCATCACAACAGACATTGAACTTGCCGGAACTGAACAGCGGCAGAAACTCTTCGAAAAGGCTGTCCAGAAAAACGTAGGTCTCCGGGTTTGCCGGCGAAAGTGACCATGCAATCCTTCTCTGCCATTCAGGTAACTTATCTGCGTCCGGACTGCGATATTTGCCAATGCCAAAATCTTCAGCCAGATGCCTGTACCGGGGCAGACCTAGCACTCCCTGAAGATGCCCGAAACTTGCAAGAGATGGAACGAGCTCAATAAATCGCTCACGACAAAACTCATCCAGTTCAAGAATATCCTCTGATGTAATCGACGACGCATTCTTCCCAATCTCCGGATGACCGTGGAAAAGAAAAGTATGCTCCATATAAAGCTGGAACTGGTTGATCTTGTAATGCGACAACGTATTTACCAGCTCAATCAATCTCTCCGTCCTGGGTATTCGTCCACGTGAGACATCATAGTAAAGTCCGCGCACTTCAAAATCTGGCCAGTCCTTTATCGTCAGCACCGGTAGTTCTTTACATCCGCATTGTGAAATAATCTGTCGCAAAGTCTGGACCGCATAGAATGCCCCTTCTGCAGTTGCGGCATTCAAAACAACTCCATCAGAATTGATTTTGAGGCAATAGCCCCCATCCTTAAAATCCACGCCTCTGGTAATCAATACAACATTTGTTGTCGAAGGGGTTGTAACGATTCTGTAATCGGGTAGAAAAGTGCAAACATCTTCAGCAGCATCACGGAACATACCATCGGCGATAAAGACAGTCCCTGTGTCCGGCAGATCCAGGCAGCCCTTTCCAATTCGAAATGATTTAGGTTGCGGTATCAGCGAAATATTCATTTCGCAAATATATCCCCGCACCAGTTGTCAAATCCACTATATTCTGCTAGACGGATTCTACGACTTCAGTATTGCCAACAACCCCAGAAGATCATTCTCTTTCGCAACTGCCTCCAAATCATCACGATTACTGCCTTGAATATTCAGAGCTACCGGCCATATGTCTGACAGGCTGAACTCGTGCTCAATCAGAGGAAGTTTCTTCTGGACTGCATCCAGGTGCCTGTGAAGCCTCTGCATGGCTTCCGCAGCTGCCGTTTTTTCTCCCATCCCCATAGCACCCGTGTATAGCGCCTCGACAAGGTGAAGCCTCCGGTTCAATTGTTGCTCATCCATCATATACGACATCCCCCTGCTCCTTCCTCTTTTACGTACATATGATGCGCGATTGGTTGAAGCTTTGCAGTGGGGTATAACCCTACCCTCGGTTACAGACGGTATTCTTTTTCGCGTCATCCCGCGTCCGCGCATACGCGGCAACCTAACGAAAAGCGTATAGATGCTCAATAAGCCTACGAAAATGAAAGATTCACTTCCTACAGCCTGCTTCCTGTTACTGTCTGTTTGTCATAGGGGTAGATTATATTTATAGAAGAGGAAGCAGTTGGTATTTCGTGGACGTGAATCCCGTCGCGTGATAACGCGATCACGTGATTGGGACAACGTCCCTTACGGGACAAGTCGGCCCGCCTTCGTCACGATACTGACCTGAAACAGAGGCCGGGAAGAACTGTAGCGCCGTACTGTGTGCGGCGGTTGCGGCACACAGTGCCGCACTACATCAGGTTATGTTTCTTGCTTTGAAAGATCCGGCCACCGACTCTACAAGAAGCGTACGTTGTCCATAACGCATAATTCCGATCTGTAGTGTACGCTGTCATCAGCGTATTCTTTCAAATGCCGTTTCTACGGCCCATTCGAACCTTAGCTTCGGCTCCCTGCGGTTTCCATTCCGCGCAAACGCGGAAAATGGAGATTTGCAACACCACGGGGCTCGACATAGTCCTTACACACGATGCCCAGCTTGCCTCAGCAGCATCCGCCTCCGGGTTTACCGTCGAAGGCGTCTGATCCTCATCAAATCTTTCTCATTAACCACAAACCAAGAACTAAGAACCAACAACTCTGCCTTTCCCGGCCATTACGCTTGCCATGGCATGCCGAAGTTCTTTCTGTGTCACGGGTTTGGACATAACCAGCGTTACCCCGGAAGGACACTCGCCTCTATCCTTCATGATATCACCGAAACCGGTCAACATGATGATGGGTATGCCGGGCCGGATGTTTTGCGCTTCTTTGGCAACCTCGTCACCACTCATATTGGGCATGGCTCGATCGGTAATGACAAGATCGAACTCCCCTCCTCGAAATATATCGAGGCCCGCTTGCCCGTCTTCGGCCAATATCACACTATGGGAATCAGCCTGCAGGATTCTGGAAATGAGGTTTCGTGCCCGGGCTTCATCATCTATCACCAGAATTCGCATAGAAGGAAGCGCTTCCGGTTCCTTCACCAACTCCTTCTCTGTGTTTTCGGTCGTAGAAGGAACAGGAAAAAGTATTCGAATCGTTGTGCCGGCACCAGGATTGCTTTCAATCTCAAGGACACCTTCATGCCTCTCAACAATGCCATATACCATGGCCAAACCCAGGCCGGAGCCTTGAACACCCTTTGTCGTAAAAAATGGCTCCATGCAGCGCCGCAACGTCTCCTGGTCCATGCCAATTCCTCTATCCGTCACTTCAAGAGCAATCGCGGTTTTATTCTTGGGGAGAACACGGAATGTGATAACGCCCCCTTTCGGCATGGCATCCACCGCGTTGAAGATCAAATTGGTCATGACTTCCCTGATCTCACTCTCATTACCCTTGATTCGCGGAACGGGCTGGAAGTCCGTCGCCATCTCAATGCTAACACCTTTTGCGCTCATCTCCTCCTTCCACTTTGGCATTGTCAGGGAAATGGAACTCTCCACGATTTTCGAAATATCCACCAACTTGTAATCTGCATCATCATCTTCCCTGTAGACCGCTCTCAAGCGACGTACAATCTGTCTGGCGTCTTTGCCTGCCGAAAGGATCATTTCAATCATGTGCAGAGATTCTTTTCGATCATCCAGCGTGGAGTGATCCGACAGTAGTAGCTCACTGAATCCGATAATGGGCATTAGGACATTGTTGAAATCATGGGCAATTCCGCTTGCCATATGTCCAAGCGCAGATAGACGTTCTTGTTGAATCACCTTCTGCTGCGTCAGTTTCAATTCCTCCAAGGATTTCTGGAGTTGCATATTTGCCTCTCGCAGAGCCTCCTTAGCCCGCTTACGCTCGATGACACCGCCCAGCGTGTTGGCCACAGCCTTCAGAAACTCCACTTCCTTCTGGTCCCGTGCATGCCCTGCCCTGACGTAAAGATTCATCACGCCAAGGATCAGGTCGCCGGACAGGATGGGCACGCAGTAATGTCCGTGCGACACCATTCCCTCGTCACGCAATTCGTGACGGTCATCCAGGCAATCCGCAAACTGGATCGTCCGCTCCGCGGCGGCTCTTCCGCACAGGCAACGGCCGAAGGGGATGTCGCAACACATCGTGAGCATGGTTTCTGACAGGCCCTGCTGCGTCTCAAGATGCAGGGTCTTCCCCTCCTTGTTGGCCAGGAAAATACAACCTTTCGATTCGAAAGCGAGCCATTTGAGCGACAGCATCAGCTTCAGCGCCCTCTCCAGGAACTCTGTAACAAATATGTCCTCCATGGAGAGATTCAGCAGGGCGTTCATCGCCGCCTGCGTCTCGTAGTTCTGTACAAGAACATCCTCCGCCCGTTTACGCTCGGTGATATCCTGGTTGACGCCATATGTCTTTACAGTACGCCCCTGCCCATCCTTGACAATAAAGAAACGCACCTCCATGTAACCAGGCTCCCCGTCAGCATAGAAAATCCGATGTTCGAGTTGGCGGTTAAAATTTGGATCTGTGGTTTCAATCGCAGCCTGGGTCTCCATGCCCACGAGATGTATATCATCGGGATGACAGAACCTTCTTGCGTAGTCCGCCGAGGACATTTTGTACCCACCCATCTTCTCGGCCGTGGTCCGGAATATCCGGTAAAAGTTGTCATTGAATGTGAACATGTCGCTGCCGACGTCGTACTCCCAGTGGCCGGAGTGGGCCATCTTCAACGCATCGGAAAGCTGAGACTCGCTCAAGCGCAACGCATTCTCCACCCGTTTGCGTTCGGTGATGTCGCGGATATTACACTGGATCACCTTCACGTCGTTAGCGAGATAGACATTGCTGACAAACTCAACTTGCATTTTCCGCCCGTCGGCTGTTTCCAGAGGCAAGTTCTCATACCGGACATATCCCTTCTGCTGTAATTCCACAAACTTGTCCTGATTGGCAACAATGTCCTTGAAGACTCCCAGTTCCCATACCTTCTTGCCAAGGAATGCATCGTGAGGAAAACCCAGCAACTCGACCAGGAACGGATTCACGTCAACGACCATCCCGGTTTCGGCATCGAGAATCAGGATACCGTCTCTCGCAGCTTCAAAGAGCCGGCGATACCTGACCTCTGAAGCACTTAGCGTTTCATCCTTCCTCTTGCTGTCAGTGATGTTCTTTCCGTATAGATTGGCGTAGCCCGCATCGACTATTGGTACAACAAAAAATGAATACACCCATTCTCCATGCGGGATCTCTAACTCTCGTGTTGTTCTGTTATCCATGGAGTGATCAACGACCTCCCGTAATATTGGAGGCACCACTTGGCCAACCTGCAAATGCCACTCATGCAATTGACTTGCACCTGCCTCGTTGACATAAAGCAACGCGCCATCTCGGGCAATGCGTAAGATGGGGCTGGGATTCTCTGCCGGGAATTTAGCCATGGCATTGATTTCTTTCTCCGCCTGCTTGCGCTCAGTAATATCGAGAATCACGCCGATCAATCCCGCTACTTTGCCATCAGCATTTGTAAAAGTAGCCTTGTTGAAGACCACGTCGTGGCGTGTTCCATCTGCATAGACAACTGAAGATTCGTAGGTTTGAACGCCCGGGTTGTTCAGCAAGTCTCTGTCGGCCTCGTCGTATTTCTTTGCCAAAGCCTCAGGTGCAATATCATACACTGTCTTTCCGATGAATTGCTCAGGTGACAGGCCTAAGTATTGCGCGAAGGCTTTATTGCCTCCGATATAGACACACTCTGCATCTTTGTAAAAGATTGGAGATGGAACTGCATCCAGCAACACCTGCTGAAACCACAAAGTGTTTGTTATTTCTTCCGTCGCCTGCTTGCGTTCGAGTTGTTCGTGAATGCTCATCATTCTCCGTTTTTTAAAACGGTTATTCCACCGCGGATCATGCGAAAGGCATGACAAGTACCACGCGTTTCACGTGGTTACATAAATTGCGCCCAATATTCCTCTTTCAGCGGATAGGCTACGCGATTGGCTAAAGCTTTACACTGGGGTATAACCCTACCCTCGTTCACGATCGGCATTCCTTCCCACTGTCCCCGTACTCTTCTCTTTACTGGTGGCCCGGCCACTCCTCTGGACGGGTATTATCCGTCTACGCAGCTGATCTCCTGTTAAAATCCATTTTACTGCGGTGCCGGCAAGGTAAACCAGAACGTGCTTCCTTTATCTACTTCACTTTCCACTCCAATCTCGCCTCCGTGTGCCTCAACGGCCAACTTACAGAACGTCAGCCCAAGCCCTGTTGAATACATTTTCCTCTGTTGTCGAATTTCAACTTGTCCGAATTTCTCAAATATCTTCTCGTGACATTCACGGGGAATACCGTACCCTGTATCTGCAACATAAAGCTTTACTCCCTCGCCATTTCTTTCTACGGAAACGGTAACCTTTTTACCTTCTGGCGTGAATTTAATGGCATTTGCCACAAGATTGGCGATGATGCGCGTAACCAGGCTCGCGTCGCAGTTTACCATTACCGGAATGGATTGTTTCTGATAGAGTAATGATACATTTTTCGTGATGGAACCGAGGGAATTGAGAGCATCCTGAATCAAAACATCAATATCCGATTTTGTCACATTGAGAGGCATCTTCCCCTGTTCCAGACGACTGATGTCCAAAAGAGAATTAACCATGCCCACAAGAACCAATCCGCTGCTTCTTGCGCCTCTGAGAATCGTCAGGTCATTACTGCTCAGCTTTTCTCCAGCATCCGTTTCCAGCATTTCCAGATATCCCGTAATACCCAGTAAAGGCGACCGCATGTCGTGGACGATCATATTCGTCAGATTATCCCGCAACATCTCCAATTCACGCAATTTAGCCAGATCCTCCTGTACCTGGTCAGAGAGCCGTTTGGCATAAAAGGCATTGCGAACACGCAGAAGAACATCCCGCCGATCAATCGGCTTGGTCAGATAGTCATTGGCACCGGCTTCGATTCCCTGAAGTCGCTGTTCCTTCTCGGAGAGGGCCGATACGATAAGCACGGGAATGTGCCTCGTCTTGGGGTTTTGTTTCAGTTGCCGGCAGGCCTCAAGACCATCCATGAGCGGCATCATCACATCCAGCAGAATCACGTCGCACGCCTCCGAATTGGCCTTCTCAAGAACCACAATGCCATTCTCTGCCTCGATCACGGAATGTCCGTCCGCCTCAAGCAAATCACGAAGCAGTTCCCGATTTTTGGGTTCGTCGTCGGCGACAAGAATCCGGCCATGTGTGGCTCGCTTGGTCT
>MHBM01000264.1:0-5670 GCA_001804885.1 Lentisphaerae bacterium RIFOXYA12_FULL_48_11
GACTTGCCTCGTAATCTGCCTCTTCTTTATGAGACTCGCCAACAATTAGAAGAGAAACATCAACCTTTCTTTTTTGTAATATACCGCAGGCCTTAATAACATCTTCAAAAGCCTTCCACCTGGTAAAACGGCCAACACATAGGACAACTGGCAAATTTGGCAGACCAAACTCTTTTTTCAAATCCAGTGGCTCAACCTTGCCAGCAGCCTCAAGATCGAAACCATTGTAAATAACATCAATACATTTTTTTATTCCAACTATAGCAACTAAGCTATTAGAAACTGCTTTTGAGTTTGCAATAATCGCCGAGGCATAATGTGCGCGTATCCGGTCGAGAATCACATCACGTTCAAGAACCCTTACATGCCAGACACATGGGATCGTGAACCGTTTGGCAGCAGGACCGGCATACAACATCGCCCTGGCACCATTCACATGAACCACGTCCAGTTTTTCATCAGCAAACATTTTTACCAGAGCTTTCACACGGATAAAAAATGACGGAATTGACCATAAATTCAAATGCGGCCACGGAGATACGACATATCGTATACCTGCATTATCCAGCTTTTCTGTTATCTCCCCTTTTGCAGGAACAAACGCTATCGGCACAACATCCAATCTCCTGATTTCAGAAATCAGATCAAGGAAACTGATCTCCCCGCCTCCAAGAATAAACTCGTGATTGAATAAAAAGCCAACTCTCACCTTGAAATTCCGTTCTTTTTTGGCCCAACCATTATTACACTATTTATGCTCTACGCTTTCATTCAGCAAGTCTGCACAAGCATTAACAACCTGACTCACAGCAATACACTTATCAATGCAATCCGCCGCCAAATGCGGCACATACCCCCGAGGCGAGCAACAATCCAAGGCTGGCGTGACAAGTCTTACATGTTTACCTGGAGGCCTATATGACTTCGGGGTATTTAGAAATATCGCAACGACGGGCACTCCTGTGGCTCCTGCAATATGCATCAAGCCACCGTCGTTTCCCACAACCAGCCTAGCGCGCGATATAAGCGCCGCAACACCAGGTATCGTCAGTATTCCAGCCAAATTAGCGTCAGCTATTCTTTTCGTATCCTCCCTAGCCCATTCAAGCCCTTCGGCTTCAGAACCAACGATTACTACTTTTATTCCGCGATGCTTTTCCTTCAAATCCTCGGCCACTTCGATAAGTTTCGACAACGGCCATCGTACCCGTCGAGGCAAGTCACGAGACGGATAAATGACTATATAATCGGCAAGGGGTGAGTCTGCGCCACCAAGCCCATGTTCCTTCAGAATTCCTAAAGCCTCATCAAGGCTTTCTTTTGACAGAGGAACAAAAACCTCAGCCATGCTGGCATCCTGCTTGAACATCGAAGCAAGCTGCAGATTACATTCTATATCGGTCCCCATCACTCCCGGCAAAGGGGCAAAAACAGATGCATGGACATTCGCAAGGTACTGCAACACGTATCTGAGTCCGGGATTCAGACCAGTGGCAAGAACGGCCAAGTCATACCCACCTACCTTGATCGACTCAATACAAAAAGGCAAGAGACCTATCACATTCAGAATTGCACGTTTTTTCAATGTACGAACCAGGAAGATCTTATTTAGATATTCTGACTGCGAATATAGCTCCTCTGCAATAGAACTAGCAACTAACAGATCAATTGTTTCACGCGGATATTTATAGCGGAGCGCTTTAATAACAGGCGAAAAGAGAACTGCATCTCCTAACCCTCCAATTGTAACAGCTAGAACGCGTCGGACAACAGAAGGTATTTTGGCACCTGCAATTTGGTTCATTTATTTCATAAAATATCATACGAGAGCCCAATTGAAAGAAAAACCCATTCAGTCCCAGTAAAACTAGGCTTTCCAATAATATTATGGTAAATTAAAAATGATAGAGAAGCATATCTCAATATGAGCCATTTTTTACTATGAGCGGAATTTGCGGATATATCGGCCTAAATAATGAAAAAGTTCTGGGCGACATGCTCAGCCGCATGGTTCATCGTGGCCCTGACGAAGATGGCAAATACACCGAACTTGGGCTGGGCCTAGGAGTCAGGCGGCTGAGTATCATCGATGTTGAGAATGGTCACCAACCGGCTACCAACGAAAACCATACCATATGGGTTATTCTTGACGGCAGAATATATAACTATCGAGAGCTCAGGGAGGACCTACTCAGCAAAGGACACGCATTCAAGACTCAGTCGGATACAGAAGTCTTAGCCCACCTTTACGAGGAAAGGGGGAAAGAAATGATTCCCCTGCTTCGTGGTATGTTTGCTATTGCCCTCTGGGACTCTAAACAAGAAATATTTCTTTTGATACGTGACCACCTTGGCATCAAGCCTCTGTATTATTCTGACACTGATGAAGGAGGTCTTGTTTTTGCGTCAGAACTCGATGCTATCAGGGAAGCCATTCCCGTATCTTCTGTTTCTCCACAGGCAATTGCCCAATACCTTACACTTCTCTACATCCCGGCGCCCAGAACCATTTACAAGGGAATACGGCAGCTTATGCCGGGCCAGATTCTTAGAGATCGGGGCGAAACAAGGACAATTACGTCATATTTCGACGTTCAATCACTGGTAAATCAAATCGACCACAAATCTACGGAACAACTTGAAACCGAATTCAGGAAGAGATTGAAAGACTCTGTCAAATCACACATGGTCAGCGATGTTCCCCTTGGGCTGCTACTCTCCGGTGGTCTTGACTCAGCGTCCATCCTCGCGATGATGAGAGCTGTTACCGACGGCCCAATACACACCTTCTCGATCGGCTACAAAGACTGTGCCGACAGTGGCTTCAACAAAACATCTGAAGCACGTATTCTTGCAGAAAAGTTCGGAACTACCCATACAGAAGAACTCATTTCCCCCGACATAACAGATCTTCTCCCTAAGGTTGTTAAGTCCATGTGTGAACCTTTCGCAGATTCCTCCGCCATCGTTAATTATCTCATCTCTCAGGTGGCAAAGAAATGCGTCAAAGTTGCTCTTTCAGGGATTGGGGGTAGTGAGATTTTTGGCGGTCATCCACGCTACCTCGGCATCCAAATGAGCAAGTATTACCAGACATTACCTTCATCAATCCGTACGGCCATTGCTAACCTTATCTCGCCAATCTCAACTGAGACAGGAAGGATCAGATGCTTTCTTAAGAACGGAGAGCTTTTACTAAGCAAACAATACGTAAACCTGATGTCACACGTGCCACAGGATTGGACAGGACCCGTTTTCGCAGATGATTTTGCGAAAGAAATCGACACGACAGCACCTCTCGAACTTCTAGAAGGGCTTTTCAGAAACTGGCCATCGTCAAAACCAGCTGATAAGGCCATGGGCCTCGACATTCAGACATACATGCCTGATGATCTCCTTAAAATGAGCGACAGAATGAGCATGGCTCATTCACTGGAATTAAGGGTACCGTTCTGCGACCACGAACTACTCGGATTTGCAATGCAGCTACCCTGTAGAAATAGATTCAAGGGCATGCGGCTAAAAGGATTCATGAGAGATTCACTCAAAGGCCTTCTCCCAGAACAAACAATTAATGGCTCAAAGAAAAGACTCATGGTCCCCCTCGCCCGCTGGCTGAGAGAACCTCTGCACGACATGGCACATGATCTTTTATCCGAACACAGGCTAACACAGCAGGGTTACCTCAATCCAAAATATGTTACATGGCTGATAGACGAACACGAGTCAGGAAGACGAAATTTTGCCGATCAGATATACACACTGCTTTTCCTTGAAATATGGTTGCAACAGCGCCGATCAACCTTGGATGACGATTTCATTATTGAACAATGAACATCCTAAATTCTTAAGAATATTGGTCAAAGCTTGTCCACAAATTATTTTATTAGAGTGGCCACAAGGCTTAGCGCCGGAAATACCCGGAGAGGGCTTTGCTCATACACCGTAGGGAATAGATTCGCTATAGGTTCGATCGCGTAGTTCCACAACGACAGCCTTTTACCAAAAACGATCTTTACTTCACATCTGGCAAACTTGAAATCGAAGTAGCCGCCTTTCCCTGTATAGTAGAAAAATGTGGGATATGCAAAGAAGTGCTTATGAGTGGGATCAGCGTACGCCATTTGCCAAGTAAAGTGTGGTACCGAAATAACTGCTAATCCTCCGATTCGCAGAACCCGATGGATTTCACGCATGGCCAAGTTGTGGTCTTCAAGATGTTCGAGACACTGAGACATGACAATTTCGTCAACCGAATCACTTTCAAAAGGCCAAGGGGTCCTATCAAGATCAAACACGTGATTTACCTTGGGCGCATTTGCAGATATATCAACATTAACATATCCTTCTAAAGGCCTTCCGCCCGAACCAAGATTAAGTTTCATCATTTTATATTCCGCCTATTTCTAATGGTAACCATACCGTTGGCTCTTACCGCCAAATATATCCAAACGTCCCAAACCCAATCAGACAATAAACTCACACATGTTTTCTTTGTAGAACTAAATGAAACAATTGATTATACAATCCGATCACGTGGCCAGAACTGAATTGCGACAGTAGTCGCCAAGATCCATACTCATGATCAAGTGTTCCTTTTCTCCAACTCGAATAAAGCAACCCGATGGCGTTCGCAACACTTTCAGGAGAAAAGCAATCAGCAACAACCCCTCCTCCATACTTTCGAATCAGATCAGATATAGTACCATCAAGTGGAGAAATCGCCAAAACTGGACGACCAACCTGAATATAGTCAATTATTTTTGAAGGCAGAAATATCCCTTCTTGCATTTGTGCCTCAATAAGCAATGCGACAGTACACATTTCTATCCGCTTCATAGCATCTTTATAAGCAACCCCTTTTTCAATCTGGACTAAACCATCAAGACCAAGAGTTAAGGCAGATTCTCGCACAGCGTCAAAATGTTCTCCAAGGAACAGAACACTTATTCTCTCTTTTGGATGATTCGAATCAATAAAACGCCTGACTCCTTCGAGGAAAACTTTTGGACTCCTTTTAAGCATACTACCTGCATAACACAAGGAAAACACAGGTAATGACACACAGTTCTGCCGCTTCGACTCCATAGCAATGTGAGGAACAATTGAACTCTTGTCGAACATCTCATTGCCCAATATATTCCGCATATATTTACGCAATCGTTCACACGGAAACGTATGCCAAATCGCCTCCCCTGATACGGTACTAAAAAAACGCTGCAAGCTTTGATGCCTCAAACTACTCATGATTCGACCACCCGGGGGTCTCCCGAATGGGCCATCCCCGTATGGGGGAGGCAGTAATCGCAACGGCGCAGGATCATTCCAGTTCGCAATCCACGGGACACCTGTCTTTCTGGACAGAATCAATGCTGGCAGATGTGCATACTCAGGCAAAGCTCTGGACATAATAAAATCATATTTCTTACTGCGAACAAGCTCTAATCCCTTACGAATCGCGAGAGAAACCCATGCGTTACCATACAACGAAAGTATACCTCTGCAAAGCACTTGAGACTCCATCCTTAACAGAAAATGCCGCATAGACGGAACACGAGAGACAGATATCAAAGACGTAATCCCAGCCAATTCATTATGAAGAGGGATATCGTCAGGATACCAAGGAATCCGTCCTCTATCCTCCCCAATGATATCAACTTCCCAGCCGGC
>MHBM01000264.1:5706-29223 GCA_001804885.1 Lentisphaerae bacterium RIFOXYA12_FULL_48_11
TGATTCAGACGTCACGCCGGTAGGTAAAATAAATGGCGATATAAACAAGATTCTGGGCATAGAGAAACACCCTACATTTTTCGCGACATTGTCAGCCCTTCAACACACAGATAGAAAGGCGTCAAAGGTAGCCGACGCCTACCCAGCAATTGTTTAATTTCCTGCTTTAAAAGAAACCACAAACGTCTCACTCCGTCAGGCTCGTGAACATGATATGGACCATTTGCAGAAGTCAACAAATCAGAAGGGTGAACTGTACGTACAGGAGCAATGTAGTCGAAATGCTTATCGATCGCTTCTTTCAGAGATTTGTAACGCTCAGCACCAATTTCACAGTCTCCTCTCAAATCAATATCAATCGTAAGGAAAAGCGCTCCTCCAGGTTTCAGTATCCTAGACATCTCCTCTATCGCCAGCTCAAAGCGTGGTATGTGTTCCAGAACGCTGATACAATAAACTGCATCAATCTCCGCATCGGCGTAGGGCAACTTATCACCATCGGCAAGCCTGAAGTCAAGGTGTCCCGGCACGGAAGGGAAGACTTTCGACACGGATTCCAACTCTTTTTCACAAACAATGTCAACATCGGTACACGAGACGTCACATCCAAGTCTGGCAACCGTAAAAGGAAAAAAAGTTACCCCACTTCCAACATCCACAATCTTAGGAGTCGGGAGACCAGCCCTGGACTCCATCCACTTTAAAATATGATGGTACACATATGGATATTCCCAACAGCGGCTCCATGTGTGCAACGGATCTCTCGGCCATTTATAATCGACACTTCTAAAGCGGGTTGACTCTTTAATGAAAACAGCCTGTTCGCGTTCCAGAATGGAAAAAAGGTCTTTCCACGCCTGCGTCTTGAATACAGACAGCGCAGCCAATCCACTTAAATCAAAGGGAGAATTTAATTTCATTTTCATTAAACTATCCACTAACTATTTCATCAACTTCTCGTGATTTCTTTATAACGGCGATGGCAAATGCAAAAGTCCAGATAGCATGAAGAAGATAGGCTAATAAGCGAGCAGAGGCTAGACCAAACGATCCGTGTCGAACAAGCAGAAACGTAAACCCTAAGAACGCTAATCCCCAGCCTAGATTCATTATCATGCCCACCCACATTCTCCCTGAAGCTGCAATAATATGTCCAACAGGAGACTGGACGGATAACAAACCTGCCGTACAGACGACTACAACAAGAACCAACCACGAATCAGAGAAATCTTGTCCATAGAAAGCCATAACAGAGTGACTAAACAAACATAGAAGAATAACCAATGGTAAAGCAATTATCGCATTCATCAATATGGCAACAGTCAAGATCTTGGCTGTTGCCTTCCCTTCTTGATTACCAAGTTTTTCCGAAAGAACTGGCAAGATTACTGATCCGACAATACTCGGCAGAAATAGAAGTGCATTAAACCATTGGTTAGCAGCATTAAAAATCCCCATTTCTGCATATCCATTGGGTTGATTGACCAGCATTGCATTACACGCCCACGTGACAGGGCCAACCATTATACCACTCAGCAAGGATGGCAGGCTGAATTTCCATAGAATCGGCCACTCTGATCGGCATCCTGAGAAAATCACTGGCACGGCCGCTTTGCGCATCTCGACCCGCAAAGCCCAGCTATTCAGCAAGCAACCTACCATATTTGCAATGAGCAATCCCCATACAGCACCAGTTAGCCCGGCAATGTAAACACCTCCAACCATTAATGGAAAATTTAGCAATCCAGATACAAGGTTTATCTGCGCAATACGTTTGAATGATTCAAATCCGGCCAAGGCACCAGTTTGCGCCCCACCCCATGCTCCTAGTAGTAATAATGGCGCCGACAGTTGCAACAACACCGAGAGCTGTGGAGCGTTTAGAGTACGGGAGGCCAGCCAAGATGCTGAAATTAAAAGAATTATCGTTATTAAGCTACCTGTAACCAAAGAAACAATCGACGATAATCCAATAATTTTACCTGCCTTAGCTGGATCCTTTGTTCGAAACTCAGCAACATACTTGGTTGCCGTCAACCCTAATCCGAATCCGGCAAATGTGGCGAACATCCCTACACTGCTCTGGATAATTCCAAGCTCTCCGAATCCCTCCTTGCCAAGCATACGCGCAACAAGAATTGAAGAAATCAGACTTAATCCCCTGGAGATAACCGCACCTGCGAAGCTCCAGAATGCACCCCTGGCAAGACGTGAGCCCAAAGGCGACGCCTGGATACGCATCACATAGGGTTCCAGAAAATCAGGGACTTGCTCAAGCAGCCAGTCTTTCAATGGGTTTGACTCCTGATGAACCGAACTAACACCTTAATAATCCGTTCAGCAGCCTTTCCATCGCCATACGGGTTACGGGTATGCCGCATTCGCTTGTAAAGTTTTGAATCGGTCAGCAGATTTCCCACAGTTCTTACAATAGACTTCCGTGATGTACCGACAAGCTTAACCGCCCCCGAATCAACAGCTTCCGGACGTTCGGTTACATCACGCATCACAAGCACCGGCTTACCAAGACTGGGAGCCTCTTCTTGTACTCCCCCGGAATCCGTGAGAATAAGGGACGACCTATTCATGAGGGCGACAAAGGACAGATAGGACTGAGGTGCTATTAGATGAACGTTTTCCAATTCCGAATGATGAATGCAGAATGATGATTTATCTGAATGTTGGCCTAGAATACGGTACACGGGCTCACGGACATTTGGATTTAGGTGCACTGGATAAACAAAATGAACATCAGGGAAGCGCTTCGCAAGTACGGCTATAGCCCTGCAGATGTTTTCAAAACCTTTGCCAAAGTTCTCACGACGATGCCCGGTAATAAGAACAATGCGCGGCTTCTTCCCAGCCGTATTGCATTTACCAGGCTGAAGAAAGTCAGGTAGACCATCTATGTCTGGCGGACATTTTTTCACCTTTGCCAAAGCAAGAAAAAGAGCATCAATAACAGTATTGCCCGTTACAAAGACCCTGTCGGTAGCGATCCGTTCCTTCAACAGGTTCCGCCTGTTACCCATTGTCGGCGCAAAATGCAGAGTTCCAATGCGCGACGTCAAAACACGGTTGGCCTCCTCCGGCCATGGTGCATTAAAATTCCAAGTACGTAAGCCAGCTTCAACGTGGCCCAGTGGAATGTGATGATAAAACGACGCAAGGGCGGCACAGAAAACTGTTGTCGTATCCCCCTGAACCAGAACAAAGTCAGGCTTTTCATTCGTCAGATATTTATCAATGGCTACAAGAGCGCGTGCCGCGAAATCCGAAAGAGTCTGGTTTCGCCGCATAAGATTAAGATCCACGTCCGGCTTTATCCCGAAAACTTCAAGGACCTGATCAAGCATTTCACGGTGTTGCGCAGTAACACAGACCTTACAGATAAAACGACGGTCTTTCTTCAGGGCCAGGATCACAGGAGCGAGCTTGATGGCTTCAGGGCGTGTACCAAAGATAACGCTGATTTTCTTTCTTTTCATCATAGCGTATGTATTACCCGTACTTTACCAAGTCGGCAAACGATGACAAGCCTGTTGTCATACCAAAGCCTTGCTTGACTATCCAAACATGCTCCTTTTAGTATCAAACCTTGAAATGTACACAGAAAATCAAAAAGAATTTACATTAAATATATCAGTTCCAATCGCCCAATCGGTAGCACCTTCCCCTAGTATCCATCTCTCCTATTCACCGATTCCTGCCGTCTTCTTCGGTATCGCAGGGTGGTCGTATCCTGACTGGAATGGATATGTTTACTCATCGAATGTAAAGGACAAGTTGCAGTTCATAGCCGGGTTTGTAGATATGATTGAAATCAATAGCACCTTCTACCGGCCTCCGGAGGTAAAAAATGTTCAAACGTGGGTAGACAAAACCAGCGATATTCCAGATTTCTTTTTTACAGCCAAGCTCCACCGCGAGATAACACATGAGGGAATAATAAGCGAACAGATGGTAGAGAATTTTCATGCCGGCCTTGAACCAATGATCAAGGCAAATAGACTGCGCCACCTGTTGGCACAATTCAAATATAACTTCGACAGCAACCCGGAACACCGCGAACACCTTGAAAAGATCAACCAGAACTTCAACGATATGGCAAACCTTACGCTCGAACTGCGCCACAATTCATGGCAAACACAAGAGAGTCTTGACTTTCTTGCATCGCTGAATGTTACCGTAGCAAATCTTGATTACCCGGAAACCGCCGACTCGTTCAACCTTAAAGAAACCGGTATTGGTGAAAACGCCTACCTCCGCCTGCACGGCCGAAATGCAAAGGCCTGGTTCGACAAGAAAGCCGGCCGTGATGAAACATACAATTACTGCTATTCTGCTGAAGAATTGTCCGGTATCAAGAAAAGAGCCGAAAGAATAGTAAAAGCATCCAAAACACTCACAATTGTCACCAACAACCATTACCAGGGCAAGGAGGTCGCGAATATCCTACAGCTCAAAGCAATGCTATTAGGAAGAAAAGTTGCAGTACCCCCACGCCTCCTGGAAAAATATCCCCAACTGCACAACATAAAGATTAATTCTGAATGATGATTAACGAATGACGCGAGATAATGTGCTCTCTCCTCCGAACCGCATTTCTAATGATAATTAATCGCTTACTGGATTCCATCTATTTAACTTCTAGGCATATACAGAAAATATGATACTTTCTGACTCACAACTATTCTCCGAATAAGGGTTGTATCGTTAAAACATTATGATAAGAACATTGCTTCGACTCTTGCCTGAATATGTAAGAAAATCCATCAGATCTTCAATAAGCTTGATATATTCAACAAATCGTTACGGCAAAGGGCGTTGGTGCCCAGTTTGTGGCAGGGATTCACGAAAGTTTGGCAAATTTGGAATAGTTCCTAGAGAAGACGCCATGTGCATCCATTGTGGAGCATTGGAAAGACATCGCTTAGTATGGTTATTCTTTCAGCAGATGACGAACCTGTTCGATGGAACGCCTAAAATAATGCTGCATATTGCGCCAGAACCATGTTTTGAACCTCGACTGCGAGAAAAGCTAAGACAGGGCTATATCACTGCCGACTTGATGAATTCTCATGCAATGGTGAAAATGGATATCACCAACATTCTATATCCTGACAATTATTTCGATATCATCTATTGTAGCCACGTCTTGGAGCATGTTCAGGATGACAAGAAGGCGATGAGAGAATTCTATCGCGTCTTAAAACAAAATGGCTGGGCTATCTTGCTTGTTCCCATTACCGCAAAAGCGACGTTTGAAGATCCTTCGATACATGATCCATCCGAACGCCAGAAGTTATTTGGCCAAGAAGACCATGTCAGGCGGTATGGCGCTGACTATATTGAAAGACTTCATGAAGCTGGATTTAAAGTAAAGGTCAGTCAAGCTTCAGATCTATCGGGACCTAAAAATATAGTTCGTATGGGGCTTACTCCTGCGAGTGGAGAGATATATTACTGCTATAAAACATAGACAAATCACTGAAACACGTCTGACTACGTGTTCATAATTTCATAGGGTTATATAAACAACCACTGATAACGCAGAAACAAAAAGGCACTGGAGGGGATTCCCCACCAGTGCCAAATTTGCTCAAACTTAATTACTACCTTATCTTATTCGCCTCGCGACGCTTCTTTATGATTTCTTCGGCAATCGAGAACGGGACTGTTTCATAATGCTCAAAATGCATCGTGAAACTACCCCTGCCCTGAGACATCGTCCGGATCGCATTAGAATACCCGAACATTTCACTCAGCGGAACCATACCGTTAATAACCTTGGCAGCACCCTGCTCTCCCATTGATTCAATCCTGCCACGCCTTTGACAGACTGAACCTGATGCCGGCCCCATATACTCCTCGGGCGCAACAACTTCAACCGACATTACCGGCTCAAGCAGCTCCGGCTTGGCCTGCAGGAAAAGTGTTTTGAAACATACCCGGGCGGCTTCCACAAATGCAAAATCGCTTGAATCGACATCGTGATACGAACCGTCATACACAGTAACCCTCATATCAACAACAGGGTAACCTGCGTAGGGCCCGCTCAACATTGCTTTCACAATACCTTTTTCAATCGAAGGAATGAATGTGTCAGGAATATGTCCACCCTTGATCTCGTTGACGAACTCAAAACCCTGCCCGGCATCAAGCGGCTCAAGACGTAAATAAACATGACCATACTGACCACGACCACCGCTCTGCTTGACATGCTTGTACTGCCCCTGCACGGCAACAGTAGCCGTTTCTCTGTATGCAACTTCCGGCCTTCCGACCTGGGCAACAACATGGAACTCCCGCTTCATACGCTCAACCAGAACCTCAAGATGGAGTTCACCCATACCCGAAATGATTGTCTCTGCAGTCTCTTCGTCAAACGACACAAGGAATGTCGGATCTTCATCAGAAAGATGACGAAGGGCCTGACCCATCTTGTCATTATCACTCCTGGTCTCGGGCTTGATACTGATTGACATAACCGGCGAAGGGAACTCTATACTCTGAAGCAATATGGGATTCTCCTCACAGCAAAGCGTGTCACCTGTCTTTGTCTCACCTAGACCAACGACCCCGACAATGTCACCACAACGTGCTTCTTCGATGGATTCCTGCCTGTTGGCATGGATACGAAGCAGACGGCCAATACGCTGATTCTTCTTCTGTGTGCTGTTATAGACAACTGTTCCGGCACCAATTGTACCTGAATAAACACGCATCAGAGTCAACTTACCCATGTGCTTGTCTGCTATAATCTTGAAAGCCATTGCTGCAAAAGGCTCAGTGTCTGAATGTTTGCGAATAATGCTGTCATCATCGCCTGCATTGATCAGAGGGGGCAGATCTGCCGGTGAAGGCAGAAAATTGACGATACCGTCAAGAAGCTGCTGAATCCCCTTGTTCTTGAAAGCAGACCCGCAATATACCGGTATCACTCGGCGGGAAATGGTGGCCTTACGGATAATCTCAAGAATTTCATCCTCGGAAAGATCTCCAGTTTCCAGGAATTTCTCAAGAAGAGCATCTTCCTGTTCTGCACTCTTTTCCACCAGATGAGCTCGCCAGGTCTTTGCCTTTTCAGTCTTATCTGCAGGAATATCCTTCTCAATGATAGTCCTGCCCTTATCATTCTCACTGAAATAAATGGCCTTCATCTTTACGAGATCAATGACACCGTCAAACTTGTCTTCCTTACCTATTGGCACGACCATTGGTACGGCATTACCGCCAAGAATGTTCTTAATCTCTTCCACAACACCAAAGAAATCAGCACCCACCCTGTCCATTTTGTTAATAAACGCAATCTTGGGTACATTGTATTTTTCACTCTGGCGCCATACCTGTTCAGTCTGGGGCTGTACTCCACCGACGGCACAGAAAAGGGCCACTGCACCGTCAAGCACCCTGAGACTGCGTTCTACTTCAGCTGTGAAGTCAACGTGTCCAGGGGTATCAATCAGACTCACCCTGTGTTCATTCCAGGTAAGGGTCGTAGCTGCGGAGGTAATGGTAATTCCACGCTCCTGTTCCTGATCCATGTAGTCCATCACGGCCTCGCCGTCATGGACCTCCCCGACCTTGTGGGTCTTGCCCGAATAAAACAGAATACGCTCACTGACTGTGGTCTTACCTGCATCAATGTGCGCCATAATTCCAATATTTCTAACACGCGATAACTCTATTGTTCTTGCCATGTAATTCTCTCCTGAAATTCAAAGCGCGGAACTATGTAGATAATCCCCCCTAATATCAAGGGAAAAATGATTTTTTCCTCTTGTGTTAGCGATTCTTACACTATAGATTTCGGCGCATGGAAAAAAAGAACTACAAAATACGGCCGGCTGCGTTTAATGATGCCGAGAGAATCTTTTCCCTCATCAAGTCTTATCCGGAAGAACTGCTGCCCCGCTCAATAAGCAATATCTCCCAAAACATAGACCGGTTTATCGTTTGCGAATTCAAGAACAAGATCATCGGCACGGTTTGCTGGCAGATACTGCCTGAAATAGGAGCGCCCAGGCATCCATCCATCGAAATCCAGTCATTGGCAATCGAGAAAAAACACCATAAGGGCGGCATAGGCCGGGCACTTATCAACGAAACCTTAAAACGCATAAAGCCCCTGCACCCGTACCAGATTATTGCACTGACGTTTTCACCTGTTTTCTTCAGAAAAATGGGATTCAGGGAAATTCCGAAGCAACAAATTATGCACAAAATCTATATGGGGTGTATAAACTGCTCCAAATACAACTCCCCCTTCACTTGCCCTGAGATCGCCATGGCCCTCACATTGTTATGACACGCGCAAAAAAGACGCTGATTGTCATTGTTTCCGTCATCGTGGCTTTGATTGCAGTCATAAATCTTATCCTCTTCAATGGTTTAACCAGTATTATCAAGAAGAGACTGCCAGAAGTAACAAAAGCATCGGGAATAAACGTCGATTTCAGCAGGCTTTCAGTATCCTTGCCGAGTGGTACGGTACGATTGTCAGACCTGATTGTTAACAAACATGCAGATACCGGAACCAATACGGCACATCTCCTATCCATGGGAAAAGCCTCTATAAATATTGGACTTCTATCCCTGCCTCGAGGAGTGATCAAACTATCGTCGATCGACATTAAAGACACAAGACTGACTCTAGCTGGAAGCAATCAAGGACTATCACTCATGACACCAGGTGGTCGCTCAACTGGGCCTCAACAAGGTGACACGACACCCGAAAGTACAGAAACAGGCAAAACTAATAGGCCACCTGAAGATACTGGATATTCCACACCAGCACATACGACTCTGCAAACTGTGCCTAAGGCCATCATTGGCACCGCCAGGATAAATACTGTCGTTGAATATATCAATCCAACGAACAATGTGAAACTGGCTTTGGATCTCAAAATTAGGGCCGACAATTTACGAACATTCGGTAATCAGGAGAAAGATCTTGGATCCTTTTCCGTGAAAGGTAACCTCGAAGGTAAACCAAACTCAATGATGATAGACATAAAAGGCTCTACGACTCCATTCTCCATCCCCGGCAAACCTTCATTCGAGGTCAATGGGGCTATCACAAACATCTGCACCAGGGATTTCAAGGAGCTGGCAGACTCAATGGGGATAGAAGCTGACTGTATCGACTTCAATATTCGCATAAAGTGTGATAAAGGAGTTTTCACCTGGGGTGCATGCAACATCGGCACAAAAATAACAAACCTGAAAATAACCGGCAAATCAGCAGGACGGGCACGCGGAATGAGTATTGCAAACCTCTCTGTTTCAGTACCACTGAGAGGTACTGTTGAAAAACCGGAATTTGATCTCATCGGCGCTTTGATCAACACTTTCGCAGGTAATATCGACACGATGATCAGATCTATAAATGTCGATCAGAAAAATGTAGACAAGAAAGTGGACAAATTCCTGGACGGCATTCTTGGCGGAAAAAAGAAAAAAAGTAATTCTAAATAAATCCGGCCCGTACATCCTTGATCATTTCACGGGGAATCTCGTCAATAAATCGCGAAGGAAGGTAGTACATCATTCCTCCGTCTCTTGTACGCCGTACCTCGGGAACACAGAGACATAGTTCATCCTTGGCCCGGGTTACCGCAACATAGAACAGCCTTCGTTCCTCGGCTTCGCCTTCCGATGATTCCTCCATGCTTCGCGCAGACGGGAACATCCCTTCACTCATCCAGAGCACAATTACGGCCGGCCATTCCAGCCCTTTTGCCTGATGAACAGTACTCAATCGCACCACCTCACCATCACCCGACGCAAGGTTCTCCGCCTCGGCATCAAGGTTGGTAAGCAGCGCTATATCACTGAGAAAATTCTGCACCTTATCAAACCGAGATGTGTAAAGGATCAACTCCCTTATATCATCGAGCCTGCGTTCGGAATCCTCAAAAACATTCACCGCATGCCGTCCGTAAAATGCTTCAACAAACCTGAATATTGCCTCACCGCCATCCTCATCAAGATGCTCAGCCCTGTAAGTTTCCAGAATCGGTTCAACACCAAGCCAGAGTTCTTTAGCAGCAGATTTGAGCATGCTTTTCAACTTCATGCGCTGGGCAGAATCATTAGTATCAAATCGTCCACCCATCTCGTTCCACAGCTTCTGAGCGGTTTTTGGCCCAACCCCGGGAAGAAAACCCACCAACCTCATAAACGCCATCTCATCCGAAGGATTCTCAAGAAGCCGCAACAGGGAACACACATCCTTGATATGCGCCTGCTCAAAGAATCTTACACCGGATGTAATGACATAAGGCATTCTTTCCCTGGCAAGTTCCATCTGTAGTTCCATTGCATGATAATGGGCCCTGTATAGAACAGCTATATCGGACATGCGATACCCGGAACGGCAGAGGTTCCTTATCTGATCCACCACACAGCGGGCCTGTTCACCTCCATCACGCATCCTTAAAACCAGCGGTTTGCGATGCGAAGAACGCGTTGCCCTGAGCGTCTTCTGATATTGCAGGGGATTCCCGGCAATGCACGCGTTGGCAACTTCAAGTATTTCAGGAACACTCCTGTAATTCGTCTCCAGCTTATATATCCTGGCATCTTTATAACGTTCGGGAAACGACATGATGTTTCGGAAATCAGCCCCACGCCACGAATAAATACTCTGAAAATCGTCACCCACAACCAGAACGTTCCTGTTCCTGGCTGCAAGCATGTCAACAAGTTCAGCCTGGATCGGGTTCGTATCCTGATATTCATCCACCAGGACATGCAGGAACTGCGCCTGATAGGGACCAAGGACCTCAGGCTTCTCCCTGAACAGCTTCAGACAATTGACAAGCAAATCATCGAAATCCATGGCCCCGAGCTTCTTCTTCCTTCCTTCATACTGGCCATGAACCTTCGCAACATTATCCGGATCAACATCACCATCCCGGAATTTAGCTTCAACTACCTTCTGAACCGATGTTGCCCTATTCACGGCCGACCCAAAAAGACCAAGAAGAATATCAGGTTTCGGGAATTCTTTGCCGGACAGACCAAGCTCTTTGACACAATTGGAAACAAGCGTCTTTGAATCATCCCTGTCAAGAATAGTAAAATCACGTTGATAACCCAAAAGCGGGGCATGCCTCCGAAGAATACGGTTTGACATGTGATGGAATGTACCACCCCACACTCCACTGATCCCGGGGCCAACAAGAACATGAGCCCTCTCCAGCATCTCTTTTGCCGCCCGATTCGTAAAAGTAAGCAGAAGAATACGTTCCGGGCTGACATCCCGACCGGCAAGATAAGCAACACGATAAACCAGGGTTCTCGTCTTGCCTGTTCCGGCCGCGGCCAATACAAGCAATGGTCCATCCGGTGCAGTAACAGCAGCAAGCTGTTCACTGTTCAATTCTTTAGTATAATCAATTTTCTCTACTGACATAATTACCCTTTAGCACACACAAAGGAGAATCACCAGGAAGCATACAAACGCTTCATTGTTCGTTCATAAGTTCCTGAATGCTGGTTTGGCTGATTGAGGTATTCAGACCATCTGACGCTTTTTTCACAATGCGCTCCACGCAGGGGTCAACGGTTCCCAGCCCCAGATTGGCAGGATCAGAACCCGAACGTACCACCACATCCACGACATCTCGGACCTTGACCAGACTGGGAACCTTCAGGAGCACGTATTTACCGCTCTTCTCTGACAATTCCGCAAGCAGGCCGGACTGCACCAAATCTTCAACGACCTCATTGATAAAGCGAACCGGTATCCGTTTCCGTTCAGCATATCGCGCAACCTCAAATCCAAGTCCTTTGCCAGCAAGCGCCCTGGCAGCCTCAAGGATGATTGAAAGCGCCATTATCATTCTGGCTTCTATTGTTGCTTTCCTGGCACCCTGCTCCATCCTGTAAGATGAACAATTCTGTACTGCAAACGCTACTTCAGCCCCGAATAATACAATCCCCCAACTCACATAAACCCAGGCAAGAAGGATGGGGACAACAGCAAAGCTCCCGTAGATCTTCCCATAATTTGCGACATTAATCTGAAGAGCCGCACAAATCCACAACCACCCTATAAATAACATGGCAGTCACAAAACCACCAAGCAGGCCTGGGCCGGCTTTAACCTTTGTATTAGGCATAAATATGAGCAGAAATGAAAAACCAAGCGTAGCCATGAATATGGTTGTCGTATTTTTTATAACTGCAGACCCGACAATAAACTGAAGGTTCCCAGCCACTGTTTCATCCAGAAATTTCAAAATCAATGATACAACGGGCAGGGAAGATGCAGCTATTATTAAGACAGGCAGAACCATAACAACGCTAAGATAATCGGTAAATTTCCTGAACAGACTCCTGCTTTTCTTTACAGCCCACACCCTGTTAAATGCAGCCTCAATACGTCCAAGAACATCAATAGCCATCAAGAGCAGGACCACCAACCCTACACCACCAATAGCCTTGAATTTAATGTTCTCTACTTTCGCAAAAACCCTGTCTACCATGCTGTTAATTGCATCTGCAATTCCAGGAAAAGTGTCCCGAGATTGTGCTGAAACATTAATCACATCCACACCATCTGAGGCATTGGGCCCACCCGGCATGGCTTTAAAAGCACTTGTCCATTCGACCACAGCCTCACGAATCTTCTCCTTGGCCATATCGACATCGCCAAAGCCACGAGCCAAAGCCAGAGACAGGGCAAGAACAGGGACAATAGCCATCAAGCTGCTGAATGTAAGCGCAGATGAATGTAAGGCACACTCATCTTCCATGAAACCACGGTAAACAAGGTGAAGGATCCTGAGCGTCTTTACCCCCAGGCGGCGAAGGCTGGAAAGGGAACTTAACTCCGCATCCCAGATAAATTCAAACAATGCTTTCAATTTATGTTTTATGGATTCTTTTTCCGACATCAAGTCTCCAGGGTAACTTTAAACGGCTTATGTTCGAATCATGCTCTTCCACAGCAGCCAGGCCGACAATGTCTTGGCATCATGTATCCTGCCGCTCTTAATCAACGAATCAACCTGCTTCTCCGTCAAGTATACAACTTCAAGTTTCTCATCATCATCCGGACTGCATTCACCTCGTCCAGGTCGTAACCTGGCATAAAACAGGTGCAAGATTTCGTCAGTATATCCTGGCGCGGGATATACATATCCTAATCTCGTTATTTTAGCAGCCTGATGACCAGTCTCCTCGACAAGTTCCCGTCGCGCACAATCCGAAGGCTTCTCTCCTCGCTCCAAACCGCCGGCAACAACTTCAAGAATTATTTTTTCCGCGGCTTTCCTGAATTGTCTGACAAAGACAAATCGTCCGTCCACAAGCTGGGCAAGAACAACGGCCGCACCGGGATGCCGCACAATTTCCCTTACAGAACGTCTACCATCATGAACCAGAACATCAACAACCTCCACATCGAGCAGTCGCCCCCTGAATACTTTTCTTGATTTAAGAGTTTTTTCAATCATCTGCGTATTCCTGCTTTTCTTTACGATTAACTTGATGACTTCGCGAGGCGGTCCCTGTAGAGGGTTTCATAATATTTCATATACGCGCCGCTCCTGATATGCTCCAGCCATGCCCTGTTACCCAGATACCAATCAACAGTCTTCTTCATCGCCTGTTCAAAAGAAAAAGCCGGTCTCCATCCAAGATCCTTGCGGATTTTACTGGAATCCATGGCATACCTTCTGTCATGTCCTGGTCTATCCAGCACATGTTTGATAAGCGTTTCCGGCTTGTCGAGGATCTTGAGGACCAGTTTAACAATTTCCAGATTGGGAACATCATGATCACTGCCAATGTTGTAAATACTTCCGGCCTCGGCATTACGCATCACCAGGTCAATTGCAGAACAATGATCAATCACAAATATCCAGTCTCTCACGTGCATACCATCTCCATAGACAGGCAAATCCCTGTTCTCAAGCGCATTTGCAATCATCAGGGGTATCAGCTTTTCAGGGAACTGATACGGACCAAAGTTGTTTGAGCACCTTGTTATTACAGCATTGAGTCCATGAGATTTATGCGCCGCGCGAACCATGAAATCAGCGCTGGCTTTTGTTGCTGCATAGGGGTTGTTGGGCTGAATCGTTGACATTTCCGTGAACTTACCTGTGTTACCAAGGCTGCCATAAACCTCGTCGGTTGAGATCTGGACAAAACGTTTAACGCCATATTGGCGCGACATGTCAAGAAGCACCTGCGTCCCGGCAATATTGGTACGTATAAACACCTGCGCCCCAAAATGCAGGCTCCGGTCAACGTGACTTTCTGCAGCAAAGTTTACAACATTTTCAAATGAATGTTTTTTGAAAACGCTTTCAACATCTTCTACTGAACTGATATCGCCTTTAATGAAGACGTGACGGCGTTCATCAAGATCGGCCAGATTCTCAAGGTTGCCGGCATATGTAAGAGAATCCAGGTTCACAATACTGACATCCGGATACCTGGAAAGCATGTACCGGACAAAATTACTTGCTATAAATCCAGCCCCACCAGTTACGAGTATTTTCATTCTTAAATCCTCTCAAGGTATTCGCGTAAACCATCCTGCCATAAAGGCATACTGCTTCCTGTCCATGACTCATAAAGGCTTTTATCCAGCACCGAAAATGCGGGCCTAACAGCAGGCCTGATATATTCGCTCGTAGAAACAGGCACAACCGTCACTGTCGGCTTAATTCTTGCCGTAATCGCACACGCAAACTCAAACCAGGAACACTCACCAGATGCCGAAGCATTAATTATGCCCTGTTTAGATTTCTTCAGCAAACGCAAAATGGCATCAGCCAGATGCATCGTGTAAGTTGGCGACGAAATCTGATCGTTTACCACATTCAAAGGTCCATCATTTTTCGCAAGTCGATCCATTATCGCCTTCACAAAATTTTTTCCATTCAGTCCAAACAACGACTGGGTCCTGACTATAAGATGCTTTACACCCGCAGACTGGATCTCTTTTTCGCCTGCAAGTTTACTTTTGCCATAAACATTAACGGGATTTACCGTCGCATCTTCACGATAGGCAACCCTGTTTTGCCCATCAAACACATAATCAGTACTGATGTACATGAGACAAGCTCCGGTTTTCCTGCACCTTTCAGCCACACGTCTTGCCCCATCCCTGTTGACATTATAAGCCTTCTCAAAATTTGTCTCTGCGCCATCAACATCGGTATAGGCAGCACAATTGACAACCCAGTCACATTGCCCTATTTCTTCCAGGCCTCCTCCATCACTGGTAATATCCAATTCGGGCAGATCATATCCTTTAACGTCAATACCCGCATTCCCGAGTACAAACAGAAGATCCGTTCCTAGCATCCCTCGTGCGCCTATGACATCTACCTTCATCCCCAGCACTTTCCTTTCAAACGTTGGGCCATTATCCCGATTCAATGAACAGATTCAAGCATCCAATTCTCTGGTAACGTGTACTTTGTCAAATATGGTCAGATTCTGCATTTCTTCGTTCTCCCTATATGCCGAGGAGGAATGCAGGTGGCGTTTTGGCAACCCACTCTTCACACATAGAACAGGTATCCACTTCAATCTTGCATTAACATACCATTTTCATTAGCGTTTCCTCCGATTATCAATCCAAGCAATAACTAAAACGAAGTAATTAGGAGTAAGCATGTCAACGATAACTGATGTACAAGCCAGGGAAATACTGGATTCACGCGGAAATCCGACAATCGAAGCCGATGTCTGCCTTGAAAGCGGAGTAATAGGAAGAGCCGCAGTCCCGTCAGGAGCATCAACAGGAGAAAATGAAGCAGTTGAACTTCGCGATGGCGACAAGAAACGTTTCATGGGCAAAGGCGTCCAGAAAGCTGTCAAAAACGTCAACAATATTATCGCCCCTGAACTTCAGGGCTATTGCGCACTCGATCAGGCAGAGATCGATCGTATATTGATCAAGCTGGACGGTACCGACACCAAGAAGAAATTAGGCGCAAATGCGATGCTGGCGGTATCATTGGCGGTAGCCAAGGCCGCGGCCGAATTCACAGGCCAGCCTCTCTTCCGTTACATCGGCGGTACAAATGCCAAAACCCTGCCGGTTCCGATGATGAACGTACTCAATGGCGGCGCACATTCTGATGCTCCGGTTGACTGCCAGGAATTCATGATCATGCCCAAAGGTGCAAAATCATTCTCAGAGGCACTTCGCATGGGTACAGAAACATTCCATGCTCTGAAATCCGTTCTCAAGGGAATGGGACTCAGCACCGCAGTTGGTGACGAAGGAGGCTTCGCCCCAAACTTGAAGAGTAATGAGCAGGCGCTCGAAGTCCTTATGCTGGCCATCAAACAGGCCGGCTATAAGCCAGGCAAAGATATCTTTGTTGCGCTCGATCCAGCAGCAAGCGAGTTCTTCGACACAGGCAAAAAGAAATATATTTTCAAGAAGAGCGACAAATCAGCCCGTTCTCCTGAACAAATGGTTGATTTCTGGGCCAACTGGGTCAAAAAGTATCCGATCATAAGCATCGAAGACGGCATGGCTGAAGGTGACTGGTCAGGCTGGAAGACAATGACAGACAAGCTCGGCGACAAGATCCAGCTGGTCGGTGACGATCTGTTCGTCACAAACACAAAGTTCCTTGCCAAAGGTATTGAGATGGGCGTCGCAAACTCCATCCTGATCAAAGTTAACCAGATCGGTACACTGACAGAAACACTCGATGCCATCGAAATGGCAAAGCGTGCCGGCTATACAGCCGTGGTCAGTCACCGCTCCGGCGAAACAGAGGATACAACCATAGCAGACATCTCAGTGGCAACCAACGCCGGCCAGATCAAAACCGGTTCACTTTGCCGTACCGATCGAGTATGCAAATATAACCAGCTCCTCCGTATCGAAGAGATATTAGGAGATGACGCTGTTTATGGCGGTGTGATATAATCCTGGTAAAGTAATAATTGGGCACGCAAAATACATTATGAGTTACGCCGGAATATCCGGCGTAACTCATGGTTTCTTTATGAATTACTGGGTCACAATTTACCGGGTGGCATGGGGATTAGTCATTATCCTTATCACCATTGCCGTCATAAGTGCTTTTATTCCAAAGGTTCAGAGATACAACGAGTCGTACAAGAAAAGAGCGGAATACCAGGAAGAAAACAAGCACCTGGCAGAAGAATTAAAAATATTACGCGACAAACAGGAGCGTTTTAATTCTGACCCTTTATATGTTGAACGAACCGCCAGAGAAATCGGCATGGTCAAACCAAATGAAGTGATTTTCAAGTACACGAATGAAGAGTCAAAAGTAAGAAAATAATCCGTTCGCCAGGAAATTCTCATGAAGATATTTCGCCTTTACACAGTAGTAATGATGGCATTGATGTCCGGCTGTATAAAAGTTGATGAAACCCTGACTTTGGAAAAGAACGGGTCCGGAAATCTCGAACTTATTTATGCCATCCCCGAGCAGACAGTATCCCAGATGAAATCCATGTTTAAGCTCCGAGAACAAATGGATACGGTGCTTGGACATGCCATGCCGAGAACCATTGAAGACGAGTTTGAACAGGTCTTCTTTGATCCTTCAGAAGATCGGATTAAATTGCTTGTCAAGAAATATGAAAAGTTAGGCATTACGATGGATACGCTGAAGGTCGAAACGCGAAATGCCGTGCGTAACGTAACCCTTAAAGTGGCTTTTGCAGACCTGGGAGAAGTAGCCCGGGCCGATTTTTTCCCACGGCATGGTTTTTCCCTCTTCAGAAATAATGATGACACATATACTTTTTCGCGATTACCTGATAATGATGAAACCATTCTAAAGCCACGCGGAATCGCGCCAGAATCAGCAGGCCTGCTCAGCCCCGTTCTGAGTGGGTTCCGGGTTGCGCTGAAAGTAAATACACCGGGGAAAATATTTGAGTCAAATGCATCGAGGAAAGCTCTTTACAATGCGGCCTGGATTTTCGATTTCGACAAGGATCCAAACGCTGTAGAGACGCTGCAAAATCAATCCATGAAAATTATTTTCGATGGAAAAGGATCAAAGCTCCCGGAGGTAAGGCAACTGGCAAAGTCGACAAACGCACGAACACATCAGCGGTGAGAGCTGCCTGACGGAATTCTCTTGACCCCTATGCTCATTTTCTGAACACCTACCTGACGGGCCGCATCCATCACCAGAACAACCTTGTCGAACGGAACATCCTTGTCAGCAGTAATCTGTAACGCCTGTTTAGGAGCAGGACCAAAAACTGCTTTAACTTGTTCCTGGAGTTTATCCTGTGAGACCACTTTACCCTGGAAATGAATAATACCATTCTTATCGATCTGTATCTCAAGATTTTTATCCGTCGGCGCAGTCCCTGACGCCGCACCTGGAAGATTGAGCTTTATCTGGGAGGCCACCAGGATCGGGGTCATCACCATGAAAATAATCAGCAACACAAGAGCTACATCGATCAATGGCACCATATTGATATCGGCCATTATCCTGTACCTATCCCCGTTCATATCAACTTTCATAGTTTCTATTCCCTGGAAACACCTGTGGACTCAATAAGATGAAAAACAGCAACATCTATCTCGCCTGATATGCGCCTGATCTTGTTGACACAGTAATTGTATCCGATAACAGCAGGTATGGCCACAAAAAGGCCTATAGCAGTGGCGATCAGAGCTTCAGCTATCCCCGCAGCTACAATCTCTATTCCACCGCCAGCGTGCGTGGCCATATCTATAAAACATTTGATAATACCGGTAACCGTCCCGAACAGTCCTATGAACGGAGCCACACTGCCAGTAGTACCGAGAATGGCAATCCTCCGCTCCAGTTCCAGGATCTGTCCCTGCATTGCATTCTGAGCCGTACGCTCCTTCGCTTCACGGTCTCCGGTCTCACGGAGAACGGCCTGAACAACAACAGAAACCGGTTGCGGGAATTGCCCACAATACGCCAATGCTGCATTCAGCCCCTGGGCTTCGAGAAGTTTCATTATTTTGCCTACAAACCGTTCGGCATTGATCCATGCACGTTTGTATGCAAAAAAACGATCTACAATAACGGTTATCGAGAGTATCGAGGCAATAAAAAGAATACTCAGGACAGGCCAACCCTGCATTATCATCGCTTTAAAGGTAAATTCACTCATAACTGGCAATTTTCTCCTGTTAAAACCGGGAAATAACCCAGAAAAATGTCTTTTCTTACGTTCTTTGGTGAAAAGATGCAACCACAAATTCTCATCATGATTAGTTCCCCTTTGAAGAAAGCTTCTATGAGTTCGTAGAGCTAACAGGTATCGATACAGGACTAATAACAGTGTCTGCATTTGTAGAAGGCTTTGTATACGGTGATACCACCATATTCGTTGGGTAAATTACATTTGCAGAAATATTACTTATCGATTCTTTGACATCACTGTTGGTTTCCGGATTCTTAACAGGAATTGCTTTTTTATTCGAATTTAAAGCCTCGATTTTCTTTGAACTACCTATGACCTCCACATCGTTAACAACCAGAAAAGGTTTATCGCTCCCCTCCCTTATTTCACCTGTCACCCTGATGATCTTGCTCTTCAGGATTTTGGCGAGTTGTTTACCAGCCCCTTCAAGCAGTACTTTGTAAATCCTGCCTTCATCTGACACAACACAAACCTCCTGTACCTGGTAAGTCACATCATCCCTGACTACATGAACCTTACCGGTTATAACAATAACCGACGATATTGCTGTATTACTTGATGTCACAAGCTCAACAGTGTGGAGGTCCTCAACCACAGAGGTCGAAGGTTTATCCTGTGCAAAATCATGCAGAATTGCTATGGCCCAAATGACAACCGAAACAACAATTACTGCTGCCAGACTACTACGCTTCATTGTCTGCCTTCTTAATTCCAGATAATAAATGCAACAACATTACGGCTTCACCGGAGGCACATCGAAGCCAAAATAAGAGGCAGCATTATTGTAACTGATATCACTTACCATCCGCCCGAGAAGCTCAATATCACGTGGAACAAGCCCTTTGTCCATATCACCACCAAGCACATTACACAGTATCCTCCTGAAATACTCATGCCGTGTGTAACTCAAGAATGACCGGCTATCAGTCAACATGCCGACAAAACGACTGAGCAGACCGAAATGCGAAAGAGCATCTATTTGCTTTTCCATGCCGCTCTTCTGATCCAGGAACCACCACCCGCTTCCAATCTGCATTTTACCAGGGACAGAACTATCCTGAAAATTCCCGAGCATAGTGGCAATCATTTCATTGTCACACGGATTGATACTGTAAATAATCGTACGTGCCAGTTTACTATCCCTTTCTAGCCGGTCAAACAGCGTGGCCATGGATTTAGCCATTTTAAAATCGCCTATGGTATCAAAACCTGCATCCGGCCCCAGCTTTGCAAACATACGGCTGTTACTATTACGAATGACACCGAGATGGAACTGCTGAGTCCAGTTCTTTTCATGGTCCATCACCCCGAACTCATAAAGCATGGCAGACTTGAATTTAAGAACATCGGATTCATCAACTGTGCCCCCATCACGTACCTTTCTAAAAATCGCCGAAATTTCCTTATCCGTATAATCTGCCGCATAAATCGTTTCCAGCCCATGATCAGAGAGACGACACCCGGCGTTGTGAAAGAATGTTTGACGCTTTCTTAGCGCAGACATGAATGCGTTAAAGTCCTTGATGTCAACATCAGCCGCTTCACCCAGTTTATCCACCCAGTTGTTAAAATTTGCAGGGTTCTCTACGGCCATTCCCTTGTCAGGTCGCCAAGTTGGCAGAACCTTTGTTTTGAATGTCCTGTCCCTGGCTATGGCAAGATGATGTTCAAGAGAATCAACTGGGTCATCCGTGGTGCAGACCAGGACAACATTCATCCTCTCCAGCAGGCGGCGACACGAAAAATCATTCTGTGCCAGTCTCCTGTTACACTCTTCCCATATTTTTTTAGCTGTCGATGGATTAAGAACACGGTCATTTATTCCAAAATATCTGGCCAGTTCGAGGTGCGTCCAATGATAAAGGGGATTCCGGAGTAAATACGGCATCGTCTCCGCCCATTTCTCAAACTTCTCCCAATCAGATGCATCGCCGGTACAATAGCGCTCTTCAACCCCATTGGAACGCATTGCACGCCACTTGTAGTGGTCGCCTCGAAGCCAAATTTCCGTCATATTATTCCAGGATCTGTTTGTCGCAATATCCTGTGGCGGCAAATGACAATGGTAATCGATAATTGGCATATTCTCTGCGTAATCGTGGTAAAGTTTTCGCGCCCACTTCGTTTCAAGCACGAAATCCGACGTGATCAATGTGTTCTTTTTCATGGGTTTTTTCTGCCAAATACACTTACCTAATGCAAGACTAATTCCCCAGTTAAATACCGCGATAACTTGACTCAGGGCCGGTGAAAAGTAATATTCTTCATTCGTGAATAATCATTATCCCATAAAAAAGATTATAAAACGTGATGGAAGTATAGTGGCATACAACCTGACGCGTATTTCAAATGCCATTCTTAAAGCTACAGCTTCAACCGGAACACCAAATCAGAAACTGGCCGACAACATGGCAGCCAAAGTAGAGAACGCACTTGCCAGCACTTACAGCATTGAAACAATGCCCAGCGTAGAAGACATTCAGGACGTTGTAGAAAGTGTCCTGATGGAAAGCCGGCTGACACGTGTAGCCCGTAATTACATCATTTACAGGCACCAACGCGCCATGGCCAGAGCAGCAAGGGCCTATTCTTTTGAAGTAACAGACAATGTTCCTTACAAAAAACTTTACGAGGTACTCCGATGGAACATGGATCACTCGTGTGATTCCATCCAGTCGTTAAACAAACTGATTAAATCCGGAAATTTCCCGGAATTGGTTGCAGAAACAGACAAGCGATACCTCGGAGAAATCAAACTGGCGGCAGATCGTATTATCGAGAACATAGGAAATATCCGCATTGTAATTATCGCCGGCCCGTCGTCCTCCGGTAAAACAACCACAACGATAAAATTAAGCGAGCAACTTGCAAAGGCCGGAATCGGCTTCAAGGCAATAAATATCGACAACTACTTCTTCGATCTTGAGAAACATCCGAAAGATGAATTTGGCGACTATGACTACGAACGACCTCAATCCCTCGACCTCGAATTAATAAATAAGCATCTTATCCAGCTGCTTGATGGAAAACCCGTTAAAACACCGCACTATGACTTCAAGGCCGGCATCAGGCGCCTCGATATCCATGACCTGAGCCTCCAGAAAGATGAATTGCTCCTTATCGACAGTCTGCACGGTCTTTACGATGGAATGACGAACAGTATTCCATCCCACAAGAAGTTCAAACTTTATATTGAAACACTGGGTCAATTCCGAAGCAAAGATGGTACGTTAATGAGATGGTCCGACAATCGATTACTGCGGCGTATGATTCGCGACAAGGATCATCGAAATCTCAAACCGATGCAGACATTAACACACTGGCACTATGTCAGAAGAAGTGAGCTTAAGAATATCATTCCTTACATCAAGGCAACCGACTGCATCATCAACAGCGCATTACCATATGAATTACCCGTACTAAAGCCAAGGCTCTTCAAATACATTTCACAGGGAATTAACAGTTACAGAGACGATCCAAAGCGACTCGACGCCCACATACGTGCAAACCGCATCTATGAGCTTCTCAAGCACATCGAGTCCGTGAAAGACATTTCATGTATTCCCCCTGACTCACTGTTGAGGGAATTCATCGGAGGAAGCAGGTACCGTTACTGAGTCTTGCAAAGTTGTACAGGAGGCACCTGTTTTGTTCTCAACTGGTTGAACACATTGGCCCCCAGATTTTTCAGAGACATCATTCACCCCTGCAGCCTTACATCTTCCGATTATGTGAGCAGGAATAACTGCCGCGAGAGTAAACAAATAACCAGGGCCATCAAAAAAAGTCGACGCCTCGCCTCCAATGTATGTGGCATACGCCGGATAAAGAATCTTATAAGCTTCCTTCTCTTTTTCAGTAATTTGTTTATCCCTTAAATATCCTATTGCATCACCTGTAGCCAACGCCTCCTGATAAAGCGCAACCAGAGGTATTAACCTTATGGCTGCATAAGTCCCCCGGTAAGTCCGCATGGTAGCGTCCTTGGCATGACCAGCCTCATGCATAGCAATTGTTGGAAGATCAGAATAAATACTGATGGTATCCGTAAACGGGTTAAAATTGTCACCGCCAAAAAGACGACCCGGGAAAATTGTATAACCTAATGCAGAGAAAAGTCCCAGAGTATACCTCCATCCGGCACCCACCGACTTATTCCTGAACAGTCTGCTCCACTCCCCGCCTGGCGCATACTCATTGAGCCGGACCTTTACGCTGTTCATCTCATTATCAGCAAGATACCGTCGCAGCGATGAAACTGTATTCGAAGAAATATTGTGACGATCAACCTTCCAGTGCAGGAGCAGTATTTTGGAAGGAATTGAAAATATATTCCCAAGAATATCG
>MHBM01000265.1 GCA_001804885.1 Lentisphaerae bacterium RIFOXYA12_FULL_48_11
TAAACCTTGACACGTTCCATCCCGCTGCTCGGTGATTTCGATTTAAAAATAAAACCACAAAGGTTCTCTTTTTCAATAGAAGCCAATCTCGCGGCAACCCATTTCAACATCTGATCTGTTAGATCCCTTTTGGTTGCCCTCGTCATTAACCTTGGCGAATCGACGGAACCAACCAGCCTCATTGACTCTCTGGGCACCGGCAACCCGCATTCAACTTCCGGGCACACACCTAGATATTCAACATAACGGCCTAATGTATCGGTAAGAAAGCGGTCATGCTTGTGTTGCCCATCGTAACGCACACGTTCACCCAGCAGGCACCTGCTGATTCCGAGTCGTATTAATGCCATTGGCTTAATCCTTTTTCTTCGGGCGCAGTGGTGACAGCTTTGAAACTGGCGCCATTATCTTTGTTTCCGGCGCTTTCTGCTGAATCCTCACGGTATCCATCTGAGCCCTTACAGAGTAGTCCCTCTGCATAAACATTACGTCATCGGAACCCACAGAACCTTGCGCCTCAAATCGAAAGACTTCATCACCAAATCTTACCTCATTGCCGTGCTTTAGAACCATAGATTTGATTCTTTCACCATCGACAAATGTTCCATTTATACTGTCGAGATCCTCAACCTGGCAGACGCTGGGCATATTTGTGATTTTGGCGTGATGACGTGAAATGTTGGCCCTGAGAACTTGAATTTTATTATCGCTTTCTCGTCCAATAGTCGTGACACCTTCATGTAGCGGATACATCTCGGACATACCTGACGTAATATTAACGAGCCTGCAATCCATAGAACAACCCTCCCGACTTTAATATATATCGCCTAAATAATTACATCCTATAAACCGAGAACCGTCAACTCGAACCAACCCCCGCTTCATACTTCAAGAAACGGACAGCCAAATCAATTCAATTTACCTGGCAGAAATGGCGGAATGGGACAACCCATGGAATCGGCTATGGCTCGTATCAACTCAGATTCTTCATGAGTCACTGTACCATCCGCAGCAATACACGCCACGCATGCATCCAATACCCGCTTCTTCACCATCGGAGCAGAATCTGCCGCCTGGCTAAGCGCCTCATCCAACATAGGCATGCCACATTGATCTAGATGGCTTAGGACAAGAGTTCCACGGTTGTCCCCCAACCTGCCAGCTCCAGAATCAAAAGCCCTTTTTGCTGTTTCTTCATCATCAGCGCCCCAGTATGCGAGGCATGAAAGCAATTTGCCGCAAACTGGCAAAACTGATTTTATATCCTGATAACGAATTACCTGGGGCTTTATCCGCCCATAAGCCGATTCAAGATGACACATAATGATACGCTGAAGTGTATATTCAAACAAATCAATTTCTTTATCGGCTGCAACGAGGGCATCCACATGCGTGCGAAAGTCTGAATATTGACTGTTTGTCATCTTCTTCAAGGCAGGTATAGCCATATCAACAAGAGGAAGCTTTGAAACATTCCCAATCTCATCAACCACCGGAATCAGTCGAAGAATATGATCACTCACATCTGCGTCAACATTGCCGGATAGATATTTCAACTGTTGCTGTCGCAGTTCCACTTTCTTGTCCAAAAGTAGAGCATAAATGACCGCGCCGGCACTGTGTGGCTCATGAACGGCCTCTACCACTTCTGAGGGCATCTTTGATATCAGGCCAGCTGCATATTTTACATGGCTCGAAGTTGGAACACCAACACTTGCTATAACCCTGTCAGGGTTAACAGCAAAACTGGACACCCCAGCAACACGCTCTTCGGACAATTGAGGCGGGGCAATCTCCGATACACCAAGCTGTCCGGCCCGCTCCATCTCAAAGAAAGGATCCAGGCGGCTGATTCTATCTTCGATCGGAGGATGGGTGGCCATAAGGTTGATAAACGACCCAGCAAGCCCGTTACTGAAGAAGAAGTGACTCGCTTCCTCAGCGTGTTCAGTAGCCAACCTGGATCCACCGGCAAAACCGCCGATTTTCTTGAGGGCACCTGCTATACCCCCTGGATTCCTCGTAAACTGAACAGCTGATGCATCGGCAAGATATTCCCTCTGCCTCGAAACAGCACTTTTTATGAGCTTTCCAAAAAAAACTCCAATATAACCTATCGCCCAGACAACTACCCCAAACAGTATTATGGGCAATGCATTCCCTTTTTTCGATCTCGACCTGGAAGTGCTCCTGAATATCCAGAAGCCTATGAGACCTATCACAAGAATACCGTTCAGAACACCCATCAAACGGATATTCAGCTTCATATCACCATTCAAGATATGGCTGAATTCATGTGCAATAACACCTTGAAGTTCATCGCGGTTTAACTGGTTAATACATCCACGCGTAACGCCAATCACGGCATCGCTAGGAGAGAATCCAGCTGCAAAGGCATTAATACCATCCTCGTCATCAAGGAGAAAAACACGCGGAACAGGAAGTCCTGACGCGATTGCCATTTCCTCCACAATGTTCAGAATCTTGCGTTGATTCAAATCACGCGTATTCGTTTCAATTTCGAGACCACCAAGCATTTCCGCCACTACCGCTCCACCGGATGAAAGTTGGCTGATCTTGAAGATAGATCCTATCAGAACGATGGCCGATGTAACACCGGTAATCCAGATAAATAACTCCGGATTCCAAAGGGTTTTTAAAGCCATCTCGCTTCCGGACTTAACCATCGCCCCCTGAAAGAGCATCATGGCTGCTGCATAAACAGCCAGGATGATCATTACCACGGCCAGGCAATAATACAAAACAAGGATAGAAGTCTTTCTCCTCGCTATGTCCTGACTCTTGAAAAAATCCATGGTGTTCGCTACCGCCAAGGCCAACCTCGCAAAATATGTCTTTTTATTTAAACGAGACTTTAGGAGCTTCACGCTCCGCTTCGACCTTGATTTCAAATAAAGCCGCTTCGGTAAATCCAAACGGACCAGCTACCAGTACATTCGGGAAGGTTTCCCTCTTTGTATTGTACGACATTACAGAATCATTATACGCCTGTCGTGCAAACGAAATCTTGTTTTCCGTAGAGGTCAACTCCTCCATGAGCTGCGCCATCGTCTGGTTCGCCTTCAAATCCGGGTACGCCTCCGCCAAAGCAAACAGTTTCCCAATAGTGCCGGTCAACACTGATTCTGCACCAAGCAGTGCGGTCATAGCGCCCGGGTCACCCGGGTTTGCAGCAGCTTTGACACTGGCAGCAGAAGCCTGGTTTCTCGCCTGTATCACAGCTTCAAGCGTACCACGTTCATGCGACATATAGGCCTTAGAAGTCTCTACAAGGTTTGGGATAAGATCATAACGCCGTTTGAGCTGAACGTCTATCTGGGCAAATGCATTCTTGTATCTATTTCTAAACGTGACCAGCGTATTGTAAATACCTATTACAAAAAATATCAGCGCCACGACTATAATAAGAACAACTATACCAGCCATCATATTGCCATCCTCCTCTTCTTCTTGATCCTGCAGTACGCTTGCATTTTTCTCATTGAATGTTAGCAAATGCCAACACCATCGCAAAGCAAATTACACCATGGTTACCCTTCCAGACCTTCTTCACAGGAGATCACGAATGACTCTGCCACAACTTTTAAAGCCTCCCATTCCTTACGTATCCGCTTGGCCTCCTCGAAATCAATCTTATTATCATTCGAATAACTTTCCGAAACCGCCTGAAGCAGATGCGAAAATTCCTTCACTATTGTCTGCGTAGAATCAAGCATGATTTTCCTCTTCTGGCCTCCCTTCCTGGGATTATCTACACGGAAGCCGTTCGTCTTCTGACAAAGCCACTCCGCAGGTGCGACATCATGCGTGACATCATACAACTGAACAAGCCGGTCCAGAGGATTCAAAGCGCCCCCATCATCCGGCGACTCTTTCGGTTCGCACCATTTATAAACCATAGCTGGCGAAAGATTCATGGAAGCGGCAACCGCTTTTACACCAACCTTGTCTATGGACTGCTTCAGAATTTCATGAGAATTCATCCTGACACTCCCTACATATTAACGCCGGACGTAATCGCGGCATAAAGTTTCATAAAACACTATAATTCGCCCCCACCCAATCTTCTATTATAAAAGAATACCTCGTTTATAACATCCCGCATAAAACTTGCAATTCCACTCATGACATCGTTGACAGCTTCACTATTTTATGCAAATAATTTGCGAAGTCAATTTTGGAGAAACTACTTTATGGCTTTTCTGACGATTACCTCAGGAGAGATGGAAGGGCAGAAGGTTGAACTTGACCAGGATGAAGTGTCCATAGGTCGGTCAGACCAGAACTCGCTTTCGTTAGATGATCCAGCTATTTCCGGCAAACACTGCCTTGTGAAGAAAGACGGAAACAAGTATACGCTCAAGGATCTCAACTCAACCAATGGAACCAGGCTAAACGGCAGGAACATCGTCGAGGTACGCCTTAAACCCGGCGATATCATAATGCTTGGAGCAATAGAGCTCACAATTGATGGTAACGATATAGAAATAGATCCCGAACCAGAACCCCTCACAAGGGCCAATACCACCCCAACTGTTATTATCGCCCCTTCACGTAATGTTGCCAGAAATATAGCAGGCAGTTCTTCTCCTTCCCCTGCGTTCCAAACCAAGCGTGACAACAGACCGTTACTTATTGGTCTGGCTGTTATAGGCTTTATCCTAGTTGCAGCTGCAATGGGATGGTTCCTGATGCAGGTATTCAAGAAATAGACAACGCACTGGACAGAAGACCTAAATCCTCATACGTTCAATTTCGGCCCGCGTCTCCGGAAGCACGTTGATGGTTCTTGTTCCAGAAGCGGAAACAATCTTAACGCTGACCGGTATTTCACCTTCCAAGTCGCAGTACCGGGCACATATTGCAGCAGCAACTAGCGTCTGCTTCTCATCCGCCTCGGACGAAACCAGACAGGATGGACCAGGAACTATTTCAGGTTGAATAATAAACCCCATCAGCTCTGCAGTTTCCTCCAGAAGGCCATTTTCGGATTCATCCCTTCCGACAACCACTCTTATTTTACTGCCAAGCCGAAAATGCCGTCCCAGGAGTAAGAGTCTAATAATCCTTAAATCCAAACCTTCATGTCGGGCTAAATCCATCAGACGTTTACAGAAATTTGGCTCCGTAAGCTTACAGCCACCTGCAGGCTGAGGAATATTCGTAAGACCAAAATGTCTGGCCAGCTTATACTGTGCCTTCCGGTTACGACCCTCTATAGCTAAAAGTCTTGAACGATCAACCCACCCTCTCTTTTCCGGCTCAGTTTCTGCCAGCAGCCTCGCACTCAGGGGACGGACAAGAAACTCTCCGCAGCCAGATTCATCCATAACGACATTCAGGCTCTGCCTGTTCTGCGACATCGGCCTCTGGTTCAAAACCTCGCCCGTACTCAGGAAATGAAAACCCATTTGTCCCATTATCATCCCTGCTTTTTTGATCATTACCGCATGACAATCAATGCACGGATTCATTCCAGCGCCAAAGCCATGTTTGTTGTTTTTCAGTAATTCGATGATTTCATTTGTGAAATCGACGACACGCAGAGGAATGCCCAGACTTTCTGCGGCATTCCGTGCATTAACAGAACTAAAGAACGGGCTCTCAAAAGTAAGTCCCTCTACGTGAATTCCCTGCTCCCGTAAAACACATACGGCAAGCTGGCTATCCAAACCGCCTGAAAGCAGGCTTAAGGCTTTGATTTTTTCCAATCTTTCACTCATTTTTAAACTGTTTTATATAAGATAAGAATTGAGAATAACGTCCTTTTCTTCAGTAAGCCAATAAAAACGTTGACCACATTTAAAAACTGTCTACTATTTGTGCCTTTGTCGTTTTGAGTATAAAAATAAGGAGAAAGAATACATGGCTATCATTAATTTCGGCGGTACAAAGGAAAAGGTTGTCATGAGGAAAGAATTCCCCATGAGCAAGGCCCGCAAGGTCCTCAAGAACGAAGTCATTGCCATTATCGGTTACGGGGTTCAGGGGCCTGCCCAATCACTCAATCTCAGGGACAATGGTTTCAACGTCATAATTGGTCAGGCTAAGTCTTTCAAGAGAGACTGGGATCGCGCGGTCAGGGACGGATGGGTTCCAGGCAAAACCCTTTTTGATATTGAAGAAGCTGTTCGCAGAGGTACGATTATACAGATTCTCACCAGTGATGCAGCCCAGAGGATCATCTGGCCGATGGTAAAGAAAAACCTCAAACCCGGCGCAGCACTCTACTTCTCTCATGGTTTCTCGATTGTTTACAAGGACCAGACGGGTGTAATCCCTCCCAAGAATGTTGACGTGATCATGGTTGCACCCAAGGGATCAGGAACATCAGTCCGCCGCAACTTCCTCTCCGGTGCTGGAATCAATTCCAGCTACGCTGTATTCCAGGATGCTACAGGACGCGCCGAAGAAAGGTGCATAGCTGTCGGTATCGGAATTGGCTCTGGATATCTCTTCCCTACAACATTCCAGCATGAAGTCTACAGCGATCTTACAGGTGAGCGAGGGATCCTCATGGGAGCACTGGCCGGGGTAATGCAAGCCCAGTACGATACTTTAAGGAAGTATGGCCATACACCCAGCGAGGCCTTTAACGAGACATCAGAGGAACTTACCCAGAGCCTGATTCGTCTTGTTGACGAAAATGGAATGGACTGGATGTTTTCTAATTGTTCCGCCACAGCACAACGAGGCGCCCTAGATTGGAACCCCAAATTCAGGGCAGCTGTTCTGCCAGTATTTGAGAAACTTTACAAATCGGTAAAATGTGGCAAGGAAACTGCCAGAGTTATATCGGCATGTGGTAAAAAGAATTATCAGCAGATGCTCGACAAAGAGCTTTCTGCCATGGGTAACTCAGAGATGTGGCTAGCCGGCAAGGCAGTCCGTGCACTCCGACCAAGCGAAAAAGCCAAAGTCGTAACCAGCTCGACAAAAGGTGTAGGCGGCAGAAAGTCGAACTAATAGAGATATCTTCCAATAACAGGGACAGAAAAAGAGCTGATCTATGTCAGCTCTTTTTTTCTATTGATCTTTCTATTTTACGACCCTTAATGCAATCGCCGCATCAATTTCGGCACCTATCAGTGTCACTTTGAGATTAGATTTAACCGACCTGAATAACTCAACAAACAATTCATGGGCTCTTGCCGCATCCCCTTTTGCAAGCAAAGCCCTTATGAGAAGCGTGGCCACATCATCAAATTCCCCCCTGCGACCAGGCAGACCGGCAATAATTCTTGCCGACGGCTCCAGGTATTTTACAGCATCATCATATCGTCCCAAATCATACATTATCTCACCACACCATCGCAAAATATCGGCATCCTTCCGGCCCTCCACCGATTCTGAAACAATCCTGAAATCATCGATAACATCCGCAGCAGCAGCCGGATCCAGGCAATTGCGCTTTGTAACGTAATCCTCGAAAGCGAATTTGCACCATAATTTCTGATCCACATAACTCTTTTTACCAACAGAAGGCCTCCCAATGTTATGGAGAACAGTGTCATGACTTGTATTGATTTGTTCCGTGACAGCGATCCTGGCCTCATGATCATCAGGATACAATCTAAACCACAAACTCGCCCAGCACAAAGCCTGCCTGCTATTTAATCCGCGGTCTGTTATAGAAAGAGCGTAACAGTTTTTCAATTCAGAGCTCGAAGGAGAATATTCCTTCAGGTATTTCTGGAGCCATATTCCCGCATTCACAGGGGACTGGGATCTCAAATCCAGTCTTTTGACTCCTTCGGCCTGAGACCCGACAAAAAACCCTCTGGCGGCAGCATACTCCAGAACCGGAAAGAAATCCGAATGGATGGCACCAGTCCACGCCACGTGCGAATATCGATCAGCATTATCACGCATCTGCATCCCCAAAATCGGCAGAATGGATTCAATCCCGACAATCTTTAAGTCAGCTCGCACGGGAGATCTGGAAGCAATGTCTTTCATGTTTTTCAAGTCAGGCCCATAGGGTTCTATTGCCCCTACAAGAACCGTATCGGAACGAGTAGGATTCCACATTGTGTAGTATGGGAAAATTCCCGAAAAAGTTTCCAGCATCATGAAGAACGTTGAATCCTCCAGTTCATACCCCTGAATCCATTGAACAAACATGCCACCAGGGCGAAGATGATCGCGACAGATCTCAAAGTATTCTCTGGAAAAAACCCCAGCAACACCAACAATCCATGGGTTTGTAGGCTCACTGATAATAACATCGTACTTCCTGTCGCTGACCTGGAGATAGGTCTTTGCGTCCTCCCATACGACATTGACACGAGGGTCTTCCCAGTACCGCCCGTTGATTGAATCAAAAAGCCGGCTAGCCTCTATGACATCACGGGAAAGTTCCACAACATCAACATGCTTGACATCATATGCTAAAACCCCGCCTATCGTTGCGCCACTGCCGACGCCGACAACAAGAACATCCTCGGCACCTTTCCGACACAGCATAGGCAGGTGTGCCACCATCTTCTGGGTTGGCATGTCCCCTGAAGTCGTAGCATCAACCTTACCGTTGATGACTAAGATACGCTGCAAGAACGGTGTTGTGATATCCTGAACAGCAACCGTGGCATCAACACCGTCTCTGTAAAACAGGGTTTTCCTGCCTTTAACTATATCCGCCAACTCGGAATAACTCGACAATCGCTGTCGTGATCGGTAAGTCCCGTAAGACAGAACATCGCGGTCCCACCCACCTAAGTTGAGGCCATACCATATCCACGCAACAATCATGCAGACTAAAGACATGATAACAACAGGTCGTCTTAATCCGGCCCCTTTGACTACGACCAGCACTGCAATTCCAATGACTCCATTAAGCACTATTGCTGTTTCAATGGTTCCTTTAATTCCCATGAAAGGCAGCCACACAAAACCAGCAAGAATTACACCTGCAAGCGTACCCACTGTATTTACGGCAAACACAATCCCTACACTCTTTCCAAGTGAACGCACCTCACTGGTCAGGACCTTCGTGGCTGCCGGAAGCGTCATACCCTGCAATATAGTTGGAACGAGCATCACTATTGCGCACAAAAAGAACTTACAGAACTCATAGAGACCGAACGTGGCCGCCTCCCTCGAGAACGAACACGCGATCTGATTGAAAATATAAGGTAACCTGACATACAGCGGCAAGGTAATCAAAACCGCTACGCCAACAAGAATCTCAGTAACCCCAAAAACAACCGCGTAACCCGATGTCTTCCTGCGCAAAGAAAGCAGCAGGCCTCCAATACTCAAGCCGAAAATAAATGTTGCCAGCATCAGGGAAAATGAATACGTCGATGCGCCCAGGACCAGAGTCAACAACCTTATCCACGCCACTTCATACATCATGGAAACGGCACCAGAAAGTCCCGCACAGACAAGCACTACACTCGCAGCCCATTTTCCTGAATTTATCAACTCTGAAGGCTCGTTTTCCCTGTCATCAAGATCCTTTACATTTTCATGGCTTACATTTGCCAGAACTGCGAGGGCAGCAATTCCCGCCACGATGTTCATCAGGCTGCCTATCACCATCGCAAATTGCAGGCCACATACGCGGATCAGGAGAAAACCGGCCAGAAGACATCCAAAGACCGCACCAAGACTATTCAGAAAATAAAGTCGCGATATACGTGGCCCGACAGAGGCTGAATCGTGGATCAGACATTTCGCCATGGCCGGCAGAGTTCCACCCATGAGAAACGCCGGGAGGAGAATGGAGGCAGAAGAGGCAACCACCTTGGCAATTAACAACCCCGAAGATGTGAGCCCGGTCATTTTAACCATCCACAGGAACAAGTCACGGTTGATGAAAAAAATATGATCAAAAAGTAACGCATACGCTCCTATTCCAAATTCGAGCATTGCGTAGAACCGTATTGAGTTACGGGCATGATCAGCAAAACGACCGAGAAAATGACTGCCTAAGGCAAGCCCACCCATGAAAGTAGCAAGAACGATTATCTGTGCGAGGCCTGTACTCCCCACATACAATGCCAGATACTTTTCCCAAAGCACTTCATAAATCAGGCCGGCAATACCTGAAACAAAAAAACAAATCAAGAGCACCAACATCTGCAAACGACTTGTCTGTTTCTCGTCAACCATCCAGCCACCTTTTTAACATCTCAAATATACCAGTCAAAGACACTTCCACCAGCACTGTGACGATAATCAGAATATAGACAAAATATTTCAAGCGCCAGAAGATTCATTTCCAGTTAAAAGCGCGACTTTATGCTATAATATTTCAGGAATTCGCGTTAAAATTTTCACAATTTATATTGCTTTTAGAGGCACTTAGACGCAATATGCCACAGTAATTTTTCTCATTGCGGAAAACAATAATCCAACCGCCAGACGGTATAAAATTACCCGTTCGGTCGTAAACAAGTTGGGTATGATTTTTGATTGTGGCTTGAAGGCTTTAAAGTATTGAACAAGGGAATTTATTCATGTTGAAGAATCTATTATATCCAAACACAGTAGCTATAGTAGGCGCATCGCGGGCACCAGGAAAAGTTGGACACGAAATAGTCGCTAATCTGATTAATGGGAAATTCGAAGGAAAAATAGCACCGGTAAATCCTTCCTCCGATTCCATACTCGGGCTTAAATGTTATCCTGACCTGAAATCAATTCCCAACGGGATTGATTTATCCATAATTGCAGTTCCCACCCCTGTTGTGAAGCCGGCGATAGAAGACTCCATACAGGCCGGAGCAAAGGCAATTATTGTAATAACTGCCGGATTCAAAGAAGTCGGAGAAGAAGGAAAAGCCTTGGAGATCGAAATCGCACAGATTTGCAAGTCCAAGGGGGTGAATCTTCTCGGTCCCAATTGTCTCGGACTCCTCAACACTCACCATAAAATGAACGCATCTTTTGCCAAGCATATGCCCATGACAGGGGGAATATCTGTTATTTCCCAGTCAGGCGCCTTGTGCACGGCCATACTTGACTGGGCGGCAGGCAGACATCTCGGATTGGCAAAATTAATCAGCATGGGAAACAAGGCTGACCTGTGCGAAACCGAATTCCTTAACGCCTTTGCGGATGATTCGGAGACCAAAGTCATTGTTGGCTATCTTGAAAGTATTGTTTCAGGAGACCAGTTCATTAAGGCAGCAGAAGCTGCTGCCACAAAGAAACCTGTCGTAATTTTTAAAGCTGGAACCACCCAGGCCGGAGTGAAGGCAGCTTCATCACATACAGGGAGCCTTGCCGGTGCAGATATTGCATACGGCGCGGCTTTCACACGTTCAGGCGTGATCAGGGCAGAAACTTTCGAGGCAATGTTTGATTATGCCACGGCTTTTGCGATGCAACCACTTCCCAAGGGAGAGAGAGTTGCCATCATCACAAATGCAGGAGGCCCGGGGATCATGGCGGCTGATGCTGCAGAAATCGCAGGACTTAAAGTCACAAGCCTCGGAGGAGGTACGGCAACGGCACTCAGGGAAAAATTGCCAGCAGCTGCAAGCGTTGCCAACCCTATTGACGTGCTGGGTGATGCCGACCCCGACAGATATGTAATGGCCGTTGAAGCAGCACAGGCAGATGAATCTGTAGATGCAATCATAGTTATCATGACACCACAGGCCATGACAAAACCCGCAGAAACTGCTAGGGCTATTGCAAAATGCGCCAACCATGAAAAACCAATTCTTGCATCCTTCATGGGCGGCGAGGATGTGATGCCGGGCCGGGCAGAACTGGTGGCCCACAACCTGCCAGATTATACATCCCCGGAACGTGCAGTGGCAGCCCTTAGGGCCATGTGCACCTACGCATCTTGGCTGAAAAGACCAACAAGAGTGGTAACACGTTTCCCGGTCAATCGCAGACGCGCTGAACGCATAATCCGGCGACATATCCGAACGAAGTCATTCCAGGTCGGCGAAGCCTATGCCAAGGAAATTCTCAGAGCATATGATTTCAATGTTCCACCCGGCGAAGTCGCAAACAATGTCGAGGTGGCAATCGAAGTGGCAGACAGAATAGGTTACCCTGTAGCAATGAAGATCGTCTCCCCCGACATCATCCATAAATCAGATATCGGAGGCGTAAAACTAAACCTGTTGTCTGCCGAAGCTGTACGCGATGCTTTCGATCTAATGATGCTCCGCATAAGGGATAAAATGCCAGAAGCACGACTTGATGGCGTTTACATTGAAAAAATGTGCAAACGTGGCAGGGAAGTCATCCTAGGCATGACACGAGACCGGCAGTTTGGACCGATGCTCATGTTCGGTCTCGGTGGAATCTTTGTCGAAGTAATGAAGGACGTAACATTCCATATAGCCCCCATTACCGCGGATGAAGCAATACAGATGCTGCAAGGAACAAAGTCTTACGCCCTGTTAAAAGGTGTGCGCGGACAGGCAAGCGTAGACATTCAAGCCATTGCCGAGAGCCTTCAGCGAATCAGTCAGCTTGTAACCGATTTTCCGGAAATAGTGGAAATGGACATCAACCCGTTTATGGTAGGCGAAGTCGGATCGGAATCGATTGCGGCAGACGCCCGTATTACACTTGTAAAGAAAGACTAGCCAGAATGAAGAAAGAAAAGAAAACAACTTGGGACCCTCAGTGGCAGAAGAAATACAGCGACCTTATCGCTACTCCTGATGAAGCAGCCGCACGGATCAAACCCGGTAACCGCGTTTTCATTGGTACCGGATGCGGAGAGCCATTGGAACTGGTAAAAGCCCTTACAGCCAGAAGCAGGGAACTTGCAGATACTGAAATCGTTCACTTGCTGACCATGGGGGACGCTCCTTACGCGCACAAGGATTTAGCGCAGTGTTTCCGTGTAAACAGTTTCTTTATTGCAGAAAACGTGAGAGGCATTATCCAGGAAGGTGTAGGCGATTATACACCTATTTTCCTCTCCGATATTCCAAAGCTCTTCGCATCAGGACAACTTCCGCTGGATGCCGCATTGATTCAGGTAACCCCGCCCGACGAGCGGGGAATGTGCAGTTTCGGAATTTCTGTTGATATAGTTAAGAGCGCAGCCGAGAATGCCAGCCTTGTAATTGCACAGGTAAACCCAAGAATGCCAAGAACTCTTGGCGACAGCTTTATCCATGTCCAGGATCTTGATATCCTCGTGCCTGTCGATGCGCCGTTGCTCGAGATGAAACCACCAGAGCCAGATGCCGCCACCAGAAAAATAGGCGAATACGTGGCAGCTCTTGTTGAAGATCATGCAACAGTAGAAATGGGTATCGGTAGAATTCCTCAGGCCGTCCTCGATCATTTAAAAGACAAAAAGGACCTTGGCATTCATACAGAAATGTTCACGGACCGCATCATTGACCTGATTGAGACAAATGTTATAACAGGTCTCCGCAAAACTCTGGACCGCGGAAAAATAGTGGCCAGTTTCTGCATGGGAACAAAGAAACTTTATGACTATGTCGATAATAACCCCATTTTCTCCTTCCACCCTACAGAATATGTGAATGACTCATTTATCATAAGCAGGCAGAACAAGCAGGTGGCAATCAACGTAGCATTGGAAATTGATCTTACTGGCCAGGTTTGCGCAGACTCTCTCGGCACAAAATTCTACTCTGGAATAGGCGGCCAGGTCGATTTCAATCGCGGCGCCGCAAGATCCAAGGGCGGCAAAGCAATTATCGCACTGCCGGCAACAGCATCGAAGGGAAAGATATCACGAATTGTGACAAGACTCAGTCCTGGCGCAGGAGTGGTCACCACAAGAGGAGACGTGCACTACGTTGTTACTGAATACGGCGTTGCATATCTGCACGGGAAAAGTGTTCACGAACGGGCAATCGCATTGATATCGATTGCTCACCCGGATTACAGGGCTCAACTAGTCAAGGAGGCCATTGAGGCTAAATATATCCCGCAGGATCTGGCCGAAATCGGCAAGAACATGGTCGTGGGGCCAAAGGAATTCCAGACCAAGCACATCACACACGATGGCACGATGATCAATTTCCGATCCATACGTCCTACAGACGAACCTCTCATGCGTGAACTCTTCTATGCCCTCTCACAGGAAACAATTTATTATCGTTTCATGTCCAGAATGAAGCGTATACCCCGTAAAGAGGTCCAGAACTTTGTTTACATCAATCATCGCAGTGACGTTGCAATAGTCGCTACACTTCCCGAGGCACATGGAGACGATATTATAGCCATCGGGCGTTACTACCTTGACGAGAAGACAAATGTGGCCGAAGTAGCCTTTGTTGTCCGTGACGACTGGCAAAACAATGGAATAGGAACTTTCCTACTCAAACACCTTTCCACCATAGCCAGAAGGAATGGTATCAGCGGATTCACCGCAGAAGTATTGAGAGAAAACAAGGCGATGCAGAAAGTCCTTCATAAGAGCGAAGGCAAGATTACAAGCTCGCTTAAACAAGACGTTCACAGCTTCCGCATTGACTTCACTTAAAAGGAATACTTAAACAGCGATCAGCAATACAATGCCCCCCACAACTAGGCCCAGTACAAACTTAATAATCTTGATGATAAGAAACATACGTCGTGAATCAGCCAATATTGGCAACATTGCATGACCATCCTGAACTATTGAGTTTGCCACCAAGACACCAAGCGGAACAGCGCCGTGCGCGTACGCAAGAACAAATACGAGATGCGGACCTGACTCAGGAATCAGCCCCACCACGCAGGCCAGAAGAAGTACAAACCATTTCGCCTCCGCCCCTGACTCACCATGAATGAACCGATCGCCTTCCATTGGACCAATCACGAAATAAATCAGTATTAGCGCAGCCATTGTCCATGCAAATATTTTAGGAACATGCTTTCTTGCCACATGTTCCCACAGATGAACCTGTAAAAAATGATCAGACACAGTACTAACAATAAAGAACGCTATCGCACCAAGCACTAAAAGAGTCATTCTTATCCAGTCCCACTCCTCCGTCTCCCACTCCCCGGCTATTACCCCAAAAACAAATATCGCCAACGTCACGGCCAGAATTCCGCGTACCGGAGTACATTTCCTCCACTGATTTACTATATTCCCCCGGGCAAAGCATTCTAACGATTTATCATGAACTTCGAATTTCTGATCGCAGGCAGGATGGATCATGCCGTATTTTCCAGCCAACCGGTCCGACAACCAACCAGAGGCTATCCCCAACAACATGAGAAAGACAGACAGCAATAACGCCTTTACTGGAAACATTGCAAGCATGACAAACGATTCATCGCCAGTTGTCGCTATCATTGCTGCAACAACGGCTCCGACAGACAAAACGCCGTGTGAATACATACTGGCAACCGCAAACCCGCCAAGGCAACCAGGTACAGCACCAAGTAATACACCGACAAAATACTGCCTCCAGCCAGGCCCTCGCAAACTTCTCTCGAAAGTCCCTCTTGTCAGAACATTGAAATACTCGACAATAAGCATTACCACAAATACAAATCCGGTAATCATTAATGCATCAACAATTATATCTACTAATCCATGTGTTGCGTGAATATGCATATTTATCCAAATATCATAAGTTCAAACCATCCCTACATTGGAGAACACAAAAACTATTAACATTTACCCCGGGATACAAACACTTTATATAAGCAATTGCATTAAGTAGGATACAAACCATATGATGAGAATCCTGATGAAACAAAAGTTTTTACTGGCAGCAACCCTGATAATACTGGCTACTCCAGTGATTTCGCTTGGCGGATTTATTTCCCTGGAGGTAAACACATCCTCATATTTCTCAAAAGGACACGCCACGGTTACCGCCCATGTTACAAATAAAGGCAACGAACAGGCACAGAATCTGCAAATGGAGGCCTTTCTTGGAACCAATGTATTTTTCAGTGATATAAAAGAATTGGTTGAAACTAACGGGACACACATTTTTACCATAAATATTGATCCCCTACCAGATACCCCGGGCATATTTAATATTGGCATAAAACTCCACTACGAGGACAGTAATGGATATCCATCAACTGCTATTACATCAGCACCCCTGATCACGGGCGAGACAAATAAGATTAATCCGGTTAGTGCCTCACTTACTTCTCCTGATATAATAGAAAAAGGCAGAATGCTATTGAGCCTTTCCGCAAACACCTCAAACGCCATCGAAACATCCATCAGACTGATCTCACCAGATGAATTGTCAGCCTCCCTCCCGCCGACAAATATCATACTCCAACCCTACATCACAAATATTGTCCCGATTGAGATCGCAAACGTCAGTGCGCTGACAGGAAGTTGCTATCCTATTGTTGTCATCGCAGACTGCCTAAAGGATGGTTTTCATTACAGTTCAGTGACACATGGACGTATTTCGATCAACTCTGCCACTATACCGTTGCTTCAAAATTACAGGCCTTTCTGGATCGTTCTTGCCTGCATAATGGCGATTACATCCATCTGCATCCAATTGTGGCATAAATCAATAACGCAGCAACCTGAACTAAAACCTAGAAATGAACATATATTTGATTCAATTTGTGTGGTTATTGTAGCAACAGTTTTAGCGGGTTTTATTCTATACCATATTCCACTTAAATATGTTTTTATGAACACCACCATCACTGGCGGTGACACCACAGCTCATAACTATCTCGCAAGCCACCTCAAAGATCAATTATTTCACCACGGAAGGATTGTATCATGGGCAAATGGGTGGTGGTGCGGATTCCCGATGTTCCAATACTACTTCCCCCTGCCTTATATAGTTATCGCACTGCTAAGCACGATAATCCCATTCAACATTGCGTTTAAAATCATAAGTATTATTGGCATAGTTGCCCTTCCGATTTGCGCCTATCTCTCAGGTCGTCTCCTGCGATTCCCCCCTCCTACGCCTATTCTTCTCGCAACGGCATCCATGCCGTTACTTTTTACAAATGCCCACACCATGTGGGGCGTAAACATATACAGTACTTTTGCAGGAATGATCTCCAACAGCATCAGCTTTCCCATCATGCTGATATTTATAGCATCTTCGTGGCGCGACTCGAATGATGGCAAGTTCCGGATCAGGACTGTGGTCCTTCTGGTCCTCCTCCTTGCATCACACTTCTTTACATCTGTTATTGGTATCCTTTGCGTAGCAATCCTGCCATTTTTGAAGCCAAAAGCGGGGTTCTGGCAGGCAATCCTTGTTATATCACGCGAAGCGCTTCTGGCTTTCATTCTTATGGCTTGGTGGCTCATCCCTCTTGTATTAAAAAAAGAATATTCGCTTGAATTTGGAACTAACTGGAACATCCAGCTCCTCAGCACTGTCCCCACAGGACTCCTCCTGCCTGTCTGCATTCTTGCCGCAATAGCCCTGATCGAAGGAATCACTCGACGCGTATATACAATATTGGTCTTTGGATGGATGTTTGCCTGTTCCATCCTGCTCTTCCACTTTGGCTACGATCATATTGCCCAGGTTTTTGTTAATGTACGACTTTGGCCGTTTATCTTCTTCAGTATACTGGCATTATGCGCAACCGGTACTGGTGCTATTCTTGCAGGATTTCGTTATAAGGGACTGGCCGTGACATCATTTCTGCTTTTTATTTTGTTATTCGGAATGACCGAAACAAACAATATCCGTTCCTGGACTCGATGGAACTACGAAGGTGCAGAGGCTAAACCTCGATGGCCTGTCCTCCGGAAACTAATCGAACCTCTTAAAGGCACAACAGGCAGACTGGCCAATGACCTGCATGAACACAACAATTCTTTCGGATCGAGCCGTATCTTTGAGAGCATCCCTCATTTAATCGGGAAACCTATACTGGAAGGTGGGCTGGTTAATTCTGCAATAGGATCGATGTTCTCTTATTACATACAAGGCGAAACATCAAAGAACTGTGCAGGATTTCCAAATCTGGTATCCCCTGCTTCTTTTAATTTCGAAAGAGCGACAAAACATCTGCATTTATTTAACGTCAAACATTTCATCGCAAAATGGTCTGAGACAAAGAAAGCACTTTCCCAATCGGCCGAGTGGCGATTTATTTCAGAAGCGCAGGGCTGGCAACTCTATGAGCTCATTACCAATACCGGCAGTTACATATATACGCCGAAATACTATCCTACGGGCGTCATCATGACTTCAAAAGACAGTGACAACTGGAAAAAGGCCGGAATGGAATGGCTTTATTCCTTTCGACTGATCGAGCAGCCTTTTATTCTTTTTAAAACAATAGAACAAACAAACGATTTTAAAGGGATAGTCATAAGCGAAGAAAGTTATCTAAAATATTGCCGTGATTCACGTTCAGGGATCAGAGAGTTGCCCTACACACCCATTCCATTGACAAGAAATATCTCCATCACTGACGAAACGGTATCAGACAATCGCATTAAATTTCGTACAAATGGAATCGGCCTGCCTCATATCGTAAAAATATCTTATTTTCCAAACTGGAAAGTAAAAGGGGCAAAAAGCATTCATATGGTTACCCCCTGTTTCATGCTGGTTTATCCAGATTCTGAAGAAGTGGACATCTACTATGGATATACCTTGGCAGACAAGGCTGGAATGGAAATCTCAATTTTTGGAATCATAGCACTTATAGTGTTGCACCTAAACCGCAGGAAAAGTCAAGATCCACAAGACAGATCCAATGCGTCACAAACTACTTAACCCGCAGAGTGTTGAATTCAGAAGGAAAATCTTTCTCTTTCTTCCACGCATCATTGAGCTTTCGACTTGCTTCTGCATAATATGAAGATTGTTTTATAAGCATAAGGGAATCTACAGCCTTCTCATATTGCCCGGTCTGCGCATATAATTCCACAAGCAAAGCATGATTGGCTGGTTCCCAGAACTGCCAATCAGTACATTTCTCCCAATACTTGGCAGCTTCAGAAAGAGAATGCCTTGCCATTAAATAAGTTTTAAGTCGGTGTAACTGCATCCTGAAAGAATTACTTTGCAATCCTCTATCGCACCATTCCAGGGATTTACTGATATTTCCCGCCGCATCCTTATCCGGCAACTTAAAACTGGAAAAATACGCAGTTTCAGCTGCAAAAATACACGCATAGTAATTTTCCGAATAAATACTTAAGGCCAACTCAGAAAGATCAAGAACATCACCATAGTCAGCAACTGGCGTCATGTACTTAGCCCATCCGTATATTCCCTGCGCAAGAGCAACCCTGGAAGCATAAACAATTCCCGTAACTGAAGTTAACAGCAGAAGAGTTCCTAGACATATAATATATTTTCTACCCATCATGACGATGACTCTAAAACCTTACAAAACTATCTGACCTTGGTCGGTTCAACAGGAGCAACAACAGGTGTTTTCGGAAGTAATGGCAGAAGCCACTTTTTCTTAAGAATCTCAGCCAGGTCTCTGGCCCTTTTGGCAGACTTTGCCGCCACCTCTGAGGTTTTCTGCATATTCCTCAATGCACGTTCAGCTTCTTTTTCTGACTTGGCCGATATTATATTCTGTTCCTGCTGTTTTACGGCATCAGCTGCAATCCCAACCTCTCCTGCACAATCAGCCACCTGCTGAAGAATGTTACGAGCTTCTTCAACTGACCCAAGAACTTCGTCAAGACTCTTCCTGGCAGCAGTCTGTTTGACCTTATCTCCCGACTTTATTTCCGTGAGATAGAGTTCTTCCATATCAAGCTGTACAGCTAACGCATTCTTAATTGCGATTACAGCCATATCCCGCATCGTTCCTGTTTCCGTAGCTGAAACAGCTATCACGGCAACAACCGTTCTAGACCTTTCGAGAAGATTACTGGAAACATTTTGCCCTCTCGCATCTATAACGAATAGATTTAAGGCCAGAATGTTTATAAAAACCAAGATGAAAGCATTGAAACAATTCATATTTGTCCCACTACTTTAAAGAAACAGTCGGCGAGGCACCTCGATGATATCCCCAGGCTTTATAAGCGGATCTTTATCCTTACCCAACTCTATTTTTTCGCAGTCAAAAAATAGTATCTGCTTATCTTTACCCCGGCCTCTCATCACCTTTACACGGTTTTTCTTCGCAAAGTCCGTATACCCTCCTGCAGCCGTAATTGCCTGCAGAAGGGTACGATCACCAATCATAAAGTACTTATCCTGCTTATTAACTTCACCTGTAACAAAATACTCATCAGCCTGCTTGCTTATAATCACGTTAATTTTAGTATAATATCCGCCATCAATGTATGCCTTTTCTATCAATTTCTCGGCCTGAAAAGTGGTCTTACCATCTATCCGAACCCTGCCAATTAAGGGAAGGTTAAATCCCGAATCATCCACTTCCCCCTGGATCTTTTCCGGAATAGGAATACCCCGTAACTCTACAATGATTGTATCACCACGATTCAGTGAACGAACCATGGCATTAGTCCCTAAAACATCGGAAATTGTTCGATCAGCACTCTGACGCAAATGAATACCACCACGATCGTTAATTTCAGGTCTATAACGAACCAGTCTTTTATCGCTTACCGAACTGCTCTGGCATCCTGTCAAAACACCGGCAACAATTAAACAAAACATCAAACCGATTTTTACCCTTATATGACAGAATATTTTCATAACTATGATTTACGACTGGAATGCTTTATCTGCTTTCCAGCCTCTTCCTGCTGTGGATATGCATAGTAATGATGATAATAATATGAATAATCCCTCGATATATTAATATTATTCAACACTACACCCAACAGATTCCCCCCTGCATTCTCAATCATATCCCTGGCACGGCTCGAAACCGACTTAGGATATTTCCTATGTTGAATCACCAGCATACTGACATCGACTTCTCTGACTATCAAGGAAGCATCACTTACTCCTATAATCGGCGGAACGTCAAAGAAAACCATATCATATGAATCTCTTAGAATCCTGACAACATCCTTGAACATACGATTTGCCAGTAACCCATGAACACCTGCGGCCAGTCTTCCGCTAGGGAGGAAATGCATATTTGGAACCTTCGTCTCGATGATTACATCCCCCAACTCTACTTCTCCGGCCAAAACATTGGCCAGTCCCCGACTGTTAGAGACTTCAAGGATTTTATGCTGTCTCGGACGGTGAAGGTCTGCATCAACGACCAGGATTCGATCACCCATCTGGGCATAGACATATGCAAGATTGAAAAGCGTCAAAGACTTACCTTCACCCACACTCCCACTGGTAAAACATAAAGTCTTTGCATTATTGAATTTCTTTGAAAACTGAATATTCGTCCTTAACACGCGATATGATTCTGAATGCGCAGGATCTGCATTTTCATCAACAAACACTTTAACCTTCTGAGGGATTACACCTAGGACCGACACTCCCATTTCGCGCTCAATATCCTCAATTGTCTTAACTGAAGTGTCTAAGTATTCGATAAAATATGCCAGTGCTACGCCAGAGGCAAGTCCCACAAAGATACTCAAGAGTATATTAAGAAGAAAGTCAGGACTGACCCAGTCATCCTTATCTGGGGCCCTTGCAGGCTCAATCACTTCGACCGTCGATCTAGGCAATCGAAGCGCTATCTTCTCTTCTTCATATTTTACTTCCATGGCATTACGGATTCGCTTGGCGTGCTCCAGCTCCTCGTCGGCCTTCTCAAACTCCCGGTAATTGGTACCTTCAGCCTTAATCTCACTTGTCTTCTTTGCCTCCAAATCTGCCTCCAGTGCATCAAGCTTGGCTTTGGCAGCCTCATAGTCGGCTTTCACACCTGTTCGCAAACCATTAAGTGCATCTTCTATCTTCTTCTCAAGAGCTTTTACCCCCTCTTCTGTACGGGCAACATCAGGATGCTTAGGGCCAAATGATTCTTTCATCCTTCGCAACTCAACCTCTGACTTGCGTTTATCTGAAACAAGCGCCGCCAGCCCAGGGTCTCCAATGAGATATGGCTCAGCCTCAAGTAATTGTGAGGAAGGCAAACTTTCCACTTTATCAAGCCTTGCCTTTTTATGGGCTACTTCCATTCGAGCCTCTGTTCGAAGTTGTTCCAAATGTTCAAGCGTCCTTTTCTCCATTGAAGCAGTAAGTCCATATGACGAAGAAGTAACAGAAATTTTGTATTTGGAACGTATACTCTCTTTTTTAGCATCGGCTGCCACAACTTTCATGTTCTGTTCTTCAATCGAATCAAGAAGCGCCTTTAAGGCTCGTTCCGTTGCTAAACGATTTCTTTCTATGCTCTGCTCTCTGAACACGGTTGCTACGGCATCAGCAACAGATGCCGTAATCTCCGGTGCTGACCCTTTCGGTTCTGAAAGATAAACCCTTATCTGGATAAGATTAGTGTCTCTGTATTGCTGAACCTTCATGCTCTTTGCAAGTATTCTCAGCGTCTGCTCCAGACACTTATCCGGACCAAGATCATAGTAGTTGTATGCTTTACCCAGTTTTTCACTAAGCGCCAACCGCTTGATCACCTCTTCTCTAACGGGCCTGGACTGAATAATCTCGAATTGTGTCCGCAAAAAAAGGGGATCTGTTCTCCTGTAACTCTCAGAGCCGAAAGGCGCGATATCCGGAGAATCTTCTTTGACCTTGATAACAGTGGAGGACATATACACTTTAGGCAGGGAATACGTAATAATGACGCCGGTAATGACAACTAGAAGGAAAACCGATATTATGATTTCTTTCCTGGATCTAATAACTCGCCAGTAATCCAGAAAGTGCAAAGTTTCCTGAGTTTCCGTCATTTGATTATCAGACACTCGCTTCCTGAATTCCAGCAGACGCAGATAAGAGACCTTACGTCGCAACCACAATCAGCAAGATGATCCTTAAAATTCACGCATCAGCATAATACATGAGGCATTTCGATTAAAGGACCACCTCACATCTGAATCCACTTTTTCATAGGTTTGAACAAATTTAATTTTTGTTCCAACCCCTATCTGGAAGGCGACATCAGCGGCAACAATCACTGAATCTTCCTGACCTGACGTATTTGCACCATAGGCATCTGCATATGCTCCACTCAAGTAATCGGCCAGTAATGCCGGCGAAATATGTTCAGAGTCATATTCTCCGCTCCTATAGGTACCGCCGAGCCCAAACCTCAATTCAGGTATCGGAGCATCCCAGTCCAGCCTCAGAGAAAAATCCGTACTTTTCTGCGATGAAAATGGGAAAAGGAAAGCCTCCCGGATCATATGCGATATTGAAGCAGTAACACGTGTCGAAGGAATTGTTGAAATCTGAGCAGAAATGCTTCCAAACGGAGAATTATCGGAATCAATAGCATCATCTGCATAGCTGACACTCTGCACGCCTGCACGCAAACCAAACCTGAAATTCGGACTAACTACTTCCTCGAGGCCGGCACCAATCTTAACCGAATCAAAACCACGATCGGCACCCAGATATTCCTCATAGCCGTACATGCTGTAACTAATCAATCCTTTTAAAGCAAAATTCTTTCCAGGCTGATGCCACAGGCTAATCCCGGCTTCCGTCCTGTCTTCATCAGACTCTTTTGCAATCTCCTCATCATCATAAGATTTCACCATGTATTTGCCGAACACATCAAGATTAGACAGCCGGCTGAAAGCGTAATTGGCACCAACTTCTGTCTGATTCAGTATGAAACTGCTGTCACGTCGCAAAGTTGAACCATTCTGTTGAACCGAAGGATCATCCGTCAGGTTGAAATTCTCAACAAATCTCAATTTGACATTCCTGGAAGGATCATGTGTAAATGTAAAAGCCAGATCATGGAACAGCTGACTGTCGTTCTGGATGACACTCGGATCAGTCCTGTACCGAAACGTAGGCGCATAACCTATCATCATGGTCGTCTCTTCCCACTTCAGATCCAACGCAAGTCTAGGGGTTATGAACAGGTCAAAATTACTTTCCTTGTCAGGCAAAGAATCTCTGTTATCGCTATATTCAACTCCTGCCGAAACTGCAAATTTAATGGGTTCCGCAGCTTTCTTCTCTGCCACAGTATCACTTGCCGCAAATAACATTGTGCTTTGAATCAGAACGAATAACGCAACAATTCTCTTCATTTCCAACCCCCTTATAATCAACAAATATACGCCTTCAACGCCTGAAAGTTACCATCCAATAATATAGAGTTTTTAGTATGAACATTGCCAGAACAAGCGTCAACAGAAAAAAGTCTCCAATTGATGAAGTGAATACTTTCTGATATGGTCTCAAGCATGGTTGAAAAAACATCATTCACGTATAAACTTTCTGAAAATCAGCAGAAAATCCTGATTGATATTCTGAAAAAAGGTAATTATCGCCCTGTAAAGATGGAATACACCATTATTGCAGCCGATGCCGAAGACTGCAGGATAGCGCTCTACACAAGCGGCAAATGTCTGGTTCAAGGGAAAAAAGCCTCGGAATTTGTCATGTTCGTCATTGAGCCTGTGGTACTAGCATCGGCAAGCCTAGGTTACGAAGATATACTAGATCCGGAACACTCCCAGCCCCATATAGGAATTGACGAGAGCGGTAAAGGTGATTTCTTCGGCCCACTCGTAGTGGCTGGCGCTTACATTGATGAAACCCTTATTAATACAATGCGCGAAATGGATGTAAAAGACAGCAAGAATATCTCAAGTGACAAGAAAGCACTCGAACTCGGGCGTGACCTGCGCGAACTTCTGGGCAAACGTTATACAGTAATAAAAATTGGGCCAAGATCATATAATCGCCTTTACTATCAAATGAGAAATGTAAACTCGATTCTTGCATGGGCACATGCAAGGGCAATTGAGAACATGTTAAATATTCTCCCAAATTGTCCCCGCGCCATCTCTGACCAGTTCGGAAGCAAGGAGCAGGTAAAGCGTGCTTTAATGAAAAAAGGTCGGCAAATTGAACTGATCCAGAGACATAAAGCTGAATCAGATCTGGCCGTTGCTGCTGCTTCAATAATCGCCCGCGAGGGATTCCTGCGCGCCCTAAGCGAAATGGAAAAACACTATAAAATTAAACTCCACAAAGGGGCATCTCCTGCCGTTATTCAGGCGGCCGTTGAAATTGGGAAAAAACACGGCCCAGAAATATTACTCGAGACCTCGAAATGCCACTTTAAGACAACAGACACAGTCCTAAAAACACTACAGACAAGTCGTTCGACCCTGGGACCTGAAGGTCAAACGGTCTCCAAGCCCTATCAATTCCACCGCCATAAACCAAAGACGGATACAGGAATAAACCTCAAAGCAGAATCCAAGATTTAAAGCAGCAGTTTAATACATTATTCCAATTTATTAAACTGCAATCATTTGCACCACTCAAAAAGAAATAACCAAACTGAATACCCAGCAAAAAAGCATTAAATCACTTCAGCTGTCTTTTTCTCCTGATGGTAAAGTGACCAAGAACGAAGCAAGCCGCTGTATATTTGCAGAAAAACATGATGCCGACGACAACACAATACCTGTTCTCCGCCTCGGAACAAATGTCACGTTGAAAAATGAATTTGCCCAGTCACTGGCAAATGAAAACCTTTCCAAGCAGGATGCACGTACTTTCCTGAAAGACTTCCACAGGATGATGGAACTTAAGAAATCCCTCTCGGAGGGAAACATGAGCGAGGAACAACGCAGCAAGCTGCAAAGCGAATATAACAATCTACTGAACAAGTATTTCGAAATAAATTAAACGGACGGCAACCAGAAAATCTTCTCAGGTAAATAAAGAGTAAAATGACATTATCCTATACAACAAACTTTCCGTCTTTCTGGTACAACCTGCCATCAATGTAAATCGCCCCACCGCGGCGTAAATCCTTGATCATATCCCAATGTATGGCAGATTTATTCCTGCCACCGGCTTCACCGAAGGACTGGCCCAAGGCTAAATGAATTGTCCCCCCGATCTTCTCATCAAACAAGATATTCTTGATAAAACGCTGAATTCTCATATTGGTCCCGATACCAAGTTCTCCTACACGTGAGGCTCCTTTATCGGCCTTCAGCATCTCTCGCAGGAATGACTCATTTTTGGATGCAGTAGCTTCAACAACAACACCTTTTCTGAAAACCAGCCTTATCCCATCAATCTCCCGCCCCGAGGTACATACAGGATAGTCATACTCAATATATCCCTCTGCAGAACCATCAACCGGACTGGTGAAGATTTCCCCGCTAGGCATGTTTCGATGACCATCGGAGTTAATAAATTTCCTGTTCCTAACTGACAACTTCAGGTCAGTGCCTTTGCCTACAATGTGTACCTCATCAACTCCCCTGATGCCGGCGATCAATTTATCCTGCCGTCTCTTTAGAGATTTCCATGCGGCAACAGAGTTAGATTCATCAGCAAACATCGCCGAATAAACGAAATCCTCAAAATCAGAAAGGCTCATATCCGCATCCTGTGCATAAGCAGGCGTTGGGAATAACGTAATAACCCATGGTTTAGCCCTGAGTATATCGGAAACGGGCTTCATCGTTCTAGCAAGCATTGTTTGCTTCCTTGGAGCTACCGCCGACAGACTTCTGGTATTCCCCTCCGATGAAATACGTATAGTTGCATCCATGTTTCGAACATACGCCAGCTGGAAAGGAAAAACGGTATGCAAATGATGTGACTTGGCATAGCGAAAAAAAGATTCCGTAGATCCCTGTGGTGTCATCATAAGAACCGGAAACGCCCCGGCTTTCAAAAGTTCTTCGTAAACGGCAAGAACAAGAGGCTCCGCAAGAGTACTTGCAGAAACACCAATAGTGTCAGATCGACGCGCGTTTATCGAATAATTAACAAGAATTCCGGCATGGTTTCGTATCCGTGGATCACTCATGTCTTGCCTCGTGCATGAGTTTTTTCAATTCCGGTAATGGACGCAGAACTTTACCACCGGGAGTCGAAAGACATACATGCTCCGTATAGCCCCTCACAATTACAGTGTCACTTCGCGCAACCAAGTATTCAATCCTAAGTCTCGTACCGTTAATTTCCGTACACCTCGTCTCGATGACAAGCAGATCATCGAAATGTGCCGGCTTTTTATATTCACAGTGCGATGTTACAACCGGCAACATAACACCGCGCTTTTCCATGTCCGTATAAGGCATGCCGGCTTCCCGCAGCATCTCAGCCCTGGCCATTTCAAAATATACGTAATAATTAGCATAATAAACATAGCCCATCTGGTCTACATGAGCGTATGGAACTCTAACAGTATGACTGAAGACTCTCTGATTCACCACCATCACCCCAACGCGCTACGTATATCTTTAACCAGCTCAGGAAGATGTCCATCTCTTGCTGCCTTGACAAAAGCACTGCCAACAACGACCGCATCCGCCGCTTCAACAACACTACGGGCTTGCAACCCGTTACTCACGCCAAACCCAACAGCTATTGGTAATTCAGTGTATTTCCTGATCTCCTTAACACGGCTGCTTATGTCCGTCGCAATTTCATTCCTTGCACCTGTAACCCCGGTAACCATTATATAATAAACAAACCCTTTGGCGTCCTTAAGAATACGTCCGGCGCGATCCCCTGAAGTGGTCGGCGCAATGAGCGGTATAAAACAAAGCCCAAATTTATCTATATAAGAACGCAATTCTCCTGATTCTTCCAGAGGCATATCCACTATCAACATACCGTCGGCGCCAGCCTTCGATGCATCAGAACAGATTCGTTCATACCCGTACCGAAAGAAGGGATTCGCATAACCAAACAGGATTATTGGGATATCTGAATAACGCCTTATATTTGTGACCATTGTAAGCACTTTCCCGACCGTAATACCCGAAACCAGCGCACGCAGCGCAGCTTCCTGAATCACAGGCCCGTCAGCCGTTGGATCAGAAAAAGGTACACCAAGTTCAAGAATATCAATTCCGCCCTCTATAGCCTGACGAATATGCAGCTCGGAAGTTTCTACATCAGGATCGCCTGCAGTCAGATAAGCAACTAAACCTTTTTTACCATCCTTCTTCAGTTTTTCAAATCTGGAACTAATCCTGTTCATATATTTCAATCTTTTAGGTTTCCGCTTCTTTTAGCATTTACTATCGTCTTTCATTCTTAAGAACACTATCCACATCTTTATCACCGCGGCCGGAAAGATTCACAACAATGACCCCTCCCTCCCCGACATCGAGGGCACGTTTCTTCGCTTCAGCAACGGCATGAGATGACTCAAGCGCAGGGATAATTCCTTCGAGACGCGTCAGTTCATAAAATGCATCTACAGCCTCTGCATCGGTAATGCTGCAGTACTCCACGTTCCCATCGTCAGCCCACAAGGCATGCTGGGGCCCAACGCCCGGATAATCAAGGCCCGCACTTATTGAATGCGCATTAAGCACCTGACCTTCAGAATCCTGCAAAACATACGTTTTACAGCCGTGAAGAATACCGGCAAAACCAGCCCCTATACTGGCCGCATGTTTACCAGTCTCAATCCCGAATCCGGCAGCTTCCACACCGACAAGATTAACATGCCCCTCACCTATGAAAGGATAGAAGATACCTGCCGCATTGCTCCCGCCACCTACACAGGCAATTATGCTGTTCGGAAGACGTCCTTCTTTCTCCATAATCTGTTTTTTGGTTTCTTCCCCTATTACGCTCTGAAAATCCCTCACCATTACAGGGTAAGGATGCGGGCCTGCAACCGTCCCTATAACATAGAACATCGTCTGAACCTCTGCAGCCCATGCCCGCATGGCCTCGCTCATTGCGTCTTTCAATGTCCTGGTCCCGCTTGATACAGGAACAACCCTGGCGTTCAGAAGCTTCATTCTTTTCACATTGGGTTCCTGCCTCACAATATCTTCTTCTCCCATGTAAACGACGCATTCCATTCCAAAAAGAGCAGCTACCGTTGCTGTTGCCACTCCATGTTGCCCGGCGCCAGTTTCAGCCATAAGACGGTGCTTCCCCATCCGCCTAGCAAGGAGCGCCTGGCCAAGCGTATTATTAACCTTATGTGCACCGGTATGATTGAGATCCTCTCTTTTCAGATAAATCTTCGCCCCGCCCCATTCCCTGGTCAGCC
>MHBM01000266.1 GCA_001804885.1 Lentisphaerae bacterium RIFOXYA12_FULL_48_11
TCATTTGATCACCTTTGTTACCCTGTGGCGCACCTCTCCTGATGTAGAACATCCAAGATGCATCATGCGTCCAAATCTGGCATCTTCCAACGCTTTCTCTTCCTTCTTGTATTCAGACCACCATTCGGACATTGGTTTCTCGCCAGGCGCACGCTTGAACATCCCGCGTACATTCTTGATGGCCTTCAATGCAGCCGCCACCCTCGCCCTCTTCTCTATCTTTCTGTGCTTATCTGTGTCCATCGGCGTTCATCTGCGGTTACAGGTTTCTCTTTCTGTTCCCTTCGCCTTCATGTTCATATTCTCGCTTATCGATTAAAGAAAGTCATCTTAAATCCCAACTATAGCGCCCTTCTGCGAACGGCAATTTTGAATATATCTGCCGATCACTGATCGGCACTACAACAAAGCACCGCAGTATTCCGGGTTGGCGCCAAGGGCGCCATGTAGGCCGTAAAAAGACCAAGAATGTGTAACCGCCCGCTCTCCCGAGCTAGATTCCCAGGACTAACGCAGATTTAACGACAAGCGGATATATCTTAATCCTGGCCCTTGGCCAGGTGTAAACGTGTTGTGCATTTCGTTCTCTGCGGGAAAGAATTTCACATTCCGCCGTCGCTAGGACGCTATGGCGGACAAGCAGGCGCAAAGAAACGCACCAAATCACACGAAAGGCATGCCCGCCAACTTGTCCCGCGAAGCTCCTCGAGCGAAGAGGGAAGTTTCGCAACGAAGGCTGGGTTCCATCGTGAAATTCGAGCCCGATCCTACCAAATATTGAATAACAAATTTCATAACGGAAGAAAAAAAATCCATGTTCCGGGTTGGCGCCAACGGCGCCATGGAAACCGTACTTCTCATTTCGATGTCTCCGATGGAATATTTTGCGACCCGTCTTCGTGCTTACGTTCTACGTCGTGGCAAGCAGTTGCAACTGCATGACAGAACCTGTAGTGCCGTTCTGCGAACGGCAGTCTTGAATATATTTGCCGATCACAGATCGGCACTACAACGAAGCTCCGCGGCATTCCGGATTGGCGCCAAGGGCGCCATGTAGACCGCGGCTCGAATTTCATTTCTCCGATGGAATATTTTGCGTCAGTTGCAACGACAGGCAGGCGTCGTGGGCGCCGCTGTATACGTATACGCGGCGTCCCGCGACAACGAACCTGACGGCAGCAAATCACACAAAAGATTCCATCGTGAAATTCGAGCCGCCGCCCCACCATTATTAAATCGAATTATGGACACAGAAAGACTGCATAACCACACTTGACCAGTGATGAACACATCGCTATCACTTCCCCATGTCATATTTCTCAAAAACAATTTTCATGCAATTTCTCCAATGCCCTAAACTTGCATGGAACGTCTACAACATCCCCAACATGTTCACATCAACAGACCCAGCCACCAAAGCCCGCATGGCCGAAGGTAAAGCCGTCGAGGCACATGCCCGCAAATTATTCCCTGCAGTCACCCTCATCGACCATTCACAGTCCTTTGACGATATAGTTGACCAGTCCAACGACGCCCTCAGCTATTCCACCATACCCATCTGCAACGCCATCCTGTCCTCCAATGGGTTTTCGGATAGGCTCTTAACTGCCGAAACTGATATTCTCGTACCCTGCGATGATGAGTATCTGCTGTATGAAGTAAAAGCATCCACCAGGGCCAAACCCGAACATATCCCCGATATCGCTTTCCAGAAATATGTGGCAGAGAAACGTGGCTTAAGAATCCGGCAATGTTTTCTGATACTTCTCAACGGCAAATATATTCGCAAAGGCGAAATCAACACCAGACAACTATTCAAAATTGGTGATGTTACAGAGGGCGTTCAACAATATGGCGAATCAAGCGACATAAATGCCCAGGTTGAAAATGCCTTTGAAGTATGTAATCAGGCGAAATGCCCGGAAACTGAAATCGGCGTACATTGTTCGAGTGATTGTCCCCTGCGAAATACCTGCTGGCGGGAAGTTAATAAGATAAAACATAACATTTTCGATTTATACAGGATGCCGTCTAAAAAAGCTTTTGGATGGTACAAACAGGGAATTACAGGAATTGAGGACATACCCGAAGATTACCCGCTTACAAAATTACAGAAGATACAGGCCAAATCAGAGAAAACCGGGGAAATACATGCAGACAGGAAGGAGATTAAGAAATTCCTGAATCAATTGACCTACCCACTGTACTTCCTGGATTTTGAGACGTTTTCCAGTGCAATACCGTTGATTGATAATAGTGCCCCCTACTCTGTTGTTCCTTTCCAATACAGCCTCCACATAATAGATGAAGACCTCTCAAAAGAGCCGCAACATCATTCCTGGATCTGGGGTACTGAAGGAGAGCCACGCAGTATAATGCTGGAGCAATTGAAGTCATTGCTGGGCAATAAGGGAAATATCATCGCCTATAATGCACTTTTTGAACAGATGGTCCTGAAGCAGGCAGTAGATTTATATCCGAAGCAGGAGAAGTGGCTGAACAATATACTGAAAAGATTTGAAGATTTGCTCCAGCCCTTCCGGAACTTCCATATCTACCACCCTGCCCAGAAAGGCAGTTGCTCCCTCAAGGCAGTATTGCCGGCTTTAACAGGACAGGATTACTCACAATTACAGATCCAGGACGGTGAACAGGCTTCAAGGGCATTTATGGGCATTCTAAACGGGCAAATAGCAGATAAGCAGGCGATATTAGAGAATCTCGAGCGATATTGTGGACAGGACACAATGGCAATGCTGGAGATTTTGCGGAAGATGAGATCCATATCAGCATGAATACCTTGCTTTCCCCAGATTCCTGCTCAACAATTCTTTAATGAGCATACCTTGCAGAATAAACGCAGATCAAATACTTCACGGCTTAAGAATTGAATGGAGCAAACCCAAAAAGTTCCACGCCGAGAATTGCACCATCCTTTATAAACTGGGAAACAAGATGGCACAGATCATTTTTCCCAATGGAGATAGAACAAGAAAGCCCATCGAGGGCAAGGGACTCAGCATAAATGGAGTGGACGCAATCTGGTTCCTGAAAAGCCCCGAAAGTTATATGACCACCCTAAAGTAATACCACTTCAGGGTTACAGGGAAATACCTGACAACAATACTGCGCAAAGGAGAACCATCATGGATATGCCGCGACCAGAAAGTGATATCTCGATACTCAAAAGGCAAATATCAGAACTGGAGATAAAGATACTCAACCTCGAGAGCAAGAACTCACAGATGGAGAGCGCGATTCACCGGATCGAGTCCGAGAATCGCCGCAGACGGTAACGCGAAGCCGGAGAAAGCGGCGTCGAGCCGCCGCACTCCAAAACTGCCGCTATCCCAACACAGAAGGCCAAACTACAGGTTCGCTACGCTATTATTCTCCTTACCTCAAACAGTCTATCGCGAATCCCACGGTAACTGCGGCGTAACATCAGGAAGCCGCATATTGCCCTCCGCACGGCGTGCTATATCAACAACCCGCTGTTCTTCATTATAAACCCGCACTTCACAGATCCCCTTCGGCTCATCAAGAACTATCCGCAGCCGCGCCGCTGTCTGCTGCTCCAATCCCAGCACGTGGCGGCGATGCCGATTTTTACTGACATCCACCACCTGCTTCCAGCCATTATCCTGCCAGACTTCCACCGCAAACCGCTTCGGCGCAAGCGCCGTCGTCTGAAACACCACGTGCACAGCATTAAATTTCAGGGGCTGGGACCATGACAGCTCAACATAGTGCGGCCCTTTTGTTTTTTTGTCCGGCAGCCAGGCGCTGGGTTTTTCATTCTCAGCCCTCGCATATCCATCGATAACATTTGCAGCCGCCATTTTCTGGTCGCCCGAAATCCCTTCACTCGAAGCCGTAACACTGGCCTGGCGCGCCAGATCACGTGGATCATTGCTGGGCAAACCGGCAAGATAGCTGCCGTCCTTGAGTAACTGCTGTTGAAGCTGCTCAATATGTTTTTCACAAATGACGCGGGGTGTGGCCTGGCGTTCGAGACATAACGCTGCGCCGGTACCAACAGCCTGCCCCATCAGGGCGCAGGTGAGCATTACCCGTGTATCCGACATGGCCAGATGTGATGCCGAGATATTTCGTCCGGCCATCAGCAGGTTGTCGATATTTTTGGAATACAGTGAGCGGAATGGTATCGAAAATGGCCGGCCAACATAGGCGCGTTCCCAGTCTTTCGTGTATTGACCAGTTGAGCCACGATGAAAGAAACCGGCCGAATAATGATCATCCACACTCCAGGCACCGTACGCCACACGGTCCGGAAAGAGCGTCTGGTTGCCAATATCATTTTGAGTGAGCACATAGTCTCCAAGCAACCGCCGGTTCTCCCGTTTCCCGGCAACATGGCCAACCCAGGCAAGCTTGTGGTTGGCCACCAGGTCTTTATCTTTGGGACAGTGGTTCTTGGAATGGTCCCACATGCCGAAAATCAACCGGAACAGGTCATCACGGAACAGAACGTGCCGATCGACGAATATTATGAAATGATGATCAATTTCGCCGGCGGGTACGAGTCCTTTCCTTATGTTTCGTATAAAGACATTATCCGCGGCGCGCTGCCCGTGAAACACTGGCTGCAGTACATGAAAGCGCAGGGTGTTGCGGATGACGCGGCGCTCGGCACATTCAGTACTTTTTCGGCAAAGGGCGCTGCCATGACAAAGGAAGAGATATATGCCTTCCTCGAGGGGAAGAAGAACTCCGCGGGAATGGAAAAGGCGATGGATGAGTTCCTTGAGAAGAATCCCTCGGCCCTTTCGGACCAGGCGGAACTGTTCGTTGAATGGATGTCTACCCTGCCCGATACCGCCCGCCCGGCGACCGATGCTTTCTTTTCGGCATTCTACAAAGACAAGATCGTGCTTATCGGAGGGACAGCGTCGGGACTCTTTGATTTTGTCGCTACTCCCTTTGCGCCTATTTTCCCCGGCGTTGAGATACACGCTAACACGATGTCCAACATCCTGCTCAAGAACTATCTGCGTCCTGGGCCGGTACTGCTTACCATGTTCCTTATCATTGCCTTTGCGGTTTTTTCGGGCATTATCATGGGGAAGCTGTCACCGCTGTGGGCCGGCGTGACTACCGTATGCGTATTCACCGGCTACTTCCTGTTCACTTACTTTATGTTCACGCTCCGGTATACGATGGTCGAGTTCGTGGCTCCCGCCACCAGCCTTGCGCTCAGTTATATCGGGGTCATGTTCTACCGCTTTATGACGGAAGAAAAGGAAAAGCGGCACATTAAGAAGACGTTCAGTAGGTATCTGAGCCCGCGCGTCATGGATAAAGTGCTCAATGATCCGAGCTACCTTAAGATGGGCGGCAATAAGCAGGAGCTTACTGTCCTGTTTTCCGATATCCGCGGTTTTACGACGATCACTGAGTCGCTCCCTCCCGAGGCCCTCGTTGCTCAGTTGAACGAGTATCTCAGTAAGATGGTGGAGATCGTGTTCCGCTATGACGGGACGCTCGATAAGTTTATCGGCGACGCGGTGATGGCGTATTGGGGCGCACCCCTCCCGCAGGCCGACCACCCGAAACGCGCGGTGATGTGCGCGCTCGAGATGCACGCGGAACTGAAGAAACTGCAGGAAAAATGGGTTGCGGAAGGCAAGCCGATATTC
>MHBM01000267.1 GCA_001804885.1 Lentisphaerae bacterium RIFOXYA12_FULL_48_11
TTTATGTATGAAGAATCATTCAGAACCCCCTTGCTGGTGCGCTGGCCAGGCGTGATAAAAGCAGAGTCAATCAACACCGATCTTGCCCAGAATATTGATTTCGCGGAAACCTTCCTGGACATTGCCGGCTCGCCAATACCCGGCGATATGCAGGGTACAAGCCTTGTACCGCTGCTCAAGGGAAACAAGCCGGACAACTGGCGGAAATCAGTATACTATCATTATTACGAATACCCGGCCGTACACAGCGTACGACGCCATGAAGGCGTGGCAGACCTCCGCTTCAAACTGATACGCTTTTATGGAATGGATGTTCCAAAAGGTGAGGAATGGGAATTTTACGATCTCGAAAAAGATCCATCTGAAATGAAGAACCTTTACTCATCACCGGAACATGCAGACAGGATCGCGGACTTGAAGAAGGAACTGCAAAGGCTCAGGACATATTACAAAGTTCCTGCAGATGATGGCCCGGCCGTACCGCCCCAGAAATCCCGAAAGTAAGAGACCAGGGCACGACCGCTCCGCAGTCATTTTGAGCCGGATTCTTACTGACAAATTACGACTGCCGGGGTACAGTCCTGCTTTCAAAGCCTGCCGTAAATTCAAAGAAAGGGTATCTCATGAAGTTACAACGTACACTGTTCTCTTTTGTACTGGTCACACTGTTGCTTACACCCGCAGCTCTCTTCGCCGAACTGAAAATGCCAAGCATCTTCAGGGACGACATGGTCCTCCAGCGCGACAAATCTGTACCCGTCTGGGGCTGGGCCGATGCCAGCACCGAAGTAACCGTGGAATTTGCCGGCCAGAAGAAAACCACAAAAGCAGACAAAGACGGCAAATGGACCGTCAATCTGAAAGCCATGAGGGCCTCCGCGGAACCTCAGGTCATGACAATTACTTCTTCAATCGGAAACCAGAAAACGGAAATCAAAAATATCCTTATCGGCGATGTGTGGGTCTGCTCCGGCCAGTCCAACATGGGCATGACCGTAAATGGCTGTGAGAATGCAAAAGAAGAGATTGAAAAATCGCCAAACACACTGCTTCGACAATACGCCGTTGATCATCGTCCGTCAATGAAACCGGAATCCGACTGTAACGGCAAGTGGGAAATAGCCAACACAAACACCACCGGCGGATTTACAGCCACCGGCTACTTTTTCGCCCGGGAGATCCAGAAGAACCTCAAGATTCCTGTAGCAATCATAAATACATCATGGGGTGGAACACCTGCTGAAGCATGGACCAGCATGGAAGCCCTGACAGCCGTGGCGGAACTCAAAGAACCCATGGAAAAACAATATAATGATATGGCCACATATTCCAACAGGCTGGAAAAATTCAAGACAGATCATGCCGACTGGACCGAAAAATATTGTAGAAAAGACGCCGCTAACGCAGATGCGGCCAAAACAATGGCAACCCCGTCAACTGATACAAGCGACTGGAAAAAAATACCCATCCCTGGTCCAGTAACAAAAGCTGGCTACAAGAGCGGTGGATCAATCTGGATTCGAAGAGACTTGGAAATTCCGGCCGATTGGAAAAATCGGCGCCTGACTCTTGAATTCCCATATATAAGTGATTTTGTCACAGTCTATTTCAACGGTGCAAAGATCGGGGAAATCAATATCAACACCGAACTTGGCCGCAAACCTTTCTCCTTCGGAGTACCTAACAAACTTGTCCAGCCCGGGAAAGCAACAATAGCGTTAAGAGTGCTGGCTTATAATGGCAACGGAGGAATTCACGGTAATGCACAGGCAGTCCGTCTGGCACTGAGCGACAATGAAGGCCTGCCCCTTTCCGGCGAGTGGCTCTGCAAAGCTGAAACAGAATTTCAAGCCCTGCCCAAAGATGCTATCGCGCGGCCCACAGCACCACCCAAGAAAGACATGCCCCATACTGCAACATGCCTCTTCAACGGCATGATCAACCCGATTATACCTTATGCCTTTACCGGCGCACTATGGTATCAAGGAGAAAGCAATGCCGGGCGCGCCTACCAGTACAGGAAATTATTCCAGGTCATGATCAACGACTGGCGCAATCGCTGGGACAATGGGAAATTCCCATTCTACTTCTGCCAGCTCGCCAACTTCATGGCCGTATCCGAAAAACCTGAAGAGTGCGCCTGGGCCGAATTACGCGAAGCCCAGACAATGGCCCTGCAGCTGCCTAACACCGGACAGGCAAACCTGATTGATATCGGCGAAGCCAGTGATATCCACCCGCGAAACAAGCAGGAGGTCGGTCGTCGTCTTGCGCTCATCGCCATGGCCAACATCTTTGGCGAAAAGAAACTGGAATATTATGGGCCGGTCTATAAATCCATGAAGGTCAAGGATGGCAAGGCCATCATTAAGTACAGCCACGCCGACGGCCTTGTCGCAAAAGAACTGCCGGCAACATACAAACCCAAAAGCAGTGCAGACGAAGTAAAGCCTCTTGTAAAACCCATGCCGGGCAGTCAGCTCCAGGGTTTCGCAATATGCGGTGAAGCTCCGTCTTCGCCCAGCGGCTCCGCCGTGGCAAGCAACAACTGGGTATGGGCCGATGCAAAGATTGACGGATCTACAGTTATTGTGTCGTCCGACAAGGTCGCTAAGCCCATTGCAGTGCGCTATGCATGGGCAAATAATCCCGTCTGCAATCTCTACAATAAGGAAGGCCTGCCCGCATACCCTTTCCGAACGGATGAGTTCCCGGGAATGACTGTAGACAAGAAATAAAACTGCAAAACAGGTGTGCGGCTGAATTCCGGCAGCACATTCGCAGGTGACATATGAAGATTCTAATCACTGGATCTTCCGGATTCATTGGTTCCGCCCTGGTCAGCAACCTTAGAAATAACGGGCACACAATCACCAGGCTGATCAGGAATAAATGCAACAATCCTGGCGACTTCCAATGGAATCCCGCATCATCAGAGATAGACTGTAAAGCATTCGAAGGTGTCCAAGCCGTCATACATCTTGCCGGTGCAGGTATTTCAGAGAAAAGGTGGACAAGCTCAGTAAAACGCCAGATTCTTCAGAGCCGCATAATGGGAACAAGTCTTCTTTGCGAGACAATAAGCCAGCTCAAGGATCCTCCATCCATCTTAATATCAGCTTCTGGTATTGGCTACTATGGTAACAGGGACAGCAGCATTGTGGACGAGAGCTTCGATTGCGGCTCGGATTTTCTCGCTAATGTGGCAAAACAATGGGAGATGGCAACCTTACCTGCAACATCAGCCCGCATCCGGCTGGTTATTATCCGAATGGGAATGGTTCTGGACGCCGACGGTGGTGCCCTCAAAAAAATGCTTTTACCATTCCAACTCGGTTTGGGCGGCACAATCGGACCCGGTTCACAATACATGAGCTGGATAACTCTTGATGACGTGCTTTCAGCAATTCAACATATTCTGCGACATGACACACTAAAAGGACCGGTTAACCTGACAGCTCCAAACCCGGTAACAAATCAAGAGTTCACTAAAATACTCGGGAAAGTACTGCGGCGTCCGGTGCTAATGCATATACCTTCGTTCGCCATTAAGGTCATTATGGGCGAAATGGCAAAAGCACTTATTCTTAACAGTATACGTATAACGCCCAGAAAACTGATTGATTCAGGGTTTAAGTTCAAGCATCCTGACCTCTTGCCTGCATTGACTTATATCCTGGAATCGTAGAATCCTCAGGAATCCATAAACAATAACCAGCAAAAGGGCTTCAGTATTACTCGGCAGCCTCTTCCGCAAACTTATACCCGTCTTTCCGGAGCTGCATGAATTCCTTCAATGTGATCCCGGGCAATTCCGTGTAGATCTTTACAGGCACCTGTGCTCCATCAGGTCTTGAGTAACTATAGGTACCGGTTTCAACAACATTCGGGATGGAGAACTTTTGCCCCTTGGAAAGAATCTGAGATTTTTCCAGGATGACCAACACCAGGGTCGGAGATCTGCCGGCTGACCCGTCGACTTGACGAACTGGTATAGCGACCAGAATGCGTTGTTCGCCGAGAACTTCTTGGATTTGCCCCTCGATTGGCACAAACAGCACAGGTTTGCCATCTTTCATTCCATAGCGTCCCATGATCCGGGCATTGTAGAATTGCGTTGGATGCCTCAACAGATGGTCCTCACGATATTTCTTCCGCACCTCATCCTGTTGCTTATCTCTCTTCTCCCGCGCCTCATCCTTCAACTTCTGAACCTGTAACTGCTGTAATTCCTTATGCTGCTCTTCCATACGTTTATCACGCTCTTTATCATAATTGCTTTGCTTGAGGCCGCAATATGCCGTCGCCTGCAAAATGAAAAGAACAGCACTTCCCGATAAGACGGCTCTATATGGCACTTGCATTGAAATTCCCAATTACTTAGCAGTAGACTGCATTGGTATAAACTACAGGGCGTGTTACCCAAATCGTTTCCGGCCTCACGGAGGCCGGCTACAGAAGAGGAAACAGCCGTCTTCTTCTGTGGCCGCGGTCCGTGACCGCGGAAAATCAGACCATTTGCTATTTGGGCAACAAGCCCTACACATTCAAATTTACAAGTAATTCTCCGCCCATAATGACAGAAATTCAACCCTAATTCTGCGCCTGTTCACAAACGTTTTCATCATTCAGCCCCTTTACACAAGGATCTACTTCTTCCCGGCAGCAGGAATAGCCGGTCTCTTTATAAAATCAGCCATACCTTGCAATTGCGGCGGATTCTTATCCGCCTCAACCTGGGCAATGAGCTTATCAATAGAGTAGATGTCTTTTCTCTGGTCCTCGTTCTTTTCCCAATTCTTGTTTTTCGCAACAAGCATCTGGCGGGTCATCCTCAGACGCGGAACAATCTCACGTGCGGCTCCGCCGTACCTGGAAAGAGGCTCAACACACCTGTTCAATTTCCTACCCCATCGAAACTCATCCATTATATCAACGCACATTAACATGCCTTCGCGGATACGCAGGCGGGCCAGAAGGTCCAGCCCGGCATATCGTATGTCATAGGCAAACATCTCACCGCTCGGGGCCGGTTTCTGGATGGCTGCCACAATGTCCGGAAGCAAGACTGCTATTTCGCTTGCAGTAAGCTTGCCATAAAGGTCACTCACTCCCCGGCGTATGCGGCCATCCTCGCTCTTCAGAATGTCACGTATTGCAGCAATAAGCAAAGCTCTGTCCACCCCTTCCAGGGAATCCGACAGAATACTCTTCGGCTCGCGCTTTCCGGGCGCCGGTTTGAATAATGCTTCCGTCAAAGCGCCCTGAACACAACAACGGGGATCAGCCGGATCCTTCAGAAGTAATGCGCGGAGAAGATCCGGAACAGAAGCCTTCCGCGTTGCATCGCCCATCCTGGCGAGGGCATTAGCCGCAAGTTCTCTCATCCATGGATCTTTATCAGACAGAAGAGCCCGAACTTGGCCCGATGCAGCATCGGCCTTAGGTCCCAACCAACCAAGCGCCTCGCATGCGCCATATCTGGCTTCCCGATTGGCACCACCCATGATCTTAAGTAATCGGAGCACAAAATCCCCCTCCTTCTTGCTTAAAGC
>MHBM01000268.1 GCA_001804885.1 Lentisphaerae bacterium RIFOXYA12_FULL_48_11
ACATGAACGTGGAAGGCAGTGCTGTGTATTATGCCCGTGAGTTTGGCGGAGCGACCACGGATATCTGTAACGCATTGGCGGTGGATTCCAACTCGAATGTGCATGCTGCGGGTATCACCTATTCTGCCGACTTCCCTCTCTCTAACGCCTGCGATGCGGTTTTTGGAGGCAGCAGCGAAGGCTTCTACATGAAAGCCGACACGAATGGGAACCTAATGTATTCAACTTTCCTGGGCGGCGCTTACAGCGACGAGGCGAACGGGGTGTGCGTGGATGCGATGGGCCAGGTCTTGGTGGTAGGAACCACAAGCTCTTCCAATTTTCCACTGCGCTGTCCGCTGGACGATCTCCTGGGCGGTTCAGAGGTATTCATGACCAGGCTGAGTCCGGACACGAACGGCATGTTCATGTCCAGCTTCTATGGGGGAAGCACGGGCGAGTTTGCCTATGCCGCTGTGATTTGTCCCTCTGCGGTTGTTGCCGTGGTAGGGCAGACTTTTTCCAGTGATTTCCGGCTGTATAATGCCTGCGATTCCAATATGGTTGGAGCCGAGGCGTTCGTGGCAATCTGGTCCGGGGTGGACGATGCCGATGGGGATAGTATGACGGATGCACATGAAATTCTGTATGGACACAATCCGAGTGATGCGAGGGACGGCGCACTGGATACGGACAACGACGGGATGTTGAATGTTGAAGAATGGATTACCGGCACAGATCCCACCAACAATCTCTCTGTGTTTCAAATCGACTCTTTTCAGAACGATTCCCTGGAAATCAATTCCGTTTCTGGCCGACTCTACACACTGGATACCTGCCTGGATCTTATTGCCGGAGCGTGGACGAATGATCCGGCACAAACCGTCGTCACGGGCACCGCTGCGCCTATATCGCTCGTGGTGACGAATAACAGCCCCAGAACTTTCTACCGCGTACGAGTTAAAATGCCCTAATCTGGGCTGGCGACAAAACAGGATATCATCTTTACTTCAGCCTGGCATTGTCGGCAAAAGAGAGGATCGGCTTCCTATACTTTTTAAATCAATAAAGAGATCCGGAGATTTATTGTTCCTGTTCTCTACGCTTGCGTTGAAAAGGCATGAATGATAGAAAAAGATATTCACATGAACACACTGGAATTCCAGAAAACATTGAGGGAAAAGGGTTCTTACACAACAGCAGAACCAAGTGTGTATTCCCCTCTCGACCGGTTGCTGGGCAGAACCGATACCTGGTATTACCTGAAAATATTCAGGGTAATTGCTTCCGGCGCCATTGTCGCCCGCATGGGCAGATATGATACTCCATTCTGGGGAAAACAGTCATACGAGATTCTCCAGGCAGCAGAAGCTTGCGGGGCCAAGATCAAAATTTCCGGTTGTGAAAACGTGACAAGACTCGACAAACCGGTTGTGTATGTTTCAAATCATATGAGCATGCTGGAAACCATGCTTTATCCAGGCATTCTTCTTGCATTCAGAGGCCTGGCCACCGTCGTAAAGGAAAGCCTGCTCACTTACCCTGTATTCGGCCATATAATGTGTGCGGTTGACCCGATAAGTGTTTCACGGAGAAATCCACGCGACGACCTGAAAGAAGTCCTCTCAAAGGGAGAAACCATTCTTCGTGCCGGCCGGTCAGTTCTCATATTCCCACAGGCCACCCGCCGGGTGGAATTTAATCCGGACGAATTCAATTCGCTCGGAGTAAAACTCGCAAAGAAAGCTGGTGTACCGGTGGTACCTATCGCCCTGAAAACTGACTTCCATTCCAACGGAATACGCTTCAAGGACATCGGTGACCTCGACAGGCACAAACCGGTCTATTTCAAATTCGGCCCGGCAATGGAAATTACCGGCAATGGCAGGACAGAACATGAGAAGACTGTTGAGTTTATTGAAACAAATCTCCGGGAATGGGGAGCTATAATAGAAGAAGGTGCCAAATCAGCCGGAAAGGACAAACAGCTATGATCCCAGACCTTCAATCGAGCCTTCTTTGCGACGATGTTCGCCAGGAGCGTAATGGAAAATTCATTCTCATTGGACTGTTTGACGCTCTCGGCGTACCCGGCTTCCCTCTGGTTTTCCAGCGTTTATGCATCGTAAACCGATGGTGCTGCGGTGAAGGCGAATTCAGACAACGCAGCCGGATTCTCCTGCCCGATGGAAATACGGTACTGGTAGAAGGTAAAGAGGTAATTGTTCAGTTGCCCGACAGCGAAGCAATAGCTACCAGTATTGAATTTTTTATCAATGTGAAGTTCGATATGGAAGGCACATACTGGGTTGAAATCCTGCTCGATAATGACATCAAACTGCGATATCCTCTAAAGGCAAAGAAAGTCCAGATGCCAGGCCAGGCAGGTGAAGGGAATAGTTAATAAAGATAGCACCGCAAAAGATGAACGACTATAAGGTCCAACATAATAATAGTGCTTTCTTCGCTGTGTTCATTTGCAACCAGAGTCGGATTCAATCTGTATTCGGCTATCATAAATCGACAATTTTTCTTTATGAGTAATTCATGGATAGAACTTGATCTTGGAATTCTTCGTACCAACCTGCGGGATCTCAAGTCAGCAATAAAGAGCTCTACCGAGATAATTTTCGTAGTAAAATCAAACGCTTACGGTCACGGGATAGTTCCCGTCTCGCAATGCGCATGGGAATGCGGAGTAAAATGGTTCGCAGTTGCCAACATCAACGAGGCGCTGATTCTCCGGGAAATCATGCCGGATGCAGGCATAATCATTGTCGGCGTAATGGACCAGACCGCTGTTGCCCAGGCAATCGGAAATAATATTGTTCCATTTATTATAAGCGAAAAACACGCAACTGATCTGGCCGCAACCGCTGCCGCTTTAAAAGCCATCATTCGTTGTCATGCAAAAATCGACACGGGTATGGGACGGCTTGGTTTCCCATGGGAAGAAGCACCTGCACTCCTTCCAAAACTGGCACGGCTGCCTGGCCTGGATATCTGTGGCTTCTGCACGCACTTCGCTTCGGCCAACAACCAGGACCGCAGCTATGCTCATAAACAGGCCGAGCGATTCAACACAGTTATACGGCTTTGCGAGGAAAAAGGGTTATCCGTTCCTTTCAAACACATTTCAAACAGCGGAGCAGTCCTCTGTAACCGTGCATGGAATATGGACGGCATCAGGCCTGGCATTCTGCTGTACGGGTACGGAAAACAGTATTCGGCAATCGGAATTCATAATTCGGCATTGAATGATTGCGTGGAAATACAGACAAAACCTTTTCTCCAGTGGAAAACACGGATTGTGCAGATAAGAAAAGTTCCCGCAGGTTTCGCAGTCAGCTATGACAGTACTTATACGACATCAAAGGAAACCCGTATTGGTGTAATTGATGTTGGTTATGCGGACGGATATTCCCGTAAATTGAGCAATCTCGGTTTTGTCATAGCCGGTGGCCAACGATGCCCGGTTGTCGGACGTATTACGATGAACCTGACCATGATTGATCTCGGGATGGCTTCAACCACATCGGAAGGCGACGAGGTTGTACTAATCGGCTCACAGGGATCTGCCTCCGTGTGGGCTGACGAAATAGCCCACTGGTGCGAAACCATCCCTTACGAAATCCTTACCGGCATCCGCACAATCAACACACCCATAACAACGTGAGCCTTTTATATGATAATCAATATAGTTAAATTGTAGCCGGCCTCCGTGAGGCCGGACTGTGGTCAAGGACTACGGCCACAAGAAACCATATTACACAGGATACTTCCACGAACCACGGTAGTCGCGGCGGAGAAACTTGTTAGCGGCATCATCCCCAACTATGATTTCCTTCTCGCCATCCCAGTTTATGCTACGGCCAAGCTTGTACGAAAGCATTCCAAGTAGTGCGCAGTTCGTTGAACGGTAAATTTCTTCAATATCGCACACAGGTTTACGACCAGCCCGGATTGCATCAAGAAAATCAGCCCACAGCTCCTTGATATTCTGTCCATCAGGCTGATTAAGCTTTGCCTCCCCATGTATTACTTCACCATTCCTGTTGGACGGATAAAAGGTCCAGCCTTTTTGCCATCCCATATGGAAGGTCCCTTTTGTACCGTAGAAATAGCACCCTACCTCTTCACCTTTCTCAGCATTATTACCCGCAAAAAGACGATGTTCCCACTGCATCGTAAACGGTTCAAACTCCCATATTGCCACCTGATGATCCGGCGCATCGCTTGTCTGCTCTTCGCTTGTGTTCACCACTGGTCCGCGAACCTGTCTCCCGCCATGAGAGAAAACTTTCCTCGGCCATTTTTCTCCCGTAACCCACAAAACCTGGTCAAGCCAGTGGATACCCCAGTCACCCAGCGTCCCGTTGGCATAGTCAAGGTAGCTTCTGAAACCTTTTGGGTGAATTCCCGGATTGAACGGTCTCAATGGAGCCGGACCGCACCAGAAATCCCAGTCCAGCTCCTTTGGCGGTTCAGTATTTTTCTTTGGAGTTTCAGGCCCGCCTCCATAGAGGACAAAGCAACGGACCATCCCTATCTTTCCAACTTTGCCGGACCGGATAAATTCCCGGCCGGACACATTGTGCGGCGAGATGCGCCGGTGCGTTCCAACCTGTACGGTTTTACCGGCAGCCCGCGCGGCATTCACCATCGCCCTTCCCTCGCCAACTGTATGGCTTATCGGTTTCTCGACATACACGTGTGCGCCTGCCTGTACCGCCGCAATCGTCTGCAATGCATGCCAGTGATCGGGCGTTCCGATTATGGCTATTTCCGGTTTCTCCTTTTCCAGCATTTCCCGGTAATCGCGGTAGGACTTTGCCTCGTCACCGGAAAGCTTTTTGACGTTCTCAATACTCTTATCCAGGGCTCGTTGGTCAACATCACACAAACCAACAACTTTGCAGGCACCGCTGGCCATCGCTTCATTGAGAATGTTATTGCCCCACCAGCCGCAGCCAATAAGAACAGTCCGGTATTTTTTCCATGAAGGTTCAGCACCCAGAATCGGTATCGCGGAGAAAACGGTGCTCGCCGCCGCAGCGGTTTTAAGGAACTGACGTCTGTTCATGACAACCCCTTTCGGTTAATCACCTCTGTACCATCTTGTTTTGTATTCCGCCACGTTCATAGCACATGGCAATGCAACCACCATAAAACGCCTTCCGCAATTTTACATCACGCTCGATTTACTCGACGTGATGTGTGAAACCGTGTCACGAATTTCAATTCTTTGATGGAATATTCAGCGTCAGGCGCTATGCTGGCAAGACATCCGCAGGCGGGGCAGTATACGTATACGCACCGCCTGCGGTAACGTAGCCAGCGGAGATGCATCACGTTGAAGATTCCATCGGAAATTCGTGACACTTTCCGGCTTCGAGAACAATTACTCTTCAATTGGCGTAACAGAATCAATAAACAGCCAGCAGATCGCACCCACGGCATAGGCCGCCCCAGCCGCCCAGAACGCAATCGTCCAGTTGCCCCCCGTATACTTGAG
>MHBM01000269.1:0-5502 GCA_001804885.1 Lentisphaerae bacterium RIFOXYA12_FULL_48_11
CGGCCAGGGCATGGTGGCAGGCGGAGCTCTCTCTCCCCTGATGGGTGCTCTTTATCTGCAGCCATTGGATGCAGCCATGTAACAGCTTATTTCCAGAGACAAGATTTATTATGTTCGTTACATGGATGACATGGTTATCCTGAGCAAAACCCGGTGGCATTTGCGGTCAGCTATTCGGATTCTTATCAAGAAGATCCAATCTCTGGGACTTGGTCTGCATAAACAAAAGAGGTTCGTTGGCCGCATCAATAAAGGCTTTGATTTCCTGGGATACCAAATACAACCGGGTCGCAAACTGCGGCCCTCACCCGAAAGCTTAAAGCGTCTCGTGATCCGTGCCCGCCGGCTTTATGTGCATGGAGTCGGCATTAACCGGCTCTGGCAGTATGTGTCACGATGGTCCGGATGGCTTTGGGGCGGCCTGGATAGGATGATTTCCATAAAAGGAGGTGTCAAAAGCTATTTCGTTTTTGTTCTGAAACAATTGAAGATCAGCGGAATCTGTATTCCGCAGGTGTGAGGCCGTAGCCGATTTAGGACCGGATAAGGCCATCGCCACACATAGATCTCAATTCATTTTACCCGCCGCTCGCTATTGACGAGGACGATCACATATCGTGAGTTATAGGCTAATATATAGTATTGCGATGATAACACGCATAAGTACAGCTACTAAAACACACAAACCCGCCATCTGCGCCCGACAACTGCTCGTCAGTCAATTCATCTGACGGCTCCGGCGGTAAAATAAAATTTATAATCTTATCCGTATTCTCCACAATGCGAACCTCTATTCCCTCGGGAACTTCCATGCTGTTTTCTTTGAATACCTTCATGGGGTCTGCCAATAATTTTGCTTTAAATTCAGCATCCGACCATGCTTTTGCAACTAATTTACCATACGCTTTTTGAAATTCTTTTGGATCCATTGGGTTATCCTCTTTTTTGGTCATGAATAGGTTTAGAACAAATCTGTCTTTAACATCGAAATTTTGTAACTCTATCATACAATATTAAAATTGGAAATTCAAATATATGGGAAAGGGAATTTTTAAATTAATAGAGCTGCCATTGTTGTATATTGAACTTGGCATAATAAAGAAGCCAAATTACAGATTTCGCTCCCGCCCATGTTTCATTTCAGCTCTGCCGCCGTCATTTCAACAGCCTTTGGGGGCAGATAAGCTTTGGACAGTTTTTCAGCATGCACTGCGATGCCATTGAATCTAAGGATTTTTTTGTTTACGAATATCAGATTTTTAGAAAGGGGGATAGTTGCTGAGAAATCGCCCTTGGTTATCAAAATGATCGGGTTGGAGGGATCACTCTTATCAATAACCGCCTGGCAACCAAAATCCGCAAATGCTTTACCTGCTTCAACAAAGAGTTCCCGGTTTAAGCTGCGAATATTGAAACCCATAGCCGACGCCATATGGTGACCCAAGGCCGTGTTCTCTATGAGCCCTGCCGGGTGTCCTGGTCCATAAGAGAACAGGAAAACATCAGCACCGGTATGTCCCCCCGTTGTCCAGCCCAGACGGGCGCGCCTGGAGAGCATAGGCCCCAGAATGTTATTAAGTGCTATTCTCTTGCGCATAGCGTCGATAATGGCGGCCATTTCTTCATCACTCAGATCGGTGATGCCCCAGTTGTCGGAAACGATCCTTTTGATTTTCACTTCATTTGTGTCGCCTGCTATCAGTTTATCAATGCCCTCACCGGTCAATTTGACCTTCCGCATTGGCGCGACCAGGTAATCATCATCGGTAAGGGAATAGTTTTTATCATCTTTTGTGCCGATGGTGATGCCGCCGGTTCCGTGGTCAGACACTACAATCAGCAGCGTATTTTTGTCTTTTTTGGCAAAATCGAGAGCGGTTTTTACCGCAGCGTCAAACGCCAGAAGATCATAAACCAGGCCGGATGGATCGTTGGCATGTGCGGCCCAGTCAATCTTAGATCCTTCCACAAACAAGAAAAATCCGGTTGTCTGGGCTCTGGGGGAAGCCGCCAGAAGGTCTATGGCTTTTGCCGTCATCTCAGAGAGGCTGGGCTCAGTTGGCGCAGTAACCGACCGGTCTATATCATAGGCCATGGCGTCTGGGGCAAAGGCACCCCAAAGTTTGCCGGACTTAGCCGAGAGCATATCCTCTCGTGTGTCGACAAATTCGTATCCCATCATCTTAAGCTCAGTGATCAGATCTTCCTTGTCTTCACGCTTACCTCCGGCCTTCTCCTTAGGCAGGAGATATTGCTTTCCGCCGCCGAGCACGACATCAATATTCTGATAAACCTGTTGTTCTCCAAGTTCATTATAATTGCTCCGGTCATGCCAGTGGGCCGAAAAGGCTGCAGGAGTGGCATGCTGAATATTGGAGCTTGCCACAAGTCCGGTGGCACGGCCCGAAAGGCGAGCCCCCTCCAATAGGGTTGCAAGCGGTACATAAGCCAGTTCCGGATCGGCATTGGCCGCCGCGATGGTGATATGCCAGGGTGCGACGGATATACCCTTGTCTGAGCCTTTATGTCCGGTGGCATAGGCGGTAGCACCTGGGGCTGAGTCGGTGATGATGCTGTCCGCACCATAGGTTCTGACGGCACCGGTTAGTATCTCATCAACAGCAAGTGGACTGCCCTTGACCCAACGGGCGAGCGGCCATGCTTCGGGGCTGGTGCCGTCTGTCAGAAGAAAAATAACGTTCTTTACCGGCTCCGGGCTATCTGACATCCCGTTCCGGGTCGGGCTTAGGGCACAACTCGCCAAGAGCAGGGCGAGAGCAAGAGCAGAAAATACTTTTATATTTTTCATATTGTCTCCATTAAATTTTGTTCTTCAAAATAGCCTTGGTTTGTTGTCCAATACATGGCCATATTAGCCGAGCTGATCTGTGAATTATACGAAAAAAACATCCGAATGAAAACTGATTATTATTTTCCAACCTGACTGGAGATTTGCCTGATTTTGAAAAATTTCTGAGATTGTGTGCAAAATTAAAATATCCTCAAGCGCTTTATGGGCGTTCTTTTTATTGTTTTTCTTGACAAACAATCACCCTATTGTCAATAAAGAAAGGGAAAATATTGAATGCAGGGAGAATTTTTTTTAATTGGAAAATCAGATATTCCGCCAAAAATCTCTGGACACGCTTTCCTCCCCGGAACAGCTTGACCAGATCATGCAGGTGACAAGGCCTCTGGGGTGGGCCGGCCTGATGGCCGGTTTCCTTCTTATCGCTATTGCCGTCTTCTGGGGGATTAACGGAGAAATCCAGACAGTTGTCCATGGTCAGGGGATTCTACTCAGGGAAGGGTCCATTTTTGATGTGGTCTCTCTGGGGACCGGACAAATCACAACCACCTTTGTGCAGGTGGATGATACTGTGGTAAAAGGACAGGTGATCGCACAGCTTTCCCTGCCCGACCTGGAACATCAGCTCAAGGAGGCAAGAGAAAGCCTTCAGAATTTTAAAGCGGAAAAAGAGATGATCTGGTCTCTGGGAGATAAAACCACTCAGCTCAAGGGCGAAACCCTTGCAAATCAACGCATTACACTTGAAAAAGCCATTGAAACGGGACAGGATCGGCTGAAATTTCTTGAAAAGGACCTGGCTGAGGAGAAAGATCTCCTGGAAAAAAAACTGACCACCACTGACCGGCTACAGGAAGTCAAAACCCGGTATGAAAACACATTACATGAAATCATGGGCTATAAAAGCGAGCTCAATGATATCTCAGCCCGGAAAATGGATCTTTCCGCAGGTTCCAGAAAAGAACGGTTTGCCATGGAATTCAAGATTACCCAGGCCGAACTCAGGATCAAAGCCCTGGAAGAAACCTATGACCTGCAAAGCAGGATCATCTGCCCATACGACGGAAGGGTTCTGGAACTATTTAAAAACAGCGGGAAAGTAATTCAGACGGGAGAACCCATGGCCAGTATTGAGGTCAACCGGGACAAAAAAGAGCCCCTTTCCGTATTCGTCTATTTCCCGCCCAGGGATGGAAAAAAAATACAACACGGGATGAAGATCAGAATTATCCCCTCCACCATTAAAATGGAAGAACATGGGTATATGCCGGGCAGTATCCGTCAGATCTCAGGATTCCCCGCCTCCCAGAATGGAATGCTTCGGGTGCTTCAGAACCAGAACCTGGTGGCTGAGCTGTCTGCAGGAGGCGCCCCTATTGCAGTGACTGCCGATCTTATGCCTGATCCTGCCACAAAAAGCCGATATCAGTGGTCTTCAGCAGGTATGGGTCCTGATATCACAATGGAGAGCGGCACCCTTTGCACGGCCAGTGTTGTTATCAGCAAGCAGGCACCGATCCGGCTTATCTTTCCCTACCTGAAAAAAAACATACTCGGCATCGGAGATGAACAGGACCGGGATGGCCAAAAATAAATCAAAGGCCCTGTGGCACAGCAGGCGGGTAAAAACCCCCACTGTCATTCAGATGGAAGCTTTGGAGTGCGGTGCGGCTGCCCTATGCACGGTGCTGGGCTATTACGGCAAATTCATTCCCCTTGAAAAGCTCAGGGAGGAGTGCGGTGTATCGCGGGATGGCAGCAAAGCCGTTAATATTCTCAAGGCCGCAAGAAAATACGGGATGACTGCCCAGGGCTTTCGCAAAGAGCCTGAAGGGCTTAGTACCCTGGTTTTACCCTTGATTCTCTTCTGGAATTTCAATCATTTTGTGGTTTTAGAAGGGATAAAAAAAGATAAGGTCTTTATCAATGACCCGGCCACAGGACCGAGGGTCGTCTCCTTTGAAGAACTGGACAAGGCTTTTACCGGAGTTGTGCTGTCAATTTATCCCGGCTCTGAATTCAAAAAAGAGGGAAAGCCGCCGAGTATGCTTTCCACCTTAAAAGGCAGGCTTACGGGTATCAAAACCGGATTTTCATTTGCCGTACTGGCAGGTTTGGCCCTGGTTATTCCAGGACTTGTTATTCCCGTTTTTTCAAAGATATTTGTGGACGATATTCTGGTCGGTCAGAAAACCTATTGGCTAAAGCCCCTGCTCTTGGGTATGGCACTTACCCTTGTCCTCCAGGGATTTTTGACCTGGCTCAAGGAGACAAGCCTGCTTCGCCAGCAGGTCACGCTTGCCGTCACCACATCGGCCCGTTTTTTTCATCATGTTTTACGGCTTCCCTATGTCTTTTTCACCCAGCGCTATGCAGGGGAAATCGGTTCCAGGGTAATGATCAATGACCGCGTGGCAGTGCTTTTGTCCGGAGAATTGGCCACAACGGCATTGAGTCTTCTGACCATTGTGTTTTATACCGTGTTGATGTTCTATTATGATGTGCTGCTCACCTTCATCGGCATCTGTATCGCCGCCCTCAATTTTGCATTCCTCAAATATATTTTCCGGAAAAGGACGGATCTCAACCAGAAGGTACTCCAGGAGCGGGGCAAACTGACGGCCACTGCCATGAATGGTTTGAGTCTTATTGAAACCATAAAAGCCACGGGTTCGGAAACCGATTTTTTTTCC
>MHBM01000269.1:5577-5706 GCA_001804885.1 Lentisphaerae bacterium RIFOXYA12_FULL_48_11
GTCCCCGTTATGCTGAACATGCTGAACACCGCAGCCATCCTCGGTATAGGGTCCTTAAGGGTCATGGACGGTTATATGACCATGGGTATGCTGGTGGCCTTCCAAAGCCTGATGAACAGCTTTATGGCG
>MHBM01000270.1 GCA_001804885.1 Lentisphaerae bacterium RIFOXYA12_FULL_48_11
CAAAAAAAAAGATAAAAACAATAGTAGAAAAATTAAAATAAAATATTGTAAAAAGAAAATACAGAGCGAGGTATAAAATCCCAATTATTAAAAATTTTTTTGAGTAAGTAGAAGCCGATGATAAACAACACCCTGAAAATATTGATAGCAGGCCTATAAAAATCTGGGAGAGGTTATTTGAAAATAGATTAATGGCCGCCAGTGATGAGATGGCCCCTAAAACCCCTATTATTCCTATTCGTTTCTTAGTTCCCATATTTAATTTTGAATACGTTGCCCTGATTCCTTGGCTGATAGAGCAAGTTTGGGCATATCTTATCGCAATAACAGCAGCAGTAACCAGAGGGGTAATGAAAACACATTCGGCAACTATTCCAATATATTTAACATTAACAAATGAAGGCAATAATATGATCACTGCAAAAAATATTGGAGAAAACACAAGATATACAACATGGGAATAGTCCTTTTGGGGAAACCATAGCCAATGGAAAAATTCCATCAAAATAATACTATAAATTTTTGGCATGTTGGTAACGTGAAAATATTTTATTTGCGATTTCTAAAATCTCACAATCCTCAAGATCTAAGAGCACATCATTATAAGTCACTAAAACATTCCCCTTGCTTATAATAACCCAATTACAGTTAAAAAATTTCTCTTCACCATTCTCTTTACTTATATATTTTCGAATACCAGAAATTTTTTGATCAACGTTTATATTCCCCTTGTTACATTGACCAAGATTCATTTTTTTTTCATTAGGCTGCTTAACAATCTGCTTTAATAGCTTTGTTGTAGCAGAGGAAAGCCGGGAAGCATATTTTTCATCGCTAAGCACAATGAAATCAATAGAAGCGATTTGGAAATCTTTATAATAAATAGTCAAATTTTGGAGATTATGTATTTTGGAAATAATCAGGTCTTTATCCTCGATATTCAAAATTTCCCAGAATTGGCTTAGATCGAATCTACTGAAACTATCATTTCTATAAATAAAATCTGATTTATGAAAACCGACAACTGAGTGAAAGTCATAAATATCATTCAAAATATCACTGTAATTTAGACGATCATATGACTTTGCCGAATAGATTTCAGGCTCGGTAATCATTAAAGTATCAACAGGAGGGTTGTTTAAAATATACCAGATTTTATCATTACCTCCTTTGTTGTAATGATAGTGGATAAATTTTTCTCCTGCTGAGTATATCATTTGTATTGGTGGCAAAGATTTAATGAACTTATCAGTTAATTCGTGTGAACCAAACGCTGCTTTTTTGGGATTGCCCTCCATATGATTAACCAATGGAAATGCATCAATGATTTTTTTTTCAATCCCCAGTAACTGCCCTATTTTTTTTTCAATAAAAGTAGCATGACCTTCTATCATAGATAAAAATGCATGCGTTTCTTCTGATCTATTCATTTTTTCAAAAAAAGTTAAAAAATTAATATGTTGATCCTGCAAAGCATGGGTTAATTCATGTGCTATATTCATCTTGGCGATATCACGACCATATTTTTCATCGAATCCAAATAAGCGAGTTACTACGGGTATCCTTTGAGGCATTAAATATAAGACATGTTCACATTTACTATAGATAGCCAAGATAAATTTGGACATCATTTTGTTTTCTGATTTTTTACTCTCTAAGATATTATTTGTGGTTTTCTCACAATTTTCTTCCCGAATCATTAACTCATCAATTTTATCTGTATTAATTAAACGAATTTCAGGTGGTTTTATAAATGTTTTCCCAGCGATATCTTCAATAAGAGGCATTAGCTCAGATACCATGTCATTTGCTTCGTCAATCGTATATTCAGGTTTTCCATCTTTTAGGAGGGCTATGATTTGTTCGGACTCAGATTTGATATTTTCATCTCCTGGTCTTCCTGTCTCTTGGCATCCAATTATACAAAGCAAATAAATAATTACAAAAATAGTAATAGAGGTCCTATTAATCGGTTTCATTAACATTTTCCTTGCGAATTGCTTAAACGATGATTTTTTTTAAACATTTTTGTAAAGTACATATTAATAGAAAATTTGAAGCTCTTGCCTGGAATTAAATTATCATCGGGCAAAAACTTCAAATTTTAACAAATTGTTTTAATGTTCTATGGTTTTAAAGCCTGCATGACATGGTGCACAAAATACCTCTGCGATTGCTGTATATCCTTGTGTGACTGGTGTTAGCCTTGCCATGTCTTGTGTATAAAACCTCACGGCATTTTGAATAGTCTGTGCTCTTGCGTCAACAGATGACGGTGATCCATAACTCCCGGTATCACTTGGCCCAACAGGACCGCCGGCAAAACCACTATAGCTGTCCCCATTACCTCCCCCACCACCGCATGCACCTCCAAACATTTTGCGGGATTGAAAAGTTTCATCAATTTTCACCTTCAATTGTTTTTTCATTTTTAAATTATCCTTTTTTTAAAATTAAAATAATTTTTAAAAAATTATCCATAAAATATTAATCCATAGGCATCACCTCCCCTTAAGAAAATTATTCGAGCATGTATTTTAAATACTCTATGGCAAATGATTTAAAAAAGAGCTTTTCAAATCGGCAATTTTTCGTGGGAGCGAAAATATCGTTGCCGATAACGGCATCAGCGGTGCATCCACCGGCGCAGAAGGATTCAATATCACATCCTTTGCATTTAGACATATTGCCCGCCACTCTTTTAACTAAATTTAAGTATTCTTTTGTTTTGAACAGGGCGTTAAAATCGTCAATGCTCCCCATCTTAGTTTTTAATGCCCCACAAGGATAAATGTCTCCATTTGGATATATACATATTTCCTCTCCTGATACAGCATTGCAATATGCTCCCACATTTTTTAAGCCCAAAAGAGAATTCAATGGGAACATTAGCATTCCAAAACTAACATTCACGCCGATATCGATTGCATATTGAACGGCTTCTTTTATTGCATTTATTTTTTCTTCAACCGGAACAGTATCTAATCCCTGTTTTGATTCCATACACATACTTTGAAGTGATAAGGATATGTTTGAGCGATATTTGTTATTTTTATTTGCAATATAAGTTGTCAGCTCTTTTAAATTATTATAGTTATGATTTCCAATTGTTGTTGAAACAGCCACGTTGCATCCTGATGAGATAAGGATATCCATGTTTCTGTCGATTTTTAAAAATGAACCTTTGCCTGATTTAAACCTTCGGAAGGTATCATTGGCTTTTTTTAATCCATCTAGGCTAACAGATATATTTACATCATTTGAAGCTAATTTTTGGGCTATGCCTTTTGTCAAAACTGTTCCGTTAGTATTGAGAATATATTCAACCATGATATGTTTTTTTAAATATTTCACATAGTCAAAGACCTTTTCTATGACAGGCCAATTAAGGAGGGCCTCCCCGCCAAAAAACCTTATTTGAGAATGGCTTTGCCCGGTTTGTTTTTGCAGATTAAAAAATAATACCAACGCCTTTTGGGCAGTATGCCAATCCATTTGCTCGGCTTGATCAGGGTCAACATAACAGTAATTACATGCCATGTTGCAGAAATTTGACATATTTAAGCGTAGCTTGTTTACTAGAAAACCTTTTGTAATTTTATCATGATCAAAATTCCTATAGGCCTTGTTCGTCTCTTTTTCATAATCAAATATAATCAGCTGTTTGTCGCGTAATTTGATTATAATTGAATCAAGATTTTCCAGATCAAATCTATCTGATAGTTCATTGATGGTTGAGCCTTTTTTAAATTGTTTAATTAAATATAGGATATCAGAAGACGATTTCAGGCTCTGTCCATAAAATGCATTGTATAATAGCACAAAAGAAGAATTTTTAATTATCCGCAGGTTTTTCGATACTTTCAACCTTGCCAATTGCATCTGGGGTATTTCTCTTTGCCAGGCCAATTCAGCACTTTGCAACGACTGGTCATAGAATTTTTGAAACTGGCTCTCCAAACCAATTTCCAATCCTGTGGATTTAACACATTCGAAAAAATGCTTCTCGCCTTTCAGGTCAATAAGATAAGAAATAAAACTATGGGATTGCCTGTAGCAAATATTTTCTTTTACTCGTGAATCATCCAGATCAAGCAGGCTTTGTTTTGCAAACAATTCTATCTCTTTTAATCCATAAATTTTTTTGTGCCCGCAAACAGCCCGCAACATTATTTTTGAATTTGATTTGCTTAAATATTCGCACAGCCCTTCTTCTGCCCAGATGGGGAGGTGATATCCCATCTGGTTAATGAATATATGGCATAGTTCATGGGCCATCCCTTGAAGCAGACTGTTATTATTATCATTGTGCTTGATTTTTTGTGGATCGATAATCATTAGATTGCTGCTGAAAACAAATGCATCAGGCCAGGCAGGAAGGGAGTTTTCCCCCCAGTAATCCTTAAACTCGCTACGGTCCTTGCAAATGTAAATGATTATTTTATGGCGAGGGAGCCAATCGTTTTTTTTTGATAAAAAAGAAAATACCTTTTCCATAAAATCGGAAAAATTTCTTGTTAGATAATCATGACTTACCGAATATAAGGTAATAAAATGTCTTGTTTCAAATTGTTTGGTGATATTCATATCCAATCTGTTTATAAGCCATTCGTAATCTTCATTCATGCTTTCGGGAATAAGGAAATTTCTTTTTAACAATTCAGTCGCATATTGAATCAGATCAACGGCTTCATATCCTGGCATTAAAGAGGATAAAAGAATCGGTTTCTCTTTAAAGTGTCTTAAAAAGGTTAAAAGATTATCAGAAGGCTTAAGTGCTCTTAATGAGAGCCTGTTAATCAGCAAGTCTTCAGATTCATTAGTTTTAGAAAAAATCAAATTTCTAGACAAAACCATTTTCTGGTTTAACAGACTGGGAAACCCAATTTTTTTATCCTCTTTAAGATATTTGTTTTTAGCCATCTCTAATTATGCATACTCCACATTCCCATTTTGAAAATATCCCTGTGATGCAGCTAAATATTTCTGTCCTTTAGGAGATCCTAAAAAGGCTTCAAATTCTCTGTCCAGCAATCCATATAATACAGCGTCCTGATATTGACCTTTCTGGAAATACCTCTTTTTCAAAACAGCTTCTTTCGTGAAACCCAATTCTTTTTGCAGAGATTCCGCTTCATTGGCATACTCCAATAGGCGGCCATAGACTTTGTGCATTCCAAGCTGATGAAATGAATATAGAAGTGCCAAAAAAGCGGCTTCAGCTCCGAAAAAATAATTTCTTTTGTTTTTTTCGCCAATCATAGTATGTATTTCAAGGTTTCTGTCTGCCCAATTAATCCTGTTTAAATATAGTCGCCCAATTTGTTCTTTTTTCTTGGTTTCAATAATAAAATCGATTCGATCATTTGCGGTCATGTTTTGCCGCAGAATATGCTCTATTTCAAAATACGCGCCGACAGGAAGTTCATCATAATATTTCATTAATTCTTTATCCTGATACCATTCAAATATTTTGGGCATATCTACTGAAACTGAAATCTTCCTTAAGTTAACAGTTCTTCCTTTGATCATGTCCTATACCTCATTGAATAATGCAAAAATAAACACATCTACATATTGGTTGTTTTTGAAAATATGTTCCCGGAGGAGGCCTTCTTTTACAAAACCTATTTTTTCAATGGCCTGAATATCAATAATCGAATTTTCCAAAGCATAAGAATCGATTTTAATAAG
>MHBM01000271.1:0-1494 GCA_001804885.1 Lentisphaerae bacterium RIFOXYA12_FULL_48_11
TATACGGCAAAATACAGAATCTTTGTCCTTTAGAATTTTCATATAATACGGTGCCGGGATATAACTCATTCCCTTTGTCATCAATAAACCTGCTTAGAATAGTAGCGTTTGACTTTGGCTCGCATTTCCAATAGGCGTTTTCATAATTCAAAAGCCATATTTTTTCTCCGCCATACTTCCCATTCATACTGCTGTTCCCAAAATGTTCATTTACGGGGTTTAGAGGAGCTTGTTGTATTGATCTAAGGCCAATATCTATCCCCTTAGCTAACAGCATTTCGGCGGCAACCGCATCAAGAACAACACCCTGATCAAGAAGGGCATTAAGTTCTTTTGTTTTTAGCCCGAAAGCATTCATGCCGCTAATTAAGGTAGGACCCGTTTTTTCATTGTATTTCAGAGGCAATCCAAGTCTGGATATAAGGCCAATTATCGAAGGAATAAATTCGCCCATCCATTCACTCACTGCCCGACTCAAATCCTCAGAAGCAACAAATTCTCTTGCTGAATTCTGTTTTAGTATAACATTTAATCCCAGGTCTTTGCTTGCCTGCGGGAAAAATTTTCTGATAGCCTTATAGTTGTTTATATTTTTTACTGATATTTCATTATAGGCTTTTTCGTGGTCAGGTTTTGGAAAATAGACGAACGAGTAATTTAGAATCCCCGGCATACCTGAAGCAAGTATAAATTGAGAATAGGAATGAAGCATCTTTGCGGAACAATAGAACCTTGTATGCGGAAAAGTATCCCCTTCCGTTACAACTTCAACGTTGTTTTTGTTTATCCAGCCGTACTGCAGCCTGTTGTACTCCAAAATGCCTGCTATTGAGCCCGGGTCTTTTGCCCAGTAAGGAGCCCCCAGGATCCGTACAAAAGGCTTATTCCCGCCGGCCTCGGCTTTAAGCAGCTCTATCATTTCAAGTCCCTCAGCAGTCCAATGAGAAGGACAGGCGCACTGCCCGATCCTGATATCCTTATTTACCGAATGCACAGACCTTTCAATGGTCCCGGCAATTTTTATCAAAGACTCCCCTGCAAGATCAAGCCACTTATTCCTAAGCGCATTTGGTTTCCCGCAGAGAACTTTCTTTACTATCTGAGCCCGCGACTTTTTCAGACCTGTGCGCCTATTAAATTCTTTTATGTGCAGGGGGCAAAAGCATCCGAGTCTCCCGGTACCGCCATGCCCATGCAGCCTAAAATCATCGTCGATAAGAATGAATTTTGTACCGGACATAGCCACGCTCTTAAAAGCCAGGGCAAGATATTTTTTGAAACCTTTATCGAGGGGACAGTAGCAGCCTGTTACGGTCAGGCCTTCCGGCCCGACAAGTTCCTGAAAGAGAGGTTTTTCTTTTCTTCCGGTAGAAGAGAATGCGGCAGAATGTCCGATGGTCCTGCCCATCCAGCATCCCGCATCTATTCCGTTGGCTTCAAGGTAATCGCGTTTTTTTCGGATTTTCTCGGAGTATTCTATTGTGTTTTCTGCGG
>MHBM01000271.1:1567-2265 GCA_001804885.1 Lentisphaerae bacterium RIFOXYA12_FULL_48_11
CAGGTATTCCTTGTAACTTTCTTCATCCTTATTCAGCATAACAGGAACAAGCCACTTCCACGATTTCTTCAAGTTTCCTCCGGTATTTGTTTCGTGGTATTAGTTCCGGTTAGGCGTTCTTCTTCACATAATTCATAAGCCCGCCTGCGTTTATGAGCTCCTGCATGAACTTAGGATACGGAGCTACTTTGTAAACCTTGCCGGTGGTCTTGTTCCTGATCTCTCCTGCAGCAAGATCAATCTCTATCGTATCTCCTTCTTTGATATCTTCAGCCGCTTCCACGCTCTCTATGATGGAGAAGCCCATATTGAAGGAGTTCCTGTAAAATATCCTGGCAAAGCTCTTCGCAATAACACAGGCAACCTTAGCCTCTTTAAGGCATATAGGGGCATGCTCCCTGGAGGACCCGCAGCCGAAGTTCTTCCCGCCGACTATAATGTCGCCGGGAGTCATCTTCTTCATGAAATCCTTATCAATGTCTTCCATAGTATGCTTTGCAAGTTCTTTCGGGTCTGAGGTGTTCATATACCTTGCGGGTATGATCTCGTCCGTATTAACATCATCCCTGAATTTCCAAACTTTTCCGGTAAATTTCATAAATTACCTCCGATTAAGTTCTAATGCATTTCGTGCGATTACGGTGATTTGACAGCACGATTACAGCGATTAAAAGCACTCTATTACAACTGGTCAGGAC
>MHBM01000271.1:2330-3719 GCA_001804885.1 Lentisphaerae bacterium RIFOXYA12_FULL_48_11
TTCGGATCGCCCATCCTGCCGACAAAATTCCTGTTCGTAGTCGCCACGGCTCTCTCTCCCGCCGCAAGTATGCCCATATGCCCGCCGAGGCAGGGACCACAGGTCGGAGTGGAAACTGCCGCGCCAGCGTTCACGAATATCTCGGTCAGCCCTTCGTGTATCATATCCATAAAGACTTTTTGCGTCGCAGGAATTACCAGCATCCTTACGTCGGGATGCACTTTCTTTCCCTTGATGATCTTTGCAGCCAGGCGCATATCTTCGATCCTGCCGTTGGTGCAGGAACCGACCACGACCTGGTCGATCTTTACGTTACCCACTTTGCTGATGGGCTTAGCGTTGCTGGGCAGATGCGGAAAGGATACCGTTGGCTCTATCTTTGCCGCGTTATACTCCCTTACGTCAATATATTTCGCATCCTTATCGCTCTGGTAAAATGCGGGCTTCCTCTGTGATCTGCCTTTGAGGAACTCCTTCGTTATCTTGTCCGGAGCAATGATGCCGTTCTTGCCTCCGGCCTCTATTGCCATATTGCACATCGAAAGGCGTCCTTCCATGGAAAGCGATTCTATTGTGTCTCCGCAGAACTCCATAGAACGATAGAGCGCGCCATCAACACCTATATCTCCGATTAGGTGCAGGATAAGGTCCTTGCCGGTAACCCATTTTGAAAGCTTGCCCGTAAAGACAAACTTCATCGCCTCGGGAACCTTAAGCCAGGTCTTCCCTCCGATCATCGCGGCCGCAAGATCCGTACTTCCCACTCCCGTGGAGAAAGCGCCCAATGCGCCGTAAGTGCAGGTATGTGAATCCGCCCCTATAATAGCGTCTCCTGCAGTCACAATGCCCTTTTCGGGGAGCAATGCGTGTTCCACTCCCATCTGCCCTACCTCAAAATAGTTGGATATTTTCTGCTCTTTTGAGAAAATACGGAGCATCTGAGCCTGCTCAGCAGACTTAATGTCCTTATTCGGCGTGAAATGGTCAGGAATAAGACAGACCCTGTCCTTGTCGAATACTTTCTTTGCTCCCGCAGCCTTAAATTCCTTTATCGCTATCGGGGCCGTTATATCGTTCCCCAACACTATATCCAGCTTGCACCAGATCAGATCCCCCGGCCGTACGATCTTTTTTCCGGCATGAGCCGCCAGTATTTTTTCAGTTATCGTCATCCCCATAAATAACTCCTTCGAGTCTTAAGGTCTGTAAGGTCTTTAAGGTCCATAAGGTCTTTGTTCCGACCTTATAGACTTGATGGACTTTATGGACTTTTAGACGCTCTTAGATTTTAACCTTCCTTGCCCTTGCTATTTTCCCCAACGCATCTAAATACGCCTTCGCGCTGGCTTCAATAATATCCGTGGAGATGCCCCTGCCGTTCACTTCAAT
>MHBM01000271.1:3888-5239 GCA_001804885.1 Lentisphaerae bacterium RIFOXYA12_FULL_48_11
TTTCCGGCCATATTGATCACTACCGTCGCCGTCGGGACAAGTTTATTGCCGGTAGCGATATAAATATATTCAAGCTGATAAAGCGCTTCGGTGCCCTTTTGGCCTGCGGCCTCCATAAGTGTCATCAGGTCTTCGTCAAAAACCTCTTTCTTTTTATCGGCTATTTCCAGGAATTTCACATACAGGTTTATGATCTCTGCATCTGAGAACTTGAACCCAAGCTCCTCAAGGCGGTGCTTCAATGCGTGTTTTCCTGAACGCGAGGTCAGCACTATCTCGTGTCCCACAATACCGATACTCTTTGGAGTCATAATTCCGAAGGTGGACTCTTTCTTAAGTATCGCGTCCTGATGAATACCGGAAGCATGCGCAAAAGCGTTCTGTCCGACAATGGCTTTATTCACCTGTACCGGTATCCCGGTATAACGGGTAACCATTTTGGAGGTTCTGTAAATCTCCTCGGTGTTAATATTCGTGTCTATATTGTAGATATCCTTGCGGACTTTAAGCGCCATAACTATCTCTTCAAGCGCGGCATTTCCGGCGCGCTCTCCGAGCCCGTTTATCGTACACTCTATCTGTCTCGCGCCGGCCTTTATTGCTGCCAGAGAATTTGCGGTGGCCAGTCCAAGGTCATTGTGGCAATGCACGGCTATAACGGCTTTGTTGACATTCGGAACACGGCTCATAAGTTTCCGTATCATCTCGCCGTATTCATCCGGCTCGGAGTAGCCCACTGAATCAGGGATGTTGACGGTCGTGGCACCGGCTTTAATCACCTCTTCGGTTATCTTGCAGAGATAATCAAAATCAGTTCTTGCAGCATCCATAGCCGAATATTCAACATCATCGCAATAGTTCCTTGCAAGTTTAACAGCTTCAATAGATCTTCGGAGGACTTCTTCCCTTGTGGTGTTCGTGATGAACTTTACATGTATATCGGAAGTTCCGATGAAAGTATGTATCCTCGGCCTCTTTGCCGGCTTCAGAGCGTCCCTGCAGGCGTCAATATCTTTCTTAACTGCCCTGCAAAGCCCCGCGATCACGGGTTTCCTTACGGCCTTGGCTATTTCTTTCACGGATTCCAGGTCCCCCGGAGAAGAAATGGGGAAACCCGCTTCTATTACATCCACATTCAGCCTCTCAAGCTGTTTTGCTATTTCAAGTTTCTCAACCCTTGTAAGCGAAGCGCCCGGAACCTGTTCGCCGTCGCGCAGAGTGGTATCAAAAATAATTATTTTGTCTGTCATATTTTCTCCTATTGCTTGTTTGCAGTTTTTTTCTTTTTAAAGAGCTTTATTCCGGCCCATAAGAGCCCCCAGAGCACGTAGCCGGTGCATAAAAGAAATAT
>MHBM01000271.1:5315-5640 GCA_001804885.1 Lentisphaerae bacterium RIFOXYA12_FULL_48_11
ATGTTTTGCGGGTATATTTGCCGGCGGCAACTTTAACCAATGTCGGGTTTTTCGGAGTCGGGCAATCATTGGAGTATATGCTGACCAAATGCTTTGCCCATCCACTGGCCGAAATTCGAGGTTTGGCAAAAGCAGCGCAGATTGAGCTTAACAAAGTCATTCCGTCTTTGGTTGATCGGGCATCCAGTCCGCGCGGGAAGATCTATCAAAGATATGTGGCGGCCACTGAGAAAACACTGGAGAAGATAGCAAATAGAGTAGTTGTCAGTGATCGAAGATTGAGGATCACTGGCCCAAGTGCTGAGTTGGTGGAATATGACGAAGA
>MHBM01000272.1 GCA_001804885.1 Lentisphaerae bacterium RIFOXYA12_FULL_48_11
CGAAATAGATCGAGGCCGCTCGTGGTGAATCCTCGCGATGAACCGGCTTATCCGCGAAATACCAACTGCTTCCTCTTCCACCCACAAATATGATTTACTCCCTGCTGTCAGCATCAGATCATATTGACTTCAGGACCCGCCTTGACATACGTCGCAGCTTTCGATTGAATCATACACAACGACCAGTCCCAGTATAACTCGCAGGGAGTCCTTTATGAAAAAAATCCTTCTTGTCATCCTTTGTATCTTCCCGGTATCGCTTGCATTCACCGCCGGGTCTGCCGCTCCAAAACCTGCAGCGGTTCCGCCTCAGGACGCGCTTTGGAATCCATATCGAATCACACCGCGGACAGGATCAAGTCACATCGAACTTGCCGATGGCTGGCAACTTGGATGGTGCGATGGAGAGATCGCCGCTGTTTCCGAACTGAATACTGTAACCAACTGGTTTTCAACAAAGGTCCCGGATACTGTTCAAATGGCGCTCTACCACTCGGGCAAGTTCCCCCATCCATATGAACGTCTGAATTCGAAACAATATGCCTGGGTGGACGAGAAGGTCTGGTATTACCGCCGCACCGTTGATCTGCCGGCACAACAGGACGGCAAATACGTTTTCCTGTGCTTCGAGGGAATCGACTATTTTTCACGCATCTGGTTCAATGGAATATTGCCGGGCCGCCACGAAGGTATGTTTGGTGGTCCCCAGATTGAGGTAAGCAAGAACGCGAAATTTGGTGGAAAGAATGAGATCATCGTTGAAGTGAAGGCAGGCAACTACGGGACAAAATCCTCATTCAAGCCATGGGGTCCAAACGGTACAGTGGTGAAACCATGGGTGCTTTCCGGTGGACTTGGCGCGGAAATGTTTTTCCCGCTCGGTATGTGGCGAAACGCATCTATTGAAATCGTATCGCATGATCACATGGAAAGGCCTTTCCTCATCACGAAGGAAGCTTCCGAAAAAGAGGCAAAGCTTACGCTCCAGGCAGAAGTGTTTGTCAACGCCCATTCACTGCAGTTCCTGCTGCATCCCTGGAAGAATACCCAGTTGACAGATGCCTCGCATGGCTGGAAGCCCCCACAACAGGCCGAAGAGAAATATGCAATGCACATTCAGTTGTGCAGCAAAAGTAATAACGGAAAGACTTTTGACAGTACTCTGCATCTCCAGCTCTCCACCGGCCGTAATTTCATCAAGCAGGAATTGATTGTCCCAAAACCAAAGCTCTGGTGGCCCAACGGACTTGGTCAATCCGATCTGTACCGGGTAAAAATGTCGCTGCTCGTTAATGATACTGTCATCGATGTGATCGAGTTTGATTACGGTATCCGCACTATCCGTACCATACCCACACCGGGACCACGAATGGGTGATCGCTGGGCAGACTGGCAGTTTGTCGTCAATGGCCGGCAGTTCTTTGTCAAAGGAATCAACTGGATGCCGGCAGACATCCTGCTCGATCTGCCGCGGGAGCGATACAGATGGTTGCTCGGCGCGGCAAAAGCAGCAGGCATCCAGCTCATCCGCGTCTGGGGCGGCGGGTTGATTGAAACAGAAGAATTTTATGAAACATGTAATGAGCTCGGCCTGATGGTCTGGCAGGATTTTCCCATCGGTAACCGCGATACGCCCGAGTGGCCGCTTGATGTCTGGGAACCGCAGGTGATGCAGACAATCTTCCGGCTGCGAAACCATCCTTCGCTCGCACTTTGGTGCGGTGGAAACGAATTCAATCCCTACTCGCTTGGCAATACGGCGACCATCGGCATCATCGAGCGATGCCTTGCCGACTTCGATAATACGCGTCCGCTTCGGCGCACAAGCCCCGATGCCGGCAGCATCCATGGTTATCCCGATATGGATCCAACCTGGTACGGGCAGTTGTTCCCATTGGTACCGTTTATTTCAGAAACTGGCATGCACAGCATCCCGGATGCATCATCAATTCGTGAACTGGTCGATCCGGCGGAGCTGAACAAACCATTAACGGGCATGACGCAAAAAACATTCCCTCCTGAACACCCGGAACTGATGCATCATTTTGTGGAATACAATCCAGCCCGTGTGCCTCGTATGCTCAGCCGGGCATCGCATATCGACGACATGAGCGCCCCAATGCTTGAGTCGCTTTCCGAGGCAACGCAGATTGGAGCGGGTGAATTCTACCAGATCCTTTCGGACCAGGTTCAGGCAAACTATCCCCGGACTGCAGGCCTGATGCCGTGGGTTTTCAAGCGTCCGTGGCCGGTAATTGCAATAATGCTCGTGGATGGGCTTGGTCATCCGACTGCGCCCTATTATTTTCTAAAGAGGACATACGAACCAACTCATGTACTTGTAAAACTACCGCACCTGATTTGGGCCAGGAATGAAGAGATTCCTCTTTCAGTTCATGTAACGCACGCTGACGCGGAGGGCATGAAGAAACTGCTGGCTAGCGTCGAGATTTTCGATCCCGAGATGACGTCGGTCTGGAAGAAAACACAGAAAATAAACCTGAAGCCCGGGCCCTCCGTTACCAACCTTGAGTTCGGCAGCTTTAAGCTGCCGGAGAATTTTGAGGACAAGTTCTTCTTCATCGTGTGCGAACTGCGGCGACCAAACCAGGACCTGGTTTCACGCTCGGTCTACTGGCCGCGTTGTCTGTCTAAGATGAATGATCCGGCATTCCGCGATAAATACCGGCAATCTCCACAGCCAACGCTGACCCTGGAAAAAGGACCCTGGTTGAAACCACAGACAGCAATGCAACCAACTTCTCTTGATCTCGCAATATTGAAACAGAAATTGTTGGATCGCGACCATTGCCAGCTGACCGTTCAAGTCAGTAACAAAGGACCAAAGCCGGCTTTCATGACCAGGGTGGATGTTGAAGGAGCAAAGCGGGTATTTTACGCCAACGATAATTTCTTCTGGCTCGCACCCGGCGAGACAAGAGAGCTCCAGGTGGAAATCATGTGGCGCAATATTGCCGAGTTGACCGGGTGCCAGCCGGTGGTTTCGCTGACTTCGTGGAACTCCAAGGGAGTCAGAAAAACGTTTTAATTGTTAATCTTCAAATTCGGTGAAAAGGAATATGATCATGGGGCGAAATGCTGTTATGTCTGCCGTGACATTAGTACTTCTCCTAATCGCAAGTTATGTTGTCGCGCAGGAAACGGATCCGGGTCGTGCACCAACCGGTGTAATCACCAAACCCGGTGATATCCTCAAGGAAGCGGATGGTGTCGAGCTTCGATTCAGTTATTTTCCTTCTTCTAATCAGATGCGTCTGCTTTTGTTGCAACCTGCATCAAAGTTCTCGAGTTGGAATGTAGTCCTTACACGAAAAGGAACGACACAAAAGCTGGCGCAATACGGCGGCAAGCTGCCCATGCCCGCCGCGGGTGAAACAGTTTCCGTGCCTTCGCTGGACGATGCTATCTACGAACTTACGATGGTACTTGCCGCGATTGATGGAACACATCAGGAAATCAGGCGAACCTTCACACGCAAAAGGTTCCCGTGGGAAAACATGGAGCTGGGTCGCGAGCGGACCGTCATTCCACCGTTCACTCCATTGGTGGTAGACAAAAGGCGGAAAAGCGTCGCCTGCGTGCTCCGCACGCATGAGCTAGATGGAAACGGCCTATGGAAACAGGTTACCAGTCAAGATGCTCCCCTGCTGGCAGCTCCAATGAGACTTGAGATTGAATCAGCAGGTAAGGTTCATAAGGCCAGCGGCAAAGCAGTGACCTTCACAGAAAAGGCGCCGGACCGCGTACAGGGCAACGCAGCATGGTCCGCAGGTTCGGTGAAAGGACAGACCAGGTTTCAATTCGATTACGACGGCATGGCAAAGATCACTCTCCACATTGAGTCTTCTCCGGAACGAGTGGACGCTATGCGCCTTGTAATCCCAATGAAGACAAGCGAGACATGGCTTATGCACCCGGTGACCGATCTCCTGCGTTTCCATTATGCCGGCCTGATTCCGAACGGTAAGAACAGACTCTGGGATTACAGCGGCAAGATGCGCGAAGTACTTTACACCGAGACGGGCAATCCTGATACCAATGGTAAAGTATGGGACTCCCGCTTTGTAGGACGACACAAATTACCAGCCCCGTTTGTTCCTTATATATGGCTTGGCGGAACAGAACGGGGAATCTGCTGGTTCGCGGAAAATGACCGCGACTGGAGTGTTGATCCAATGCAACCGGTCCTTGAAATCAGACGGCAGGGTGAGACTACATCATTGGTTATCAACTTTTTCACGCGTCCGGCAGTCCTGTCACGTGCACGTACGATAACATTCGGCCTGATGGCCACACCTGCCAAGCCAATGCCTGAAACGCCGTTGAACTTCAGGCGTTGGTTCCCAGGTTCACAAGTAGCAAAAACAGAGCAAATGGTAAATTTCGGTTTCATGGGAGCATGTTACTACTGGGGAGCGGCGGGCCCTTGCTACGCGTTTTATCCTGCCTTCAAAAACTTCTCTGTTTATGACGAATTCGCCCGCCTGCGCAAAGGCGGTACAGCAGATTTCGCTTATACTGAAACATGGCTGAAACAATTCCAGGCACCCGAGTTTCAATCGGATATTGTCACTTATCGTAATCATATCAACTGGTCGTTGCGCTTCTTCGATAAAGGTGCATGGGGCTCGCAAAAAGAAACTGGGCGAACGGGCTGGGTCATTCCCTACACCAATGCCCGCGCGATCAACTGGGGTGAAGAAGCGGAAACTTTCATGGATGAGTGGAGCACAATGGACATCGCCGATCCGCGCTGGCCGGGCGAAGAACGTTTCATCCGTGCCAGGGACGGAACATATCGCCTCGCTGCCTATGGCAAAGTTTCTTCACCTGGAGAAAGCTCTGGTATCGCCTACGCTATTGACCCGCTCCCAAGCTGGCAGAACCTAGTGCTTTACTATCACAAGAGAATGCTGGAAACTTTTGCAGACGGCATCTATTACGACGATTATTTCCTGTCTCCGAATTACTCGCCGTTTGGACCCGGATACGTGGATGATGAAGGCAACCTTCACGCCGGGGTAAATATTTTCGGATTCCATGAACTGACCAAACGCACAGCCGTGATGCAACATCACATGGGCCGCCGCCCATTGGTATTTATTCATATGACCAACGCCAATATCATTCCGGCACTCTCTTTCGGCACGATCATTCTCGATCACGAATGGCGCGACCAGGGCGAGTACCGCGGGAAGGATTGCCAGGAACGTCTTAATCTCGACGAGGACACCAGCCTGCTGCTGGCACAAAGCACGGGTTTTCAGAGCGGCTGTCTGAGCGTCTGGCACAATCTGTTTCATGGTAACGAACGCATCATTCGCAGTGCGCTTGGTGTATCGCTCACACACGAGATCAAGTGCGGTGTGTGGTATGGAAAACTGCACGAACAAACGACAGCCATCCTGGCCAATTTCGGTTATGGTTTGTCGGACTGTCGTGTCTGGCGCTATTGGGACAAGGTCCAACCGGTTAAGCTTGCAGGGGTTCCTGCCAAAGCGCTCGTCCTTGCACGCCAGGGACAGGCTATGATTGTTGTCTCCAGTTATGGTCACGAAGGAACGATACAAATCGAACTGGACAGGAAAACGCTTGGACTTTCAGACGATGCAGTTGCCGTGAATATCGAGACCGGTGAGCGCCTCGAACAG
>MHBM01000273.1 GCA_001804885.1 Lentisphaerae bacterium RIFOXYA12_FULL_48_11
TGCCATTGCCACACCCCTGGATAATGCTTTCATTGACTGGATACTGAGGCGCTGGAGAAAACAGACAGGGCAGGGCATTGCTGAAAGGAGCGGTGGGATCAGGACTCTGATAAAGCTGCTCAAGCAGGGAGGACGGACTGCGCTGCTGATGGATCAGAACACGCTTCCGGAAGAAGGCGGTGTGTTTGTGAATTTCTTTGGTTTGCCCGTTCCTGTATCAAAAGGCGCATATGCCTTGGCGGCCTGGTCGGGCTCAGATATTGTTCCTGCATTCTGCCGGACCGAAGAGGGCGGCATGCGTTACGTGGCATATGCTTTTGACCCGATAGAGATCGAGAAGAGTGCAGACGCTGAAGTGGAAATCACACAGGCTGTCACCGCGGCGATTGAAAAGGCGGTTCGGGCTTCGCCTGAACAGTGGCTGTGGATGTATAAACGCTGGAAATACATTCCGTCAGGAGCGACATCCGAAAAATATCCTTTTTATTCTAAGAAATACACAACACAGGAGAAGAAATGAAAATAGGGATTCTGGGGGGCAGCGGATTGTATGAAATGGATGAATTAACAAATGTTTCAAACAAGGTTGTCAGGACGCCTTTTGGGAAACCTTCTGATTATTTCACCTGTGGCAGACTGGACGGTCATGAGGTTTTTTTTCTACCCAGGCATGGTCGTGGTCATCGCATAATGCCAGGGGAGATCAATTATAGGGCTAATATCCTGGGGTTCAAAATGCTTGGAGTGGAAAGGCTGTTGTCTGTCAGTGCAGTAGGAAGCCTCAAGGCGAAACTGCCGCCTGGAACGATAGTGCTTCCTGACCAGTATTACGATCGAACCAAGAATTCAGTGCAGCACACTTTTTTTGGGAATGGTGTTGTTGCTCATGTTGCGTTTTCACACCCGACATGTGCAGAATTCAGGAATATTATTGAAGCGTGTGCGCGCAAGGCAGTGAAGAATCTCCCGCGCAGCCGCAAGGTGAAGATCCAGAACGGGGGCACTTATGTCAATATGGAGGGGCCGGCTTTTTCGACCAGGGCGGAGTCGCAGGTGAACGCGAAGCTGGGATTCGATGTTATTGGTATGACGAGTCTGGCTGAGGCAAAGCTGGCACGTGAGGCAGGGCTTTGCTATCAGGCAATGGCCATGGTTACAGATTATGACTGCTGGCACGAGAATAAGCATCCGGTTACCGTGGAGATGGTGATTGCAAATCTCTCTGCCAATACAGGACTTGCCAGGACAATCATCAGGGAACTTGTTTATACTCTTGGTCGAACGGAAAAGAATTGCGGGTGCGAGGATGCAATGAAGCATGCTATTGTAACCGATCGAGGGATGATTCCATCTGGCGCGAAAAAGGCATTGAAGTTCATAATAGGTAAATACCTCTAGAATGGGGCTTGTTGATGCAACTTCTTTCAACACTGCTTGATCTCGTTTATCCGAGAACTTGCACAGTTTGCGGAGTCGCGACTGGCGCCGGGCAGGGGTATGTCTGCTGGGACTGCATGGCGGGCTTTGAAGTTATTGGCAGGCCGTTTTGTTCTGTCTGCGGTGACCCGGCAGAGGGTATGATAGAACATGACTATCAATGTTCTTATTGCCAGAGAAAGAAGCCCGGCTTTGATGTGGCGAGGTCGGCTTTACGCTATCGTGGCGCGGTGAGGGATGTGCTCCAGTTGTTGAAATATTCCAGGCAGACGTATCTGGTTGATGATCTTCTTCCTTATCTTTCGGCATGTCTTTCCTCTAATTATTCCAGGGTATTGTTTGATGCTGTTACTTTCGTGCCGCTTTATCCGAAAAAAGAAAGGGAGCGAACATTCAACCAGGCGCGTCTACTTGCTGCAAGGCTTGCCGGAAAACATGGGTTGCCCTTCCTCCCGAACTGCCTTGAGCGTGTGCGGTATACAGCCACGCAGACTGAACTCAATGCCAGTGCGCGACGTGAAAACGTCAGCGGTGCATTTGCTCCACTGAATCGAAAATGGATTAATGGCAGGACTCTTCTCCTTGTTGATGACGTGATGACTACTGGAGCCACGGTAGACGAGGTGAGCCGGGTTCTGAAGGAAGCAGGTGCTTCGGGAGTTTTTGTGTTAACGGTTGCCCGTGGTTGAAGAATGGTGAATATGAGTAATGGTGATAAGCATAACAAAGAAGCTTTGGAAAAACTTTATAAACGGCAGACGTTTGGAATCAAGCCTGGGCTGGAGGTTATCGAGGCACTCCTGAAAAAACTTGGCAATCCGGAACGTTCGTTCGGATGCATCCATGTCGCCGGCACCAACGGGAAGGGGTCCGTATGTGCCATGCTCGATTCAGTTCTCAGGTCTGCAGGCGGGAATGTCGGGCTTTATACATCTCCACACCTTGTATCATTCAACGAAAGGATCTGTGTTGGAGGTAAACCTGTTGGTGATTCTGAACTTGCTGTACTGATTGATCGCATTGAACAGGTCTCTGCTGAGGTTGCCGCCGAGTTGAAAAGAGAGCCTACTTTCTTCGAGTGTGGAACCGCGATGGCTTTCGATTATTTCAGGACAAAGGGAGTGAACCTTGCTGTCGTGGAAGTAGGGATGGGGGGCAGGCTGGATGCAACAAATGTAATAACGCCCATGGTGTCGGTTGTTACACGTGTGAGCCTCGAGCATATGATGTACCTGGGAAAAGATGTTGAAAGCATAGCATTTGAGAAGGCCGGAATAATCAAGCCGGGTAGATCTGTTGTCTGTGGGGCAACGGATGAGAAGGCTCTTGATGTCATCAGTCGCGTTGCTAAAGAACGTAATTCGCCAATCTACAGCGCAGCTGAAAATGCAGCCATAAGGGTTGTTTCACGCCAATTGTCGGGGCAGAAGGTGAATGTTGAGACTGTAAATGCTTCTTATGGGACGATTAAACTGCCGCTGACAGGGGGGCACCAGGTGGAGAATCTTGCCACTGTGATTACGACGCTGGAAGTGCTTGCCGATGTTGTTAAAACCAATATAGGGCTAGACCGGATTAAGGCGGGCATTGAGGAGACGCGATGGAGTGGACGCTTCCAGGTGTTGAGTACCGACCCACCGGTAATTCTTGATGGTGCTCACAATCCAGGAGCAGCAGTTGTGCTGGCTGATACTTTCCGCAGCCATTTGCGAGGCAAGCCGGTGGGGTTGATTACCGGCATGTGTGGAGATAAGGATGTTCAGGGTTTTGTAAAACCTTTTGGTTCGATGGTTAAAAGAATGTGGGTGGTTCCTGTCAACAGTGAAAGAAACATGGCGGCCGGTCAAATTGTATCAGCCGGTAGAGGGCTGGGTTGGTTAGTTGCAGAGTCCACCCTTAGAGAGGCAATCGTGGAAGCGACAAAATGGGCGGCTGCTGCAGGTGGGGCTGTTTGTATTGCAGGTTCACTCTTTCTCGCGGGTGAAGTTCTTGCAATGAGAGAAGATTTGACATAACAACGGCCAATATCAAATACTCAAACATTTCCGATGAAAATGAAGAAACACATAGAAATTATTGCGCGCGGCGTGTTCGTTGAAAGCGGGAAGATCCTTCTTTGCCGTAACAGGGAGGCCATGAATGTATACCTGCCGGGAGGACATATCGAGTCAGGCGAGTCTGCGAAGGTTGCATTGATACGGGAAATCAAGGAGGAGATGGGGCGCGTTGCCACGGTTGGTCGATTCCTCGGAGGTGCTGAGAATAGTTTTATACAGAACGGGAAACGTCACAGCGAGATCAACCTGATATTTGAAATGACAGTTAAAAATCTTATTGCCGGCAAAAAGCCATCATCTTGTGAGGATTATATCGAGTTTATCTGGGTTCCTCTGGCTAAGCTTAAGGATAGCGGGATGAAGCCGGGATTTTTGTGCAGAATCATTCCATCATGGCTGGACTCTTCTGTTTGTCTTCAGCGATGGGCGACGAATATGGAATAATGAATTGAAGAGTTTGCACAGGAATGATATAGAAACGTTCGTGATGTACGCCGGGGTGGCGAAATGGCAGACGCAGTAGACTCAAAATCTACCGCCCGTAAGGGTATGAGGGTTCGACTCCCTCCTCCGGCACCATACAGCAGCGGTCGCAAATGCGAATAAAAAGCATGATGGGCCTTAAGGATGGTGAGACCGTAGAGTGGTATGGTTACAGTGGAACATGGAAACTTTTTTATTTCAATCTTTGTATGCGGTTGTTAGGATGCCGCAAATTAAGTTATGGCTGATATTGTACATTTAATAGTTGAACAGGGGCCGAACAAGGGTAAAAATGTCGCCGTGCCTGCTGACGGGGCCAGGCTTGGCAGGTCCTCGAAAAATGATATTGTCCTCGAAGATCCCCTGTTGTCACGCCATCATTGTCGTCTTTTCTTCAAGCTTGGCGAGGGTTTATGGATTACCGATCTGGGCAGTGCCAATGGGACTGTGGTTAATGGATCTACGGTAACAGAAACACGTATTAGATCTGGTGATACTGTTACAATAGGCGATACTGTCCTCAAGGTTCTTAATGATGAAATCGGCGTTGCACAGTCTGCACCTGTAGAAGCCGTCAGTTCCGTGGCTGGCGGAACGGTCCCCGTCGTCGATCTTGGATTGAAATCGGAAAAGGACAAGTTGGGCGGTGTTTCGAAGAAGTCATCAATGAATCTGATAATTATTGCCGCTGTATTGATGGCGGCGATAGTTGCAGGCGTCTGGATTCCCAAGCTTATGTCGGACAAGAAGCCTGCCAAGAAGAGACCGGTTTTTGCTGAAACTGTGGCGCAGACTCTTGAACTCGAATACGAGAAGGTGCAGGCTACTACAGGGAATGTTTTTCGTTACAGCCTGAAGATTGCCACTAACAATGTTATTTCCGTACAGATTGATGATGTCAAAAATGACCGGCATGCGCGGAAAGAAAAACCTATGAGCAGTGAGTATGCGAAAAGTCTGGCGAAAGCCATAACGGACAGTGGCTTCTTTTCCCTGTCAGAAGAGTATCAGGGTGTTCAGCCTGACATGCTTGAGCAATGGGACCTGTCTGTCACGATAGGAAGAAAAAGTCATCGATCGAGGGTGATCAACAGGGTAGAACCGGAAGCCTTCGCCGTGGTACGGGAGAAAATAGAGCTGGCAGGTAAGAATGAACTTGGTCTTTGGGCTATGGAGTCATCACCGGAGAAGCTTGTCCAGATGGCCAGGGATGCATATCTGCTGGCGAGGAAATGCCACGATGAGCGTGAAATTAAATATGGCAATCTGGCGCTGGCCCTGAAGAGTTTTATCGAGTCGGAGTCGTATCTGGAAACCGTCGATCCGAAACCTGACTTTTATCCCGATGTTGTTGCAAGTATCACCGATTGCAAGAAACTGATGCAGGATAAGTACAATGATCAGAATTTCAGGGTTGAACGTGCCATGAAGCTCGGTGATTGGGAAGAATCGGCAAAAGAATTGAGAATATTGCTAGAGATGATTCCAGACGGTGGTGATCCACGCAATGCCGATGCACGTAAAAAGCTTCTTGATGTTGAGAAGCATCTCAAC
>MHBM01000274.1 GCA_001804885.1 Lentisphaerae bacterium RIFOXYA12_FULL_48_11
ATCCGTATATTCGGGATCGGTAACGAGATCATCTCGGCCCAGTGTGTCATTCGGGCTAACGAGGATCTCAAAGACGTTACTGTTGTCACCGGGCCGCTCAAACATACCGAATCTTCCGCCACGCTGGGCACGGATGCCATCCAGTGGAATTTTGTGGAGAGTATTTGCATCGCAACAAACACGCCCAAGTTTGTAAAAAGCGATCTGACGAGGCCGGCCCCGGCCCGGTTCCCAGATATGCTGAGTGACAAGCAGCTTTGTTCACCCGCAAAAGGATCACTGAAGGCAGTTTATCTGACTATTCGCATTCCGCGAGATGTCAAACCCGGAGAATACCGGGGTGATATCACGATCCGTTCGGCTGACTCCAATGTAGCGCTTCCTGTGATTCTGATTGTTTACCCGCTAACACTTCCTGATGAGCGCCACGTGATGGTGGCGGAATGGTTTTCCACGCACCAGTTCAAGAAACACCACGGAATCAATAACGACGACACTGCTGCTTTCAATAGGATGCTTGCTATTTATGCTGAAAACATGGTCGAACACCGGCAGAATGTTTTCCGGGCAAGCATGGATCTGATCAGGACTTCCCGGGGTGCCGATGGAAAACTGACTCTTGATTTTTCAGCATTTGACCGTTGGGCCGAAGTTTTCTGGAACACAGGGAGGATGGACCTGCTGGAAACCGGATTTGTTGCACATTTCGGGGAAGGCGGCTGGTCGAGCAGTGAGATCAAATTACGGGATTTCAATATAAAAGATGATGCTACCGGAAAAACAATCAAAGTGCCGGGCAAAGAGTTCCTGCCGCAATTTCTCCCGCAATTTGTGGCACATCTCCGCGAAAAGAAATGGCTGGAAAAAACTGTCTTCCATATTTGCGATGAACCTTCCAATCACAACGTCATGGACTGGCGCGAGGCTTCCGCTTTCATCCACCAGCACGCCCCGGAGTTGCGAAGAATCGATGCCATTGAAACAACCCACTGTCAGGACCGCCTGGAAGTATGGGTGCCCAAGCTGGATCACCTGTCAACCTGGCTGGAAACCTATCAGGAAGCCCAGCGCAGGGGCAGCGAGTTGTGGTTCTATACAGTCGGTATTTTCCAGAAAGGATCGACGCTGAACAAAACGGTGGATGTTCCTCTGATTGAATCAAGACTCATGCACTGGTTGAATTACCGTTATGGTATGAAAGGTTACCTGCACTGGGGATTGAATGCCTGGACAGATGATCCGGTGAATGACCCGGGTAAACACCGCGGCGATGGCTGGCATGTCTATCCGAAGCAGGGCGGACTGTTGAACTCGCTCCGCTGGGAGCAGATGCGCAATGGACTTCAGGACTACGAATGCCTCTGGCTCCTTGAGCAGAAAATTACCGCAATCAAGGCAACGCTCAGCCCCCGCATGGCCGCCATGATTGAACCCGCACGGCGCGGAAAGGAAATAGCTTTGCAGGTAATTCGGACATGCAGCGACTACACGCGTGACCCGGAGGTGCTGTACGCGGCAAGGCGGCAGGCAATCGAAGAAACTGTCGCAATGGATATATCACCCCGCGTAATTCTCCAGACCAATCCTTTGGAATGCTCGGCCGTTGGGAACGACTGTTTTGTTGATGTCCACGGCTGGGCGGAACCTGGCACAGTACTCAATATTAACGGGCGCAAGGTATCTGTCGCAGAAGATGGGTTGTTCCTGGTACAGATGTCACCGTCCAAAGATGGGACAATCAGATTGGAAGCTGTAAACAGTCAGGCAAAGAAAACGCTGGTTAGAAAGTTCAGGTTGCAGTCCGAACCTGGTTCCCGCTGAAACAATTTGATTTTTGCCTCGATGCAGACATAATTTTCACAGCAAAACTGGACTGAAGCGCCGGATGTACTTTTCCGGAATTAGTCCCGGTAAACAGTTGAAATCGGAGGGGTCGAGATGCAGATCATTGCCAGGACAATTTGTATTCTGGCTGTTGCATCGTTTGTAAATGCGGCGGGATCCGCACCCGTACTCAAGCCGGTCGTGGAGATCGAACAGGAAGTGTATACCTACAAGCCGGCCGATAACGGGTCCGGCCCGACGTGGTGCTTCGGTAACACGTGTATTGTCCGTGTGGGACAGAAAGTTTTTGCCAGCGGGATCCGGACACTGCCTGATCGCATACCGTTGAACAATGTATCCTGGATGCTGTTCGAGGGTTTTGATTCCGGCTGGAAACAAAGTTCCATCAACCATGATATGCGGGAACGTGAACCATGCCCGCTTGCATGTTTTCAGGATGGCCGGCTTTTACTTTCGGTTAATCCCAATTCCTGTGGTCCGAAAGAGAAGGATGGACGGGCGCAACCACAGGTACTGGAATTCCCGGCATCAGGCAAACTGGAAACTTTCAAGACACACATTCCAAAATGGAACAGCGAGATCCGTTTTCACGCGCATACGTACCGGAGCTTCGTGGTTGACGGTGACAGGCAGGAGATGGTGCTGTTCTATTCGACCGCCTACGATAAAACGTACTGGACTTTCTGTGAAAGTAATGGCCAGTGGAGTACGCAGGGTGAACTTGAATTCCCATGGGGTGGGGAGTATGACAAGCCGCAACCTGTCCGCCTCTGTTATCCGGTTGTTCAGCTCAAAAATCGCGCTGTTCATTTCTGTGGGGTGTCCGACATTATTGAACCGTATAAGAAATGGCGCGATTACAAAAAGCAGTTGTCAGGCCGCGACTGGGATTATGATTTCCGCCGGCTTTTCTATACCTGGAGTGACAATATCTCCACCGGTAAATTCCACAAGTGGGTTGAAATAGCCAGTTGCGACAAAACCTGCGGGTGGATAACTCCGTGTGACCTATGGGTCGGACCTGATGGCCAAGTTCATGTCCTGTGGACCGAGCGCGCCTTGAATGAAAGTATCCGGAAAAGATTCTTCCCCGATGAAAAACAGAGTATCGCTCTCAACTATGCAACAATCCGTGATGGAGAGGTTGTGATGCGGAAGCCGGTTCTTTACTGGCGGGAAGGACAAAAAGTTGCCGAGGTACCAGGGCGCGGGCGGTTTCACATCATGCCTGACGGAAGGCTGCTGGTATTCTTCCAGGTTCATGGGAATAATGCCACAGGTCAGCCACTCTACGAGAACAGACTTGTCGAAATTGCTGCCGATGGGACATTGGGACCAGCCATGGTTATCCCGCTCAAGCGGCCAATGGAGGGTTTCTTCACCGCCAACGTGAGAGGAGGCTCAAAGCCATCTGTATTCCTGGATGTGCTGGGGGAAATGGGAAATGCCATCCGCTACGCACGAATAAGAATCGATGAAGTAAAATAACTGGAAGACTGCATACAACTTGTCATATCCTTGTCACGAACTCAAAGGGAGACAGCCGAGGGATAAATATGGTTAAGAAAATCAGGCCGGAAAACCAGTCTTTCGATGCCGTGATCCTCATCGGGCACGGCAGCAAGAAGCCCGATGCGGCGAAAAACATGGAAAAAATCGCCAGACGGTTAAAGCAGCAATACAGTTGCCGGATTGTAGAGCCATGTTACATGTCACTGAATCCGCCCTACTTCCCGGAGATTCTTACAAAGTGTGTTTGCGCGGGTGCCAGAAAGATTATCGTATCACCTTATTTTCTGCATGACGGTTTCCATATCAAACATACCATTACCGATCTCATAAAGGAAGGACTCAAACAAAATCCGGGTATCAAATTGTTTCTCGGTAAAAGCCTGGGATTCGATGAATCGATTGTTGACTTGGTCTGGAAACGTATTTGTGAAACCAATACCAGGCAGCATAAATAATACAATAAAGTACTGGCCGGAACGTGGCAGACAGCTCAGTGTTATCCATGGCATAAATCTTGAAAGGATCCAAATGAAGAAATATATGCAAGTATCGCAATGGGTTTTTGTTTTAACACTGTTCTGCGCCGGTTGTGTTGCCACATACAGACAGGAAACGGTCCAGCCCGTCCATCAACAGCCGAAAATTGCTGTTTCGTCGGCTTCTTTCGACAACCTCACCCAGGTATTCACAACATCGCCGGATATAAAAACAGCCTCCAAAGCCGGATCATTTGCACTTGTACGGATATCTCCTTACATAAAAGAACTCAAGGGATCGAACGAGGTTTGTATTCGCAATCCAAACAGCTTCCCTGTTCTAATCATGATACGGTGCGAAGAAAAGGGACTGCACATCGAAATGCCGGCCCGGAGCAAAACTTATGTGTACCTGCCGAACGGTGGCTTCCAGGTGTCATACGTGTTTGCCAATGTACCCAATGCCGTTATGCGCGGTGACCACATACATCTTCCTGCAATTAACAGGGTTAACATCGACATACCAGTCAACACCAATCCCCAGTTCTGATTTGGTCCGACTGGCAGACATCCCCATTAAAGAATAATTCATGCTGTAGAGTACGATATCATCAACGTCCCTGTATTATTTATAACAAGCCATGAAATGAGACGTTGATTCCTCTAAAGGAATTCGTTATATTTTTAACGCTTTCTATACAAGGATTTCGGAGTGGATAGAAATAATTCCATACTAATGTCTGGCAACGAAGCGATTGCCCGTGGGGCCTATGAGGCTGGTGTACGAGTGGGTGCTGGTTATCCGGGCACGCCTTCTACCGAAATCCTGGAAGCTCTTGTCTCCTATCCCAACGTTTATACCGAATGGTCGGTGAATGAGAAAGTAGCACTTGAAGTAGGGGTAGGGGCAGCACTTGCGGGAGCAAGATCGCTGATCACGATGAAGCACGTGGGTATTAATGTTGCCGCAGATATACTTTTCACCTCGGCATATACCGGCGTCAAGGCAGGGCTTATTGTTGTAAGTGCCGATGATCCGGCGCTGCATTCCTCCCAGGACGAACAGGACAACCGTCATTATGCCAGGGCTGCCAAAGTGCCCATGCTGGAGCCGTCTGACTCCATGGAAGCAAAAGAATTCACAAAACTCGCTTTTGAATTGAGCGAGCGATTTGATATTCCGGTAATGCTTCGAACTACCACAAGAATAGCCCATTCGAGCAGTGCGGTCAGTCTGGCAGAGCCTGTCAAAGAATCACGTTTATCCGGTGGTTTTGAACGTAATCGTACCAAATATGTCATGATCCCGCATCATGCCGGTCCGCGACATGTTGACCTGGAGCGGCGGATGGCGGAAATCGCCGTCTTTGCCGAAACGCTGGAGATTAACCGCATTGAGCGCGGCAAAGGCTCAATGGGTTTCATAACTGCCGGTATCTGTTATCAATACATCCGGGAAATATTTCCGGAAGCCCCGATTCTTAAGCTTGGCCTCGTGCACCCTATTCCCGAGAAACTCATCCGTGAATTCAGCACACAGGTTGAGCGTCTGATTATTGTGGAAGAACTGGATCCGTTTTTTGAAGACCAGATCAGGGCATGGGGAATTAAAACCGAAGGAAAGAAATACTTTCCAAATATCGGCGAACTGTCACCTGGTAAAATCAGAGATGCGCTCATCCCTGAAACTGCGCCAGCGCCGTTTTATTCCACTTTTAAGATACCTCCGCGTCCTCCGGCACTGTGTCCGGGCTGTCCGCATCGTACTGTATTCAAAATCCTGAACAAGCTTGGATACATAGTTTCCGGG
>MHBM01000275.1:0-7164 GCA_001804885.1 Lentisphaerae bacterium RIFOXYA12_FULL_48_11
TGCGCGAATGAACTTCGTGCAATTGCCTGATATCAACCTCAGTATAGATTTGCGTGGTGTTCAAATATGCGTGTCCAAGTAGTTGCTGAATGTATCGAATATCCGCGCCATTTTCAAGCATGTGCGTTGCACAACTGTGACGGAATAGATGACAACTTCCCTCACGGAATATCCTGGCCTTTCGAAGCGTCTCGCGTACGAGTGTCCCGATATATCCAGGGCTGAAACGTTCACCGTAACCAGTAAGAAATAGGGTACGCTGATTCATGTTAAAGTCCAGGACAGGCCTTGTTTTTTCGAGATATCTCAAGATCCAGTGCAAGGCGCTTTCTCCCAGAGGTACAACTCGATCTTTGCCTCCTTTGCCACGACGTATTAACAGTATACCTCGTTCATGGTCCAGGTCTTCCAGCTCCAGCTGTATCAATTCTCTGCGCCGGATGCCTGTGGCATAAAACGTCTCAAGAATGGCACGATCCCGGATTCCAAGTGGATCGGTGATGTCCGGTATGTTTAGTACCATATTAACTTCTTCTATTGTTAATGCTTTGGGCAGGGATCGATGCAAAGGGCGGGGGAGTTCCAGGTCTGCTGCGGGGTTTGCGGACAATATTTTCTTTTTGCATAGCCAGGCAAAAAAGCGCTGTATTGCGTTCAGGCGTGAACATTGTGTCCATACACTCAGTGGCTGGCCGTCCTCTTTTCTGTACAGGTACAACCAGCTTTGATAACTCTCCAGGATATTCCGCTGAATTTGTTCAGGGTGCCGCAGACCTTGTTCCTGCGTCCAATGTAAAAAAGTTCGCAATGCCCATTTGCGTGATTCGTTTCCATGTGGTGAGTAATTCCTTTCCTCTAACCAACGGAACCATTCATCTATCAGGCTGGCAAGAGTGCCCGGGTCTCCTCGATCAAATCCGTCGGGATTGGCTTTGTGTCCACCTTTATTATATGCCCATTGCCGCATCTGGCAAGCCCGCTTGATTCCGCATTCATTAAAACGCTCTAACTGAAATCGCGCAGATGGCCGAGGATTGAGCGGAACCCCCGCAGGTAGAACTTCAGGTCATCTATTGGATGGCGGGTATTGAGTATACGGTTCAGGATTGCCAAGGGATGGAAGAATCCGCGATACACTCTGCGAATCGCGTCTTTTATGTCGTTTTCGCCAGCATTACCCTGCATTATGTTCATGCGCATGTCGAAATTGTCCCAGTTTCGTGTGGCCAGCATATTGTTGTCGCTGCATTCCTGGAACAGGGGTGTGCCTGGATATGGTATTACCAATGTTACCTGCAGGGTGCTGGCATAACCATATTTGAGGAGATTTCTGGCAAGTTTCACGGTACGTTCCATGTCGATCGGGCTTTCCCAAGGGTAACCGAACATTACTGTTACATGAACATCAAGGCCCGCTCTGGATGCAGACCCAGCCCCTTCGGTAATGTCTTCTACCTTTATTCCTTTGATGAGTCGATCAAGAGTGGACTGATTTGCCGATTCCAGGCCAAATAAAACAAATCGAAATCCTGCTTCCTTCATAAGTTTGTAATCATCATACGTTAGACGTCCGAACCGCATATTGCAGTCAAGGGTTACCTTCCTGTTGTAACCACGTGTGATCATTTCCCTGCAGAATATGTTCAGCCATTCTCCAACAGGAAAGGTTCCTGTATCGTCCATGATTTCCCGTATCCCGTAATGTTCTATCAGGTGGCCGATTTCATTAACGACGTCTATTGGATCGCGTGTCCGGTAGTTTGGGTAGATTGTTGTCCACGAGCAGAATGTGCACTTGCCATGCCAGCAGTCCCGTCCCGACATGATGTATGTGCCTGGGATCCTCCTGTAGTTGCCGTTCATTTCGCTGTAAAGTTGCCAGCGTGTCAGGTCACGGTCGATCCACTGAAGCGACTTCAGGTCATGATCACAGACAAAGGTGCCGGTATTTTTTATATTCTGTTCTTTCCGGTACCAGATGCCTGGTTCCAGGCTTTCCTTATTGTTGAGATGCGCCAGCAAATTAATCAGCAGGAAATCATAATCCCCCCCGGTAAGAACAAAATCCACATTGCTCTCTTTGAGGCTTTCTTCGGGAAGTGCGGTGACGTGATCGCCCACCAACACGGTTAATGCGTTCGGTAGAAGTGCCTTGAGCTGATCGATCCACTTCCAGATGGCCGTTATGACGGGTGTTTTGGCCTCTATCATTATTACGTCAGGCTGGAATTTGTTGAGCCGTTCGATATATTCTGTTTCTGTCCATTGCTCTGCTATTCCATCCAGCCACAAAACATCATGGCCATTTTTTTTTGCCATTGTGGCTGCGCAGGCAGGGACTACCGGGTATATGAATGTGGGTCGGTTAAACCACTGGAACTGGCGATTTTGAGAGAGCAGGGGTACGCCCTTTTTTGAGATTATAGGAGGATATGTAATTGCTACTCTCATTTTGCTTTCTCTAATTCAGACGGATGGTCAAAATTTTGTTTTTCGCCGGGCAATCGGTCTACCAAGAGTCCGGCAATGAAACGTGCACCGTATACCAGGTGAGTTAATACGACTCCAACCCAGACAATAATCCAGTGTACAGGATTCAGGCGAAAAGACGAAAGCAAAGAAATTACGGCATATATTAAAATGGCAGACAGGTAAAACGGTGCCAATATAGGTATTAATATTGAAAATATGGCTCCAGTAATAAGGCCCAGAACAAACAATGATGGAAGCATATAGGACAGTTTGCGGGATGTTTCTGGAAATTTCTTTGCAAAGTAACCGCGATGCATCGCATAGCGGCCAATCTGCCTCAAGTGAGGCAGAAAGAGTTGTCTGCGGTGATGATGTACCGCCACGCGCGGGTCATACAAAATTTTAAGATGGAGTTTCTTTATGATATCAAGGCAAAGATAAGTGTCTTCGCCTGGCCAGAAATCAGTGCGGAATCCTCCAAGCTGCTTCATGACATCAGTGCGAACGATGAGATTACAGCTTGGGTAATCATCAACATATTGAACTATTCCTGGCTCGTAGCGGTATCGGTAAGGTCCGGATACGAGATAGTTGGCGTACACGACACCACCCAGCCTGGCCATGAGAGGATCGTTCGGTGGTGTTGATGCCGGGCCGCCTACGGCAGCTATATCTTTGTTGGAGAAATACACGATGGCGTGTCTAAGCCAGTTTTCAAGTGGAAATGCGTCATCGTCAAGCAGGGCAATAATTTCTCCATTGGCGTTTTGGATGCCGATATTCCTTTTTTCTGCCGGCCGTATTTTCCCTGTCGGAATCTCGCGTATATGGGAAGGCCAGTTTCGGTTAGAAGGTTCATCTGGAAGGAGGATGATTTCGTAGTTTGTGTATGATTGTTGTCCGATACCATCAAGGCATTCATCCAGATAGGTAGTGGCGGCAGGGTAAACGATGATTATAGAAACCTTTGGTGCTGGAAAAGGGGTTCTGGTTTCGGGTATTTTCTCGTAGAAGTGCAGGATTCGGAGCCTGTAAAATACCGCCAGAGTATCAAGGAAAACCTGCTTTACCGAGGAGGGGCGGACTATCGGCCATTTTCCATGCACGTTAAGGTAGATTGGTAATTCAGCGAATTTAAAACCCTTTTCATGTGCCACGACTAGTAGCTCGATGTCGAAAGCGAATTGTTTTACAAGCATGCGCGGGAATGTAAATTCGAGAACCTCGCGTTTAAAAAGCTTAAACCCAGTCTGTGTGTCGTGTACAGGGAGGTTCATCATCATCTTGACGATGGCATAGTATACAGAACTTACAAGTTTACGGTGCCATGGGTATGATTCGATGAAAGCGTCTGGATGGTGTTTTGATCCCAGGACCATGTCAACATTCAGGTTTCTGATTGCGTCGAAGAATGCGGGAATCTGTGCTGGTGGTATGTCTAGGTCGGCATCAAGAAACAACACATAGTTGCCTTTTGAGGCAAGGAATCCCTCTTTCAGTGCTGCGCCCTTGCCGACGTTGTGTTTAAGACATACCGGCTTGATAGACGGATGCACGGATGCAGTTTTCTGGATCTCTTTGCAGGTGTTGTCTGTACTGCCGTCGTCGACGACGACGATTTCGAAAGGCAATTTTCCCTTGAGCAGCGTTTCTACGGTTAGGAGATTTTCGGATATAAACTTCTCAAGGTTAAATGCAGGCATGATAATGCTCAGGATTCCGGTGCCCACCAGATGGCGGGCGCTATCCCATGCCTGATCCGAAGAATGAACGCTATTTTCCATTAGGAATTTATTGTGCGACCATTAGGGTGTGAATTGTTACAGGGTTTTTGCAGTTTTTTCTGCTTCCTCTATCAGCATTACCGGGATGCCGTTACGTATAGGGTACACAAGGCCACAGCTGCTGTTTGTGCACACCAGTGTATTACCTTCAAGTTTTACCGAGGTTTTGCACTTCGGGCAGGCAAGAATATTGAGTAACTCTTTACTGATCGGGTCCATAATTCACCACCGCTTGTTAAATGTTGTAATGATATTGCTGTCTTGCGGTTTGACAGGCAAGTACATTTTTTGAGAGTATTTGCGCCTCAAATCGGGAAGATATGCCGTGTCATTGATAAAAAACATTATAGTTCAATTTTCCGGGCTCATGCTGGCAGTTCTGTTCTGTGGCTGTTCTCAGAATGTTGCCTCGCTGGATGGCAAAGACAGGAGCAATGCCATGATGCGGGATGCCGCATTGAGGAAGAGCGGTGGTAATGTAGATGGCGCCTTGCAGGTTTATTCTGAAGTGCTGGATCGGAGTCCCAAGCTGGCTGTTGCGCATCTGGAAATGGCTCTCATCTTTCATGATAACAGGAAGGATTATCTCCGTGCCATTTATCATTATCAACGTTATCTTGAGATGCGACCAGGAACTGAAAAGAAAAAAATAATTGAAGACAGAATCAGGCTGGCTGGTCAGTTATATGCGGCGAAAATAGCCGCTGATGGCTCTGTTGTATCGCAGCTGGGCAAATTGTCGGACGCCATGGTTGAGCTCAAAAAGGAAAATGATACCTTGAAAAGTACTATCAGGCAGCTTAACCTGCAGATGGATCAAGCGAAAAATAAGCAACAGGACTTGATTGTGCCGGCGCGAACAAAGTTGAGTGTGCCGATCCAGGACGATGTGCCTGTTGGGATTGCTGAAGTATCTGCGAGAAGCAGTAAGGCCAGATCGTCTGTAAATAAGGCGCCGATTTCGCGGACGTATGTCGTCAAGCGCGGTGATTCCCTGAGGAGCATTGCTGCGGAGATGTACAGGGATGTGGAAAGAGCTGAGGATATTTTTAAGGCCAACAGTAGTATGCTGGAAAGTCCGGGGCAGTTGAAGATAGGCCAGACGCTCGTGCTTCCATAATTATGTTAGTTATTTAGAATGGGAATATCTCGCAGTTGGAGGAGTATATATGAGTACAGATTTCTTTGATGATGATTTGATAAAGGCCAGTAATGCAAGGGCGGAAGGTTTGGATGATAATGATGCCATTCCTGTGCAGCCAATCCTTGGCGCCACGCTTGGTAAAATGGCAAGAAAGAAGGAAGAGATGTCCAGCCAGGCAGCCAATGCGGCACAGGAAATCGAGCGACTCAGAATGAGGCAGGAAGAGCTTGAGAGGGAAAAGAATGCCCTCGAGGAGCTGACTCGAAAACAGGACCAGTATGAGCGTGATAAGACAGATATTCTGGAGAAGCTGGAGAAAAGTCTCGTGGCTATGGAGAGGGAGGAGTCGCAGGCGACCAGGATGGTCGAGCTTCTTTCTGAATCACGGAGCCGTTTCAAGAACACGCTTACCGATATAAGGGCTATTAATGAAGAGCTGTGGGGTGATCATAATTTCACAGATGAGCTGAACAGGTCCGTGGCTCTTATTGAGGCTGCGCGCATGGATTATAAAAAGGCTTTGGCGAAGATAGAGGCTGCAAACTGGCATGTAAGTCCTGCGGATGGTGCAGAGAAGACCGCGCTGGATGCGATGGGGTTCGAACCGGGAGTGGAGAAGGATTTCGGGTACTGGATAAAGATCGGGTTTGCCGTTTCTCTGCCCCTGATGGCGATGGTTGTGGTTGTGCTTGGTTTGTATCTCTTGATGCACAAGGGGTGATGGATCTGATAATTTCTAAGAGGGTACGGCGAAGATGTGTGCGATACGGGGAAAAGATTCTGCGTTGTCCAGGCGTATAAAGGATCTTGAAAAAGAGCTGCAATCCGTCGGTGGAGAGATTAAGACTCTTTCCAGGGTTGTCAGGAAAGCTGAGCGGTCCGGAGTTGCGCAGATTGTTTCAGTCCCGGCGCCGGTTCAGAAAGAAACAGAGCCGGTCGATGAAGTTCCTGTCCACCAGGAGCATCGCATGCAGATATCGGTGCTGTCAAAACAACCGGTTGAGTATTCGCAGCCGCGTGTGCAGCCTGACGCGGCCCCAAGAAAATCTTTGGGTGATAAGGACCAGATAACACGTGATGGAAGGTTTGCAACATATTTGATGAGTCGTGATTTTCATAACGTGAGGCCTCTTCGTCATGAAAGATATATTCAAAGGAATAAAGCTATCGTTATGGTGGTTGTTGCGGTGATTGTCCTGCTCTATCTTGTGATGAGGTTTATTCCCTGATCTTGTTATTGTCAGAGGTCTCTGCATAGAGAGACAAATATTTTACCCCTGTTAGATATCGGGCTGGAAACAGTCTTCTGTGACATAATTCTCCCGGAACTGTCTTTAAAAACCACAGTATATTCCCTGAGGTTTGGTGGACATGGAACACGTGCAACCTGCAGGGTGAGTGGCAGCGTTTCCCATCTGCGCAGGTCTGGGGCTTCCAGTGCGAAGAGTATTAGCCTGACCAGATTTCCGAGGAGTGGATCTTTCCTTTCTATGCTTTCGGCAATGGCCTCCTTCAGGACGATACGGGTCACATCTTTTGCAAGTTGAAGTGCCGCAAGGCGTCTTTGGGTGTCGGCGAGAAGCCTTCCGGTATTTGCCAGGGTATAACTTCGCCCGAGGAGTCTTCCTTCTGTGTAAATTTCCGAGTATGGGTCAGGCATCCAGACATTACCGTAATTCAGCCCTCCCATTTCGGAGGGAATTCTGCCGGTGAATATGAAGCAGATAAGTTCGTCTTCCTCTATATTCGCTGTTTTGCCGGATG
>MHBM01000275.1:7183-28432 GCA_001804885.1 Lentisphaerae bacterium RIFOXYA12_FULL_48_11
TTCTTCAATAGAGACGATGTTTGTAAGTAGTGCTGATGATCGCCGATATTCAATTTTTGCGCTCTCAATATCCCCGTCTATTTCAAAGCAAACTGCTGCAACGTAACGACTGAACGGGTCGTCAGGAAAACCGTTTAGATCCTTTAGCTGTTTGACTATATTTCTGGCTTCCACGGCAGCATCGTCCCATTTTGAAAGTGCAAGATAGTTCTGAGCATTCATTGTATGCAGCAGTGTTCTCTCGTATCGTGTGCCCCGGAATGCCAGGACATTATCATTCACGAGGAGGCTGGTGGATCCTTTGGACACACTGTAGTAGTCCAGCTGTTCTATTGTTTTTGCCGCTTTTTGCCAGTCTTGGGCTGAGCCGTCGTAATCACGGGCTGCTTGACGGATCGTACCTCGTTCCATGAGCATAAGAACTTTGTTGTGTGATTCATCGGGGGGTATGTTAGTCAGGCAAAGTGCGGCCCTTTCGAGGTTGCCCATGTAGAAATTCTGGCGTGCTGTTGCCACTCCTGTTGGTGTGGAACAGCCTGAGGTGTAAATAAGCAACAGGAATGGGAGTGCGCTGGTTAATATCTTTCGAATAAATGCCATTGCTAACTCCGAAATCCTGAATCTCTGATTCTTCTGCTTGAGCCGGCAAAAGATTGTCTCAGTCATTTGTCCTCTGCCGTCAGCAACAGAAGTGGTTACCATCCGATGATGGGTTTGCTGGCCCTGCGAAGCCTGTCTATCTGCTTGCTCACTTTAACCAGGCCGGTTTCAAGATCGGTTATTCTTACAGTAAGCTGGAAGTAAACATCCTGTTGTTTCGAAACTCTGGCTTGCCGGCCCGACTTTGTCTCTATTTCAGTAATTGCACCGGTCATCATGTATTTTGCACCCAGTTGCTTTCCGATCTTTGTCTGGGTTTCAGGGGTACAGTTCGCAAGTTGATAGCCCTGTTCCTTGAGAAGAGAATCCCTTGCCGAAGAGTCCACAAGCTGTATTTTTCCAGTATCAAGGAGTTTTGTGGTGAGGGTGTCGGCTAGTGCTTTGGTGTCAAGGTGTTCCTGGGTTCGGTTTTGGATCCCGAGCTCTACAAGTATGGGTGTTTTGTCGCCGGAAGGAGGGAATGGATTGCCGATAATCGCCTCAGCCATGGTTTCCCCAAGCCAAAGTAAATCCTGCTGGTCATATTCTGCGGTGAGTCCTGCTTTCTGAGTGGGATCTCGTTCATCGACGGAAATTCTGAATGCCGCGCAACCGCTAAACAATGATATCGTGGTTATGCAAAACAGCAACTTGGCGAGAGATGACACTGAATTCTTCATAATCGATCCTCCTGTCTTAACTTTTTTTGCATGATACTGAACGGATGATCAGGTTGCAATTATTTATTGGACCAATGAGTATGGTGGTGATCGCTGATGCTTAGTCTGAAATTCCTGTGTAAATTTCTCAAGACTTTTGCAGTTAACTTTCGTATATTTCAATTTCGTTGATGTCTTTTTGAATAGATGGAAAGAGAAGAGGATGGCTGCTTTAGATAAAGAAACGACTGATAAAATTGATGTGGCTTATGTTGCCCGTTTGGCACGGCTTTACCTTGCAGACACAGAGGTTCAGACATTTCAGGGTCAGCTGGATCACATTGTCGGCTACATGAAGAAGATAGACGAGCTCGATCTGTCGAATGTTGAACCAACTTCCCATGCAGTGACGTTGCAGAATGTTTTTCGTGAAGATGTTGTTAAGCCTGGCCTTGCCGTCGAACAAGTGATGGCTAATGCTCCGGCACAGGTGAGTGATCAGTTCCAGGTTCCGAAGATTATCGAATAGGTTTTTTATGTCCCTGAGTATTGCGAATATGACGATATGCGAGGCAATAGCCCTCCTGGAGGGTAAGCAATGTACTTCAGTGGAACTTGTTTCCGTACTCTTGAATGAGATCCGTCGGATTGACGGGACTTTGGGTGCTTATCTTTCCGTTGATGAGAATGATGCTGTCAGTCAGGCCATGGCTGCTGACAAGGCGAGATCCGAAGGACGGAAGGGAAGGTTGTTAGGTATACCACTTGCAGTCAAGGATGTGTTGAATGTCCGGGGGCAGCCTTGTACCTGTGCATCTAAAATATTACAGGGATATATAGCCCCTTACGATGCAACTGCCGTGGCAATGCTTAGACGCGAAGGTGCAGTCCTTGTAGGCAGGACAAACATGGATGAGTTTGCCATGGGCTCATCAACCGAGAATTCCGGATTTAAAATTACGAAGAACCCCCGTAATATCGCGTATGTGCCTGGAGGGTCAAGTGGCGGTTCTGCTGCGGCAGTTGCCGGAGGTGAGGCGATTGCAGCGCTTGGTACTGACACAGGTGGATCGATCCGTCAGCCGGCGGCCTTTTGTGGTTGTGTGGGCTTGAAGCCTACATACGGGCGGATTTCCCGCTACGGTTTGACGGCATTTGCTTCGTCGCTAGACCAGATCGGTCCCATTACAAAGAATGTGAAAGATGCCGCAGTTCTTTTGGGTGTCATGGCTGGCCGGGATGAGATGGATTCCACTTCTGTTGACGTTCCTGTGCCGGACTATTTGACTTCTCTGTCGGGTGATCTTAAAGGCATGAAGCTTGGCCTGCCAAAAGAATACTTTGTGAAAGGGATGGATCCGGAGGTGGAAGCAGCAGTCCGGACGGCTGTTGAGGTGTGTGGAGGCCTTGGTGCGGAGGTTGTCGAAGTGAGTCTTCCTCATACCGATTATGCAATTTCTACGTATTACATCATTGCCACGGCGGAAGCCTCTGCGAACCTGGCGCGTTTTGACGGTGTTCGGTATGGTTTCCGTGCTGCCGGGGCAGAGGATCCGATTGATATGTACGGTAAGACCCGTGCGGCTGGATTTGGGGCAGAGGTCAAGCGGAGAATTATTCTTGGAACATATGTTTTAAGCAGTGGCTATTATGATGCTTATTATCTTTCAGCCCAGAAAGTCCGCACGCTGATCAAACGTGATTTTGAGAATGTGTTCATGCAGTGTGATGCGCTGCTTACTCCTGTCTCTCCGACTGTTCCGTATAAGATCGGAGAGACGTCGAGCGATCCTCTGCGGATGTATCTTGGAGATATTTTCACTGTTACGGCAAATTTGGCCGGTATCTGTGGACTTTCGGTGCCATGCGGGATGAGTTCGCAGGGCTTGCCGATAGGGTTGCAGGTGCTTGGTCCGGCTTTCCGGGAAGAAAACATTTTGCGTGCAGGGCATGCTTACGAATCGGCCAGGGGGTTGATCCGGTACGGGGAATAAAGGCATTCAAGGTTTTGTAAATGAGATATCTGACTACAATAGGGCTTGAGGTTCATGTTCAGCTCAGGACCAGATCGAAAATGTTCTGTGGCTGCAGCACAGCTTTTGGGGCGGCTCCTAATACGCATGTTTGTCCTGTGTGTCTTGGTTATCCTGGTGCAATGCCTGTGATGAACAGGGATGCCGTCAAGATGACAATTATTTCCGGCCTTATGATCGGGTCCAGGATCAGTGAATTCAGCAAGTTTGACAGGAAGAGTTATTTCTATCCGGATATGCCTAAAAATTACCAGATTTCACAGTATGATAAGCCGTTATGTGTAGGCGGTTCGGTGGAGATTGATATTGACGGTGTGTCCAGGCGGATTGGTGTTACCAGAATTCATCTTGAAGAGGATGTTGGGAAGAATATGCATTTTCAGCATTCCAGCGGCATTGATTTCAACCGGGCAGGTGTGCCTCTAATGGAAATTGTATCTGAGCCTGATATTTCTTCGCCCGAGGAAGCGTTTGCCTACCTGCTGGCGTTGAAGCAAATATTGCTTTATGCCGGGGTGAGTGATTGTAACCTTGAGGAGGGGAATGTCCGTTGTGATGTTAATTGCAGTGTTCGTCCCGAGGGGCAGAAGGAATTCGGGACTAAGACAGAGATAAAGAACCTGAATACTTTCAAAGGGGTCTTGAATGCCCTCAAGTATGAGATACCCCGCCAGGTGGATGTTCTTGAGTCAGGGGGTAAGATATTCCAGGAGACAAGGCGCTGGGAGGTCGAGACTGGGGTCACCATTGCAATGAGATCCAAGGAATATGCTCATGACTACCGGTATTTTCCAGAGCCTGATCTCGCGCCGGTAGTTACGTCGTGTGAGCAGATTGAAGAGTTGCGCAGGAATCTTCCTGAATTGCCAAGAACCAGGCGTGAAAGGTTTATACAGCAGTATTCCATTCCGGAATACGATGCCGGGGTTTTGACCGCAGATGTGGCTGTGGCGGATTTTTTTGAGCAGTCGGCGAAACTGTCGTCCAATCCTAAGGCGATTTCGAACTGGATTATGACGGAAATGCTCAGGTTGTTATCTGAGCGTGAGATGGATATCAGGAAAGTTGTCGTTACTCCTGCGGCACTTGCAGGGTTGGTAAAACTTGTGGATGAAAAGGTCATTAATTCCAACAGTGCCAAGGAGGTTTTTGCCCTTCTGTTTGAGAAAGGAGGGGAACCTGATCAGATTGTAAGGGAAAAAGGGCTGGTGCAAGTCAGTGATTCCGGTGCGATAGAGAAGTTTGTAGATCAGGCGATAGCTGAGAATGCCAAGTCGGTAAGTGATTATTTGGCAGGAAAGGACGTTGCTGCCAAGTATATTGTAGGGCAGGTCATGAAAATGAGCCGTGGCAAAGCAAATCCACAGCTTGTGGCCAGCATCATAGAAGATAAGTTGAAGGTTGAAAAGATGAAGAGGGGCGGGTAGAATCCCTTTTAATTTGGCAGATGTGCTTTTGATCAGGTTTGGAGGTTTGCTTGACGTCAAATGACGAATACGTTCTTCAGATTTTAAAGGAACACGGCTCGGTCACTGATGAGCAGGTTCAGAAGATACTCGAGGTGCCATCGAGTAACACTGAAACCAGTGTCGTCGACCGGATCATTGAGTCCGGAGCTCTGACCGAATCTGATATTCTCGCGATACTTGCCAGCCAGTTCGGCATGGAAGTCATGAGCCTGAAGGGTGTGGATCTGGCCCCGGAAATTCGGGACATGATTTCTGTTGAAACAGCCCGTCGCTACAAGGTTGTTCCCGTTTATAAGACGGGTGACACATTGACCGTTGCGATGGGTGACCCTCTTGATTTTGATACGCTTGACATGCTCCGGTACATGCTGAAATGCAACGTTGAGGGTGTGATTGCGCCGCGTGAAGAAATCAAGATGATGCTTGATAAGTTTTATGCCGTTGAGTCTTCTGTTGAGACCATGCTTGATCAGATTGGTGACAATACGGTTGATGTTGCCAGCAAGGATGATCTGTTGATCCAGGCTGATGTAACTGAATCTGATGCACCTATCATCAAGCTTGTCAGTCTTATTATTCTTGAAGCGTTCAGGAACAGGGCTTCGGATATTCATCTCGAGCCGCTGGAAAAACGTTTCAGGGTGCGTTATCGTATCGATGGCGTTCTGCATGAGGTTGATAGTCCACCGAAGCGTCTTCAGCCTGCGATTATCAGCCGTGTCAAGATTATGGCCGGCATGAAGATATCCGAGAAGCGTATTCCGCAGGACGGCAGGATACAGGTAAATATCATGGGCCGAGAGCTGGACCTTCGTGTGTCGAGTATACCTGCCAATCACGGCGAAAGCATTGTTATGCGTATTCTTGACAAGCAGAATCTGGCTTTGGGATTGCCCAAGCTGGGATTCTTTTCGGATGATCAGCAGACTTTTGAGCATCTCATTGGTCTTTCTGACGGTATTCTGCTTGTGACAGGTCCTACTGGCTCCGGGAAAACAACCACTCTTTACGCCTGTTTGAATCACATTAATCGTCCGGATCGTAAGATCATTACTGTTGAAGACCCCGTCGAATATCAGATGTCCGGTATTAACCAGGTGCAGGTGCGCGAAGATATAGGGATGACTTTTGCTGCAGCACTGCGCTCGATTCTGCGCCAGGCGCCGAATATTGTAATGATAGGTGAAATTCGTGACCGTGAGACGGCTAATATTGCCACGGAAGCTTCGCTGACCGGTCATTTGGTGTTCAGCACTCTCCATACTAATGATGCCCCCAGTGCTGTGACCCGTCTTCTTGATATCGGTGTTAAGCCGTTCCTGGTGGCTTCTTCTGTAAGAGCTGTAATGGCCCAGCGCCTTGTTCGATGCGTTTGTGAACAGTGCAAGGAAAGATATGACGCTACGGATGCAGATTTGAGGCTGCTTGGGTCGTTTGGGCAGGCAGCGTCTGAAGTCCAATTGGCAAGGGGGCGCGGTTGTACGAAGTGTTCCCTTACCGGGTATTCAGGCCGCAAAGGTATCTTTGAAATATTCCTCATCACAGACGAGATACAGAAAATGATTTTCCAGAAAGTGCCTTCTTCTGAATTAAGGGCCCGCGCCAGGGAAATGGGTATGCGCACCTTGCGTGAAGATGGTCAGCGCAAAGCGGCAGCGGGGGTAACCACAATAGATGAAATTATGCGAGTGACAATGGGAGACCAGGACTAATGAGCTGTGATGTTGAAATGAGCGAATTGCTGGAGCTTGCGTATGAAGAAGGTGCATCCGATCTTCATATTTCTGTTGGCCTGCCTCCCGTGTTGCGTATTCACGGCGGGCTTCATCCTCTGGAAACTCCGCTATTGACTCCTGAGGATACCGAGCGGTTGATGAAATCCATTACATCTCCCGAGCACCAGCAGAAAGTCAGGGAAGGCGGTGGTACTGATTTTGGCTTTGGTTTCGGTGAGAAAGCACGTTTTCGTGTTAGTGTTTTGAAGGGGAAAGGAAACGTTGGCATTGTTCTGAGGCAGATACCAAACACCCTGTTGAGTTTGGAAGATATAGGCCTTCCTCCGCAGGTCAAGGAGCTGCTTTACAAGCCGCGTGGGCTTATTCTGGTTACTGGTCCGACCGGCTCGGGAAAATCTACAACGTTGGCCAGCATGATCAATGTTATTAATAAAGAGCGTGACTGCCATATCATTACAATTGAGGACCCCATTGAATATTTTCATAGCCACAAGAAATCCATTGTGACCCAGAGGGAGATCGGTGTTGATGTGCCGAGCTTCAAAGAGGCCCTGCGAAGAGCTTTGCGTCAGGATCCGGATGTGATTCTGGTCGGTGAAATGCGTGATCTTGAAACAATGGAAGCAGCGATAACCGCTGCTGAAACCGGTCATTTGGTTTTTGCAACGCTGCACACAACTGGTGCGGCTAGAACTGTTGATCGTATTGTTGACGCGTTTCCGACAGATCAACAGGAGCAGATCAGGACACAGCTGGCCTCCGGTATTGTGGCGGTTGTTTCACAGTTGCTCCTTGTCAGGGCCGATAGGCCGGGGCGAGTTGCCGGTTTTGAAATCATGATTTCCACGCCGGCCATCCAGGCTCTGATACGTGATAACAAGACATACCGTATAACCTCTGATATACAGACTGGCGCAAAGCATGGAATGATTACTCTGGATGCGCATTTGATGGCTCTGTTCCAGGCAGGACAGATACAATATCAGGATTTGATTACAAAGGCACAGGATCCTGATTCGGTGGTGCAGAAACTGCAGGAAGCAGCTGGCGGAAAGAAGAAGTAGAAAGAGTTGTTTTATGGCGGAAGAAACCGAACAAGTAATATCACCATTGCTCCAATTGCTTGTTGAGCAGGGGGCAATTACCCACGAGCAGTGTCTGGAGATTGAACAAGAGGCGAAAGAAAGCGGAAAAACTTCGCGCAGCCTTCTTATTGACAAGGGTTTTATCAAGGAAGATCAGCTTCTTGAAATTATTGCAGGTTATCTTGGATCTTATGTTGTCAACCTTCCGGCGGCCGACATACCTCCTGAGGTTGTTCGGGCACTTCCGGCAAGTGTTGCGCGTATGTACAATACCGTGCCTGTTGAAATGTCTACAACTGGTATTCAGCTGGCGATTTATGACCTTATCACGACACAGGTCATGGATGAGATCATGTTCGTATTAACCAGGGATGTTTCTTTTGTCATGGCGCGTGAGGAAGATGTCAGGGCCAGGATTAATCAATTCTATGGGGATGATAGCGCTTCGGTTAATGAAATGCTTTCGAACCTGGAATCCGAGATGGATCAGGTGGGTGATGTCCTGGGGCTTGCGGAAAAAGGAGACGAGAAAGGTATAGAAGAAGCTGCAGGATCAACGCCTGTAATCCGGTTTGTAAACCTGGTGTTGTACCAGGGTGTTAACGATCGTGCGTCTGATATTCATTTTGAACCCTTTGAAAAAGAATTTAAGATCAGGTATCGCGTTGACGGTGCACTTTATGAAATGGCTCCACCCCCTAAACGTCTTGCAATGCCGATTATCTCAAGAATCAAGGTTATGTCGGGGCTGAATATTGCGGAACGCCGTCTACCTCAGGACGGACGTATCCAGATTCATGTCGGGGGCAGACAGATCGATCTGCGTGTATCAACTCTGCCTACCCAGTTTGGCGAAAGTGTGGTGCTTCGTATTCTTGACCGGAGCGTTGTATCGCTGGATCTTGAGAATCTTGGAATGCCGGAAGATGTTTATCAGCTTATCACCCGTGACGTGGAGAAGCCGAACGGAATTGTTATTGTTACGGGGCCAACTGGTTCAGGAAAAACAACGACTTTGTATTCCGCTTTAAGGCGTATCAATACTATTGAAATGAAGATTCTAACGGCAGAGGAACCCGTGGAATATGATATCGAGGGTATTATCCAGGTGCCGATCCACGAGGCGGTTGGAAATACTTTTGCCAACATATTAAGGGCATTCCTGCGCCAGGACCCGGACGCAATGATGATCGGTGAAATTCGTGACCTTGAAACCGCACAGATAGCTATCCAGGCATCGTTGACTGGTCACTTGGTGTTCAGTACGCTTCACACCAATGACGCTTCAGGTGCAGTCACCCGTCTTATAGATATGGATGTTGAGCCATTCCTGATATCCTCAACGCTCGAAGCCGTACTTGGCCAGCGGCTTGTTCGTACTGTCTGTTCGGGATGCAAGACTCCTTATAAGCCGGATGCCGAAGTCATGAAGACTCTTGGGGTGACAGAGAAAGATGTCGAGGGACGGGATTTTTATTATGGTGCCGGCTGTCCCAAGTGCAATCAGACCGGTTACAAGGGCCGAAAAGGTATTTATGAGTATCTTTGCGTAACGGATCCTGTCAAGCAGCTCATTAACGAAAGAAAACCTACTCTTATTATAAGAGACAAGGCGGTTGAAATGGGAATGCGTACTCTTCGCGAGGACGGTGTTCGTAATGTGCTTGATGGATACACCACGGTGGAAGAAGTCGTCAAGTACACATGATTCAATGACAGGACAGTTTCTGGGAACAGGAAAATGGAAAAAGTAGTTATTATTGGAACTGGACCTGCCGGGTTAACTGCTGCCCTTTATTCTGCGCGTGCAAGCCTTAATCCTCTTGTGGTGGATGGCATGCAGCCTGGCGGTCAGTTGACCACTACTTCCGAGATAGAAAACTTTCCGGGTTTTCCGGCTGCTGTCACTGGGTCTGAACTTATGGATAAGATGCGTGAACAGGCTGGCCGTTTTGGCGCCAGATATGTCATGGACGAAGTTGTGTCGGTTGATTTTTCCGGGAAAACCCATAAAGTGAGTTTGTCGGACGGAACTGTCCTTGAGTCGCTTTCCGTGATTATTGCCACCGGTGCCAGCGCAAAATATCTTGGACTTGAATCTGAAGAAAAGCTGAAGGGACGCGGTGTTTCCGGGTGTGCTACATGTGATGGTTCTTTCTACCGTAATGTTCCTGTAGCCGTGGTTGGTGGTGGTGATACAGCCATGGAGGACGCTACATACCTTTCACGTCTGGCTTCGAAAGTAACGCTCATTCACAGGCGAAACGAGTTCAGGGCTTCAAAGATTATGGCTGACCGTGTGATGTCAAATCCCAGGATTGATCTTATGCTTGATACTGTTATCGAGGAAATTCGTGACATGGGCAGGAATGAGGTCACGGGTCTTGTCCTCAAGAATGTTAAGACAGGGGCGGTTTCCGAATTGAAGGTTACTGGTGTGTTTATGGCCATAGGTCATAAACCGAATACTGGACCTTTCAGGGGACAGATTGATATGGACGAGAATGGTTACATTATTACCAACAGTACTCGAACCAATGTGGCTGGTGTCTTTGCCGCAGGTGATTGTCAGGATCATGTCTACAGGCAGGCTGTTACGGCAGCCGGTACCGGTTGCATGGCGGCACTTGAGTCAGCTCGATACCTGGAGTCCATGGGGCAATGAGCAATGCCGGTAGCAGTACATATTCCGCCTACAGAAGATTGCTCGCCTATATCAAGCCTTATCGCGGTTATGTGGCAATAGGTGTTGTTGCCGGAATTTTCTGTGGTGGAGCAAGCTTCGGTCTGCTGACAGCAGTTCCTCAGATGATAAAGCCTCTCGAGCAAAAGTCCGGAATTGTATCCTCTGATTCCTCGATGGTTCAGAAGCAGTCAAAGAAACCAGCGAAGATGGAGGCTTGGGCCACACAGCTGGCCGTCAAGTGGAACCTTATTTCCGAAGACAAGAGCAAGGTCACAAAACATGGGTTGCTTGTTATTCTCCTGATAGCACCGCCTTTGATTCTTCTCAGATCTTTTGCGATGTATCTCAATAAGTACTGCATACGCTGGGTTGGTGCCAGAGTTGTCAGGGACTTGAGGGATGAACTGTTCAGTCGGCTTCAGGTTCAGTCCCTGAAGTTTTTTGGCAGAAGCGATGTCGGGCAACTGATCAGTAAATGTACAAATGACGCAACATCGGTTGAGCAGGTATTGTCTCTGACAGTTGCGGATCTGACCAGGGCCCCGTTTGAGATAGGTGCGGCCCTGGCGTTTGTTGTAATGTTTGCCATTCAGAGCGACATGCTGGTAATGCTTGGATTGTGCTTGTTGATATTTCCTCTGTGTGTTGTCCCTATTGTGCTGCTTGGGAAAAAGTTGAAAAAGTACACCCATTCTGCGTTGGGAAGGATTTCCGAGCTTGTTTCCAGGATGCATGAAAACTTTACAGGTATAAGAGTGGTAAAGGCTTTTCACATGGAACAGAAGGAGTACGAGCGGTTCCAGGTTATGAATGCCAGCTATTTCAGGTCTGTGATTAAAGCGCTCAGGGCAGAACTGCTTATGAGTCCAGCCATGGAGGCTGTAGCAGGCTTGCTTGCGCTCGCTTTTGTGGTGCTTTGCCATTTCAAGGGAGTAACCATAGGTGAGATCATAGCGGTAGGTATGGCCGCCATAATGGCCTATCGTCCTGTAAAAGGGCTGGTTCAGATCAATGCCAATATCCAGCGCGGCGCAGCGGCTCTGGACAGGATATTTGCAGTTATCGATACTGATACTGCAATAAGGGAAGCCCAGAATCCTGTTCGAATTTCAACATTCAAAGACAAGATTGTTTTCAATGACGTAAACTTTGCCTATTCAGGGTCAGGCCCTGCAGTGGTCAGCGGGATATCTTTTGACATATTGAGGGGCGCCGTGGTGGCTCTTGTCGGTGAGACTGGTTCAGGAAAGACAACCCTTGCAAATCTGCTTGCCAGGTTCTATGACCCCCTGTCAGGCCGGATTACCATTGATGGACTGGATTTGAGGGAGGTCGAGATAGCTTCATTGCGGAAGCTAATAGGGGTGGTCACGCAGGAAACCATTATATTCAATGATACCATAGCCAGCAATATTGCCTATGGAACTGAAAATGTTACTAGAGAACAGATAATCGAGGCGGCAAAGAAGGCCAATGCCCATGAATTCATTGTTGCGCATAAGCAGGGGTACGAGCGAATTGCAGGTGAGAAAGGGTTTGTTCTGAGCGGCGGAGAGAGACAACGTATTGCCATTGCCCGTGCTATTTTGCGTAATCCACCTATACTCATTCTTGACGAGGCGACAAGCGCGCTTGATACGGTTACGGAGCGCCTGGTCCAGGAGGCTATTGCCCATGTCATGGAGGATCGTACGGTTTTTGCCATAGCGCATCGCCTGAGCACCGTCAAGCATGCTGATCTCATTCTGGTTATTGATCACGGCAGGATAATTGAGCGGGGCTCTCATGATCAGCTCATGGCTGTCGGCGGTGTTTATAAGAAACTTTGTGACATGCAGTTCGGCATAACTTGAACCTATTATGAAAAGTTATCGCAAGGAATTATGGTTTGACGTCAAGAAGCGGCGGGAGTTTATAAACATTACCCCGGAAGTTGAGAAGTGCCTTGCCGAAAGTGGGATAAAGGAAGGCCTTCTGCTGTGCAATGCCATGCACATTACTGCTTCCGTTTTTATTAACGACGACGAGAGCGGGCTGCATTCCGATTTTGAGAAATGGCTTGAGAAACTGGCCCCGGAAAAGCCTTATTCGCAGTATGCGCACAATGGCTTTGAAGACAATGGTGACGCCCATCTCAAACGTACCATTATGGGCCGGGAAGTTGTGGTGGCTGTGACTGCTGGAAGACTGGATTTTGGCCCATGGGAGCGTATTTTCTACGGTGAGTTTGACGGGAAGCGGAAAAAGCGGGTTCTGGTCAAAATCATCGGAGAATAGGTTATTTCAGTATCTCATCTTTTGGCAGGGTCAGGAAGTGGCGGAACTGGCCGGGTGTCATATTGGCGGCTTTCTTGAAGGCTTTCGTAAAGTGGCTCTGGTCATAGAATCCGCACCTGATGGCTATATCTGTTATTTCCAGTGAAGTTGTGGCCAGCAGTTTCTTTGCCTCGGCTATTCGTATTTCATCCAGTATCTGTTTGTAGGTTTTTCCCAGTTTATGGTTGATCTGGTGCACGATTGAGGAAACGCTTGCTCCGATACCGCGCGAGATTGTTTCCAGGTCAATTTTCTCGTGGTAATGCAGGTGCAGCCAGTTGATGGCGCGATCAATGACATTGCCTGTGCCGCTGCCTGCTTTGTTTGATTTGCTGAAATATTCCATGACCATCTCTGCGGCTTCATAGCAGCAGTCTTCTGTGGTCCCGGCTTTTTCCAGCCTTGTCATGTAACGTAATTCCCTGCTTATTGCGGCCGCCCATTCCGTACCACGGAGAATATCCTGGCTTGTGATGACAGAAAGTAAAACCCGTAGATGGGCTTTTAATTTCACAAGGTTCCAATTACAGGCAAGGAGGATCCTGGCCATATAGGTTGAGATGAAATTCATAACGACTTCCTTGTCGTTCTGGTCGAGCAGGACGGCGAGCTGGTGAAGGTTGCCGGTAATATCGGGTGGGGGCTCTCTTTGTATCCGGAGATCGGCAAATGCCTCGGCAATCTGCCTCTGCTGAATGTATTTCTGATTTTGCCTGCTGAAAAAAGAATGCGAGTTTATTCCGCTGGAGAATGTGGCCTCGATTGAGAAATTGACGATGCCGCGCAGAACGCTGGGTGATGTTTCGTGCAGGCTTTGCAGGCGTGAAACGTAATTATCCAGGACGGATTTACGCAGATACGATAGCCGCTGCTTCAGAATCCCTTCCAGATCCTGTCCTTCACCTTCAAAATAAAATCCTCCAAGCGACAGTCCGCCCTGGCATACATTTCTTGGGGCAAGAGCAATTGTCACACAGATAAGCCCTGCCCAGCATCTTTGATAGTGAGGTTCGCCGGACGATACTGAGTGCATGGTTGCGGTACATGTTGTGTAGCGGCAGAGCGAAGCAGTGGTTGGCTGATCAAGGCAATACGAACAGAAGTCGCATACCTTTGAATTTGCCTGGAACTTCTGATCGTTCAGGGCATGATATACTGCACCTTGTCCCGAATAACTCTCAATATTCTTGAGGATTGCCTGCACATCCTGGCGAAAATTGTCGTTTTCATGCATTGCCAGATAATACCACGATAATGCCACTATATACAAGATTGGAAGTGTTTTATCAGCGATAATTCATTCATGAAAACATCAACAGCTATTCAGATTAATGAACAAGTATCGGAGTTTGATGCCATGAAAAGAACAGGTCGTCTGCGATTGGCAAAGTCGGTTCTTGATCCGTTAACAATGGCTGACTGGCAGATAGCCGAGAGTGCTGAGAAGAATATGAAATCTTTTCAGCAGTTGGGCGCAGAGCTTGGACTTGAGCAGTCGGAGCTGATTCCCATGGGAAGAAATCTGGGCAAGGTTGATTATGCCCGGGTAATGCAACGCATCGGTTCGCGTCAGCCAGGTAAATATGTGGATGTTACTGCAATCACACCTACTCCTCTTGGTGAAGGAAAGACAACAACTACCATAGGTCTTGTTGAAGGCCTGGGACGGATCGGGAAAAGAGTTGTTGGCGCGATTCGTCAGCCAAGTGGCGGGCCAACGTTTAATATCAAGGGATCTGCCGCCGGCGGTGGGCTCTCGCAGTGCATTCCCCTGACACCCTTTTCCATAAGACTGACAGGCGATATTGATTCGATCACAAATGCACACAATCTGGCAATGGTTGCGCTTACCGCGCGCATGCAGCATGAGCGCAACTATGACGATGAAAGCCTGAAGAAACGGAAGCTCAAGAGGCTTGATATTGATCCAAAGAAAGTGCGGATAAAATGGGCAATGGATTTCTGCGCCCAATCTCTGCGGAATATTGTGATAGGGCATGGCGGGAAAATGGACGGATTCATGATGGATTCAGGGTTCCAGATTTCCGTGTCCAGCGAAGTAATGGCTATTCTTGCCGTTGCACGTGATCTGAAGGACTTAAGAGAACGCATGGCAAGAATTGTTGTTGCAGAGAGTATTGGCGGGAAAGAGATAACAACTGCGGACCTCGGTGTTGATGGAGCGATGACTGCCTGGCTGCTTGAGGCCATAAATCCCAACCTGCTTCAGACAATCGAAGGTAATCCTGTTTTTGTACATGCCGGCCCGTTTGCCAACATTGCAATCGGCCAAAGTTCAATTATTGCAGATCAGCTCGGGACACGGCTCGGGGAATACCATGTGACAGAAAGCGGCTTTGCCGCGGATATTGGCTATGAGAAATTCTGGAACCTGAAGTGCAGATTCTCGGGCCTTACGCCAAGCGCCGTAGTGCTTGTGGCCACAATCAGGGCATTGAAAATGCATGGTGGCGGACCCGAGGTGAAGCCAGGCGTCAAACTGGATGAGGCGTATACGAAGGAGAATCTGGGTCTCCTTGAGAAGGGGTGCGAGAATCTTGTTGCACATATCAATATTGTAAGAAGAAGCGGTGTCAGCCCTGTTGTGTGTATTAACGGTTTTCATACGGACACAAAGGCTGAAATTGCCCTGGTAAAACGAATTGCCGAACATCATGGTGCTGTGGCGGTTGTTTCGGAGCACTGGTTGAAAGGTGGCGAAGGGGCCATCGAACTGGCGGAGGCCGTTGTGGAGTCTTCAAAGAAAAAGCAGCCTTTCAAGTTTCTTTACAACCTGGACATGCCGCTGCGTAAACGAATTCATCTGATCGCGACGGAACTGTATGGAGCGGATGATGTCTGTTATTCCGATTTAGCCGTTGAGAAAGCCGCCAAAATTGAAGCAGATCCGGAAATTTCGAAACTGGCAACGTGCATGGTCAAGACACACCTGAGCTTGTCGCATGACGCCAAGCTGAAAGGTCGACCCAAGGGGTGGACTCTGCCGATACATGACATCCTGGTTTATCGTGGTGCCGGCTTTGTGGTTCCGGTGGCAGGAGATATTAAACTGATGCCGGGTACGGCTTCCAAACCCGGCTTTATGAATATAGACGTGGATGTCGAGACGGGAAAAGTCAAAGGACTGTTTTAATTTTTGTTTTAACCTGGAAAAGTCTGGCAGGTGGTTTATGGAGAACAGATTTCAGGAATCATTGACCAAATCCGGCAGAATGTCGATTACCTGGGAATTGATCCCCGGGAGAGGGGCCAGGGAGAAACTTCTTGATAATGCCCTGCTTGCCGCTGAGCGTGTGGCAAAAGACGGACGCATTGATGCGGTCACCCTGACTGACAATCCAGGTGGAAATCCGGCTATGCTCGCCGATTATCTCGGACAGGAGATCATGCGGCTTGGCGTGGAACCACTGGTTCACTTTACCTGCAAGGACCGGAACCGTAACCAGATAGAAAGCCAGCTTTACGCGCTGGATCGTGTTGGTGTTCGAAACCTGCTGGTTATGACAGGTGACTATCCCGTTTCCGGCTTTCTTGGCCGGCCGGCTCCGGTCTTTGATCTCGACCCGATAAATATTCTGAAGCTGATTACCGAGATGAATGACGGACTGTCTTATCCCGGGCCCAAGGGTGTAATACGACATAATCCCAGCCACTTCTTTGCGGGAGCGGCGGTGTCGCCGTTCAAGTCGACAGAAGCCGAGTTGATGGTGCAGTACCTGAAATTAAAAAAGAAGATTAAGGCAGGCGCGCAGTTTGTCGTGACACAGCTTGGATACGACGTTCGAAAGTTTCATGAACTTATGATGTTTATGAAACAGAATAATTTCAATATTCCGGTTGTAGGTAATATTTATATTCTGACTTACGGTGCTGCAAAGCAGATGAACGAGAACAAGATTCCTGGATGCGTGGTGACTGATAGGCTCCTGGCGGAGTATGAGAGGGAGAAGAGTCTTCCGGACAAAGGAGTAGAGGCGCGCTTGTTGAGGGCAGCCAAGATGTATGCTTTTATGAAGGGGATGGGCTTCAAAGGGGTACATATTGGTGGCCATGGTGTTAAATATGACCAGGTGCTCCAAGTCGTGGAAAAGGGCGAAGAATTGAGCAGCAGGTGGCAGGATTTTATCCCGGAATTTGATTACGCTCAGCCTGGAGGTTTATATCTGTTCAAGAAGGATGAGAAAACGGGGCTGAATCAGGAAGTGCTGGAGGAGGTTAAAGATCGGCCCCTTGATGCGCCGGTGGGGGTGATTTACAGGATGTCGAGGGTGGTGCATCGGCTCTTGTTTGAGCCGGACAGCAGTCTTTTCGGGCTCATGCAGAAAATATGCAGGAAGCTTGACGGTTCGGCGGGTGAAAAGGTTTTTCACAAGCTGGAGCATCTTGCAAAAGTCATGCTGTATGATTGCCATGATTGCGGGGACTGTGCATTGCTGGACGTAGCCTACAGTTGTCCAATGTCGCAATGTCCAAAACACCAGCGCAATGGCGCCTGCGGGGGAAGCAGGGATGGCTGGTGCGAGGTTTATCCCGGCGAGAGAAAATGCATTTATGTGAAAGCTTATGCCCGTCTGAAGAATTACCATGAAACAAAGGTTCTGGACGGCGAAATTATTCCTCCATGCAACTGGGATTTCTATCAGACTTCCTCGTGGATGAATTTCTACCTGGGGCGTGATCATTCTGCAGAACGGTTTGGTATAACTAAACCTGTTGAGCAAAAACAAGTACGACGCCAGGAACAGCCGCAACTTGCCATGTGAAAACCCTGGCGTTTGGTATGGTTTAGCCTATAGGTCATGTTTTCGCTGTTTCCTGTCGGAAAATTCTTTCACTAAGCCTCTCTTTGTTGGTACTTGTAACGTTCATTCCAATTTAAACAAAAATATGAGAACTGCTGATTTTGATTTTGATCTGCCGAAAGAATTGATTGCCCAGCAGCCCTTGCCTGACCGGTCGAGCGCCAGGATGATGGTTGTGCACAGGGATGGTGGTCAGCTTGAGCACAGGCATGTGAATGATCTTCCTGAATATCTCCGTGCAGGCGATCTTCTTGTATTGAATGACACCAAGGTTATCCCTGCACGCGTGTTTGGCAGGAGGGGTGACACTGGCGGACGAGTTGAACTGTTGCTTGTCGAGCGGCTCGATAAGCAGGAAGAATCTTCTGCGAAGATACTGGAAACATGGGATGTGTTTTATAGAGCATCTGGTCGCCCCAGGGTTGGGATGAAGTTGTCCTTTGCCGGTGATAAGTTGGATGCGGAAGTCCTTTCGGTTGGAAAAATGGGGCGCGTTGTATTGAGGTTTTCATGCGGCAAGCCAGTCCTGGAGATTCTGGAGGAAGAGGGCTTTGCGCCGGTTCCACCATATATCCGTAGGACTGAACAGCATACGGCGGTCACGGATATGGATAAAAAATGCTACCAGACAATATATGCCAGAAACCCTGGCGCTGTTGCGGCTCCAACGGCAGGTTTGCATTTCACGCCTGATCTGCTTGGAAAGTTACAGGGGCAGGGTGTCCATAAGACCACGGTAACTCTGCATGTCGGGCCTGGAACTTTCAAACCTGTCAAGTCTGAGACTGTGGAAGAGCATGTCATGGAACCGGAAAGATTTGAGATAAGTGCCGAGACTGCAGCAGCAGTTAATCTGGCCCATGCCAGGAAAGATAGGATTGTTGCAGTTGGAAGCACGACTGTCAGGACTCTGGAGTCTAGTGCAGTTGAGGATGGTTTAGTTAAGGAGGGAGGTGGGCGAACTTCACTTTTCATATACCCTCCTTACAGTTTTAAAATTATCGATGTAATGATGACCAATTTTCATCTGCCAAAGTCCAGTCTTCTCATGATGGTGAGCGCTCTTGCCGGCAGGGATTTGATTGTGAAGGCGTATCATGAAGCGGTGCAGTCAGGTTACAGATTCTACAGTTATGGCGATTGCATGCTGATAATATGATTTGGACTGGCATAGTCACAGTTTGTTTGGTTTGTATTGCCATCGGATTAATGCAATCGGCGCGTTTTCTGGCGCTTCGCCATGTTTGGGGCCGGCCGACACTGGTCGTGGAAGAAATTGCGGCAAAATTCTTTCCGATGGAGCAGAGGGACATTGCCTCCAAAGTCCTGCGACTGTTGACTCCATATCTGCCTGTAAGTGCTGGGCGTGTCCATCCTGATGATAGACTGATTGATGATCTCGGGTTGTCTGCATGTCTTTCACGTGGTCTTGATGAAGTTGAATTTGTCCATGATTTGGAGGACGAATTCAAAATTGAATTTGGAGAAGATGACTACCTGCACATGCAGACTTTTAGGGATACTGTTGAGATAGTTGCAGTGAAAATATCTATGGATCAATCACATCTTTACACCGCTCAGGCCGTTAACTGAAAAATATCAGCCGTCTCGAACACAGCGGACGAAATTGTTGATGCGAATGACATCGCCCTGTGGGCCGCGACCATGGGGAAATTGCAACGGATCTCCGGTTTTCGGGTCACTTCTCTGTGCACCTGCGCCGTGAACATCCATGAGCTTGAATTCACCACGACCTGGAGGAATCTGCATCCACCCGAGTGCACGTCCGAAAGAGAAATATACGGCGGCTGTACCCTGGCGATCAACAGGGCCTTCGAGGTGACTCGTGCCGGTCCAGAAGAATGGATATTCGCCATCGGATAGCTTGCTAATATTGAATATCTCATTAATTGCCGGAACACGTAAATAATCAACAATACTCTGCAGTTCCTTGGGGTTCGGCAGACGCCAGTCATTGTGTCCGAGATATTCCTCGGCATTCTTCTTCTGGACCCATGCCAATGCGGATTCCCAGTTCATGCCAGTGCCACTATCGGCCTTGGACCACATTAAGCCGGTTGCTTTGTCGGTTATGGTGCCGTTGCCATTATCTTTGAAATCGTTCTTTCCGTAAGCCGGGTTACCGCGAACATACCTGACGTAAAGCGTGTTGGTTTTCATGCCCTCCCGCCTGCGCATTTCTTTAGGGTAACCCTTGATACGGCCGTCAGCAAAGTTTACACCGAATACTGTTGGATTCCCGTTCATTGTTTTACCGGTATATTCTGTTGCTGACCAGTCCTGGCTGTCTATCATGCGTTCGCCTTTGGATTCGTCGCCGTAAACGAAGTCGAAATACTTTGTATCGATATATGGCTTTGAGTTCTGGATGTTACCGTGACAGCCTCCGGTGAAATTGATCAGTGAGTAGAGTTCCTTGATGGTGGGTATTCGCCAGTCATTGTATCCGCCTGTTTTGCATTTGGCAGCGCCGGCAATGGCATCGTTCCATGTCACCTTTGATCCTCTTGCCTTGATCCACATAAGGCCTGTATTCAGCTCGGTTATTGTTCCATTGCCATTATCCTTGTATGCCGGTTGTTTGCCCTTGAATTGTGCATCCTGACCGTAGAATGGCTGACCTGGCTGGGGGGCGGTGATTTCGCCTGATGTGTCGTAGCATTTGTCCTGACCAGTATCGACGATAAGATATGTCTGTGCATTTACATTCCATATAAGGATTGGCAGTAGGGCAGGTATTGTGAGATGCAAGTGTTTCATGGTTTACTCTTCATCTGAATCCAGGGCGAGTCGACTGTTAATCCATAGTATGGAAGTGATTTATCAACTTTCTTCGAGGTGTTAAAGGTCAGGCGCCGGGTGGGTAGCGCCTGACCAAGTGAAACAATAATTAGATCCTATCGTCTTGTGGAGGAGGTCCCTGGCGATCGCCGCCGCGACCGCGTCCTTCGCCGCCCCTGTTACCACGGCCTTCGGGTCCGCCCTGTTCACCTTCCATTCGAGGTGGCCTGGGAAGGAGTTCGTCGATGGTGAGTTTGCCGTCACCGTTCTTGTCCAACTTCTTTATCGCCTTCTGTATGTTGGCGATTTCGTCGGCGTCAACAACCTTGTCTCCGTTTGGGTCCAGTGCCTGAATGAAAGGCGGGATAGGCGGCCTCATTCCGCCTTCTCTGCCGGGACCACCCTGCTGGGGGCCCATTTCCTCGCCGCCTCTGCCCATCCGTCCTTCACCTCCTCGGCTTTGCCTGTTACCCATTTTTTTTGGACCACTCTGTTCGCCGCGATTACCCATACGGTTCCGGTCACATTGTCTTTTGCCGCAATTTTCACAGTCGCCCTTTTCATTGCCTGGTCCCATCATTTCATTCTGACCGCCCCTGTTGCCACGGCCTTCGCGGTTGCCCTGACTCTGTTCTCCGTCCGAGCGGGGACGTGTCTGCATTATTTCGTTAGGCGTTACTTTGCCGTCTTCATTCCTGTCGAGTGTTCTTAGAGCTGTCGAAGCGTTTGCGATTTCTTTTTCATCGATGACCTTGTCACCATTTTTATCCAGTGCCTTAAGCACGGCAAAGCCGGGGGCTGGCATTCCACCTTTTCCACCAGAGCCACCCTGGTTCATGCCTGGCTGATGCATGGGTGGGCCCTGCATTTCATTATCCTGTGCAATCGAGTTTAGTGTCCATGCTGTTACTACTATTGTTGCGATAATAAGTGATCTTTTCATTGTGAGTTCCTTTTGTTTGATGTTTGCCTTTGATTTGTGGTAGGGCGCGACCGCCGGG
>MHBM01000276.1:0-317 GCA_001804885.1 Lentisphaerae bacterium RIFOXYA12_FULL_48_11
CCAGAAATAGATACTGGAATAATTGAAATAATACTAATTAAAGGCAAAAAAGCTAAATGATAAAAAAAAGGTATATTAACATTAAATGCCTTAAATATTAAAAATCCACAAATTATACTTGAAAATTGAAATAATAAAATTAATGGTATGGTAGATAAAAGAACATTCTTTAAAGGAAAACTATTGAGTGAACTATATAATAAACTTAAATAATTATTTAATCGTTTAAACCTTTTTACTTTTGAAAATAGAATGTTTATTTTATGAAATAAAAATTGATTTTTAAAGATTATAAAAACCAAAGTAATACAGATATT
>MHBM01000276.1:379-552 GCA_001804885.1 Lentisphaerae bacterium RIFOXYA12_FULL_48_11
CAATTATCCCTATTACTGATAAAATATAAAATCCGAGCAAACGTTCAATAACTACAGATGCTCCTCCTCCACCTTTTTGTTTTTTATTTCTTTTTTCAATTATATATATTCTTATTGCATCAAAACCCGTTGATGATGGTAATAAAATTCCAAAGAAAACAGACACAAAATTA
>MHBM01000276.1:728-5438 GCA_001804885.1 Lentisphaerae bacterium RIFOXYA12_FULL_48_11
TAGAGGGAGTGGTGGCCAGCCGGTCATGGGATACAGCCTGTGCAAGGACAAGTGGCGCTACACGGAGTGGCACAGGAAGGATGGCCAGATTATTGCAAGTGAGTTGTATGATCATTCAGGTTGTGATATTGCAAAGGTTAATGTTGTTGATAGACCTGAGAATGCAGGCTTGGTTAAGCAGATGTCGGAGCAGTTGAAGCCGTTTATAAAAACCAGATGGGAATCAATGGGTAAGGGCGGCGGGAAGCAGAAAGGCGAACAGGGCAAGCAGAAGAAGAGTCGCCCGAACTGAGCCGGGTTCCTGCGGGAAGCGGAGGGGAGAAGAGTCGCCCCGGCGGAGCGTGGCTCCTACAGAGAGAGCAGAACAGAAGTTTTGTGGGAGCGCGGCTTTCGCCTGCGCTGAAGAAGCTACGGCGGACAGGCTGTCCGCCCAATATTTTGTAAGGAGAATGTAAAATGAATAGACGTGATTTTATGAAATTGGCTGGAATTGGTGTGACAGGCTTTGCAATGCAGAGGAATGTGTCAGCTGTAGCCGACAAGACAAGCAAACCCAATATTATTTTCATTCTTACGGACGATCTCGCGATGGGTGATGTCGGCTGTTTTGGTCAGAAAAAAATCAAGACACCAAACCTCGACCGTATGGCCTTGGAAGGAACAAAGTATACCCAGTTTTATACTGGAACGAGCGTGTGCGCTCCCTCGCGGGTATCGTTGATGACAGGCCTTCACATGGGGCATTCGCCGGTCAGGGCCAACAGGGAGATCGCCCCGGGTGAAGGTCAGATGCCGATTCCTTCCGATATGCCGACTGTGGCAGAAGTTCTGAAATCTGCCGGGTATTCCACGGCATGTGCCGGCAAGTGGGGCATGGGAATGTTCGAAACCACAGGCAGTCCCCTGAAGAAAGGTTTTGATCATTTCTTCGGATATAATTGCCAGAGGCATGCGCACAGCTATTTCCCGACATACCTTTATTCCGATGACAAGCGCATCGAGCTTGATGGGAAAACGTACGCCCAGAACTTGATAGTCAATGATATGTTGAAGTGGATCAGGGCACATAAAGACGGTCCATTCTTTTTCTTTTTTGCGACAACTCTGCCGCATGGCAAGTATGAGATAGACGAACTTGGTGAATATGAAAAAGAAGACTGGGATGACAATTTGAAAAAGTATGCGGCGATGGTTACAAGAATGGACCGGGATGTTGGCCAACTTCTCGCTTTGCTAAAAGAGTTGAACCTGGATGAAAAAACGGTTGTCTTTTTCTCGGCTGGTGACAATGGGTCATCTTTCGCACCGGAAAGTAAATTGGGACAGTTTTTCGGGCAATCAACGGAGAAGCAGTTCCGCGGGTGCAAGCGTACCATGTATGAGGGCGGCTTGAGGCAGGGTGCGTTGGTACGCTGGCCTGGCAAGGTGCCTGACGGACGGGTTTGTGATGAACCTTGGGCGTTCTGGGATATCCTCCCGACCTGTGCAGAGCTTGCAGGTATAAAGGTGCCCGAAAAGGCTAGGACAGACGGCTTATCGGTAGTTCCCGCGCTTCTGGGTGGCGAAATGCCGAAGCGGCCATATTTTTACTGGGAACTTCATGAGCCTCACTTCATGCAGGCAACCCGGTTCGATAACTGGAAAGCGGTGCGGCCGAAACTGGGGGTGCCGGTTGAGATTTATGATTTGAATGCTGACCCTGGCGAAAAGAATGATCTGGCTTCATCCGAGCCGGGTATTCTTGCAAAAGCGGAAGAGATTTTGAAAACTGCCCGGGTGGATAATCCAGATTGGCCGATGAAGGCAGCGAAGGAGCCAGGAAAGAAGAAAGGTAAAGTGGCGGGCAAGTAAATGCAGGGTGGATACGCTGGTGACAGCGTACACTACAGAAAGATAAAGACATGTAGAATCGGCTGTCGTCAGCCTAGGAGGAATTATGAAGCGTCGTGATTTTTTGAAACTTGCCGGTTGTGGTGCTGTTGCCCTGTCACTGCCGAGAAAAACTTTTGCCGCTGAAGGTGCGTCCCTGGCCGGGAGGAAACCGAATATCATCCTGATTCTAACCGATGACCAGGGCTATGGTGATCTTGGGCGGAATGGGAATACCGTTATTAAAACGCCAAACCAGGACAAGATTTATGATGAAGGTGTTCGGTTCGAAGATTTCCATACCAGCCCGACCTGTGCGCCGACAAGATCGTCCATAATGACCGGCAAACATGAATTCAAGAACGGCATAACACATACGATTCTTGAGCGCGAACGTATGAGCCTGAAGTCGACAACAATAGCGCAGGTTCTTAAATCGGCTGGTTACACTACGGGTATATTCGGCAAATGGCACCTTGGTGATGAGGATGAGTATCAGCCTGAAAAACGAGGCTTTGATGAGGTGTTTATTCACGGTGCTGGGGGGATTGGCCAGAGTTATCCCGGGACATGCGGCGATGCGCCCGGCAATTCGTATTTCGGTCCGGTAATAAAACATAATGGTAAATTCGAGAAGACAGAGGGTTACTGTACCGATGTTTTCTTTAGTCAGGCCGTTAAATGGATTGAGGCTTCAAAGGGTGTTAAACCTTTCTTTACATATATCACCCCAAATGCCCCTCATTCGCCGCTTGATGTGCCTGATGAATATGAAAAAATGTATGCCGGTAAAGTGGACGAAAAGGCGGCTAAATTTTTTGGAATGATTACCAATATTGACGATAATGTTGGCAAGATGATGAAGAAGTTGTCTGAGTGGGGGATTGATAAGGACACGCTTTTGATTTACGTCAACGATAATGGGGGTACAGCAGGTTGCAAAGTGTTTAATGCGGGAATGCGCGGAACCAAGGGCACAGCCTTCAACGGTGGTACGCGGTCCATGTCACTCTGGCGCTGGCCGGGGACGTTGAAACCTGCTGCGTGTGACAAGCTTACGGCTCACCTTGATATGTTTCCAACATTTGCGGAGCTGGCCGGCGCAAAGGTGCCGGATGATGTTGTGAAGAAACTTGATGGATTCAGCCTTGTCCCTCTGTTGGAGAATCCACAGGCTAAGTGGCATGATGAACGCATGTTATTTACACACGTAGGACGTTGGGGTGGAATGACGCCTGGTGCTGAGCCTGAAAAATACGGCGCGTGCAGCGTACGCTGGCAAGAGTACCTGCAGGTATGGGAAAAGGGGAAATGGTGTCTGTATGACCTGAAAGCTGATCCCAGCGAGAAGAACAATATTGCTGACAGTCACAAGGATGTGGTTGATAAATTGAACAAGGCATATGATGTATGGTGGCAAGAGGTGCTGCCATGCCTTGAAAATGAGAAGGCCTACAAGACTGCTCCCCAGGTAAATCCGTTCAGGGAACAGTATTGGAAACAGTACGGCGGGCCTGGCCCTAATAATGTGCCGCCAGGCGCGGCAAATCCTCCGGCTGCCGTAACCGGGAAGAAGGGCAAGAAAAAATAAATTGCCGATTTTAGAATCCAGCTAGTGGTTCCGGGGTAGAACATCATTGACTGTGCATGGTGACCGGTCTAGGCTTCTGGCTTTGTAATCATAAAAGAAGGGGGAATTTATGAAAAGGTTACTTGCTTCTGTCGGTGTTCTTGTCGCATTTCTTTCAATCATTTCAAGCGTCAGGTCTGCTGATGAGCCTGAGGAGACAAAGGAACAGCGTGATACGCGCATGAAATGGTGGCGCGAGGCGCGGTTTGGAATGTTCATCCACTGGGGTGTCTATTCCGTTCCTGCCGGCACTTATGACGGCAAGCAGATCGCCGGTATAGGTGAGTGGATTATGAACAGGGGCAAGATTCCTGTTGATGTCTACGCCAAGTATGCCGAGAAGTTCAACCCGGTGAAGTATAATGCCGAGCAATGGGTCGCGTTGGCCAAAGAGGCCGGTATGAAATACATCGTCATTACCTCCAAGCACCATGACGGTTTTGCCATGTTCAAATCGGAAGCCAGCAAATACAATATTTATGATGCAACTCCTTTCAAGCGTGATCCCCTGAAAGAACTTGCTGCTGCATGTGAGAAGGCCGGAATAAAACTGGGTTTCTATTACTCGCAGGCTCAGGACTGGCATCATCCGGGTGGCGCAGCGTCCGGGGGGCATTGGGACAAGGAAAAGCAGGATGGCGATATGACCGAGTACATCAAGAACATTGCTGTACCCCAGGTCAAAGAGATTCTCAGTAATTACGGCAACATCGCCGTGCTCTGGTGGGATACGCCGACGGATATGACCAAGGAACGCGCAGAAATGCTGCTTCCCCTGCTCAAGCTCCAGCCTGGGATAATATGGAACAACCGACTGGGCGGCGGATACAAAGGTGATACGGAAACTCCCGAACAGTTCATTCCTGCAACGGGCTATCCCGGGCGTGATTGGGAAACCTGTATGACGATGAATGATACCTGGGGCTATAAATCCTATGATGATAAATGGAAGCCGGTGGAAGTTCTGCTGAAGAATCTTGTGGATATTGCCAGCAAGGGTGGCAATTACCTGCTGAACGTTGGTCCAACAGATGAAGGTGAGATCCCTGCCCCGAGTATTGAACGTCTGAAAGAAGTTGGTAAATGGCTGAAAGTAAATGGAGATGCGATCTACTGCACGAGCGCCAGTCCATTCAAGAAGCTGAAGTGGGGACGTTGCACACAGAAACCTTATTGTAAAGGCGGATCAGGCCTTATGCGCCTGTTCAAGG
>MHBM01000277.1 GCA_001804885.1 Lentisphaerae bacterium RIFOXYA12_FULL_48_11
CTCCCAATAAATTTAAATTGTAATCCACTCCATAAATAATTCCTTCTCCTAAATTGCTTCTTACCCCTGCTCCAATATTTATATTCCCTGCATCATGACCTATACCATAACTTCCTCTTATCCCGATAAGTCCTTCATACCAATATTCAGTTCCTATACTTTCCGTTACCTTTCCGCTTGCCAATACATAATTTGCCCCAAAAGCAACCAATAAATCGTCATCACTTAATATTTTAAATTTACTTGTTACTCCCGCTCTGACTATTGCAGGCGGTTTATCCCCATCTGCAGTTCCCCCCATATTGCACAGACTCGCGCCCAATCCTATATTTTCAATTCTACAAATCATTCCAATATCTCCAAATATCCCGCTGATGCGGGACCCGGCTATATCTTCTACCGCATACTTCAGACTTCCTCCAATACCCATTCCATTTAATATTTCATATCCAAATGATAATCCCGCAGCCAGATTATACGGCGTAAAACTTCCGTTTGTCCCCGCATACATCCCGGTATTATCTTCCAGTGTTCCTGTCATGACCCCGTAATTCAAATATATCGCATGAATTCCTATTTTTAATTTTTCATTTACCGGTATAACCAATGCGCCGTATTCATAACTTGTTTCCGCCACATACATCATGTGCATCAGAGAAATTTCCACTTTTGACAAATTAATCAGCCCTGCAGGATTATAAAATACTGCATTAACACTGTCTCCCAGACCTGTATAGCCGTCTCCTATGCCGGCCTCTCTGGCACTGGGATTTATCTTCAAAAACTGCATGTTATCCTCCGACACACCGCCATAAACCGTGCTTACTTTAATACTCAGCATAAAACAGACTGTTATTATAATTCTTATACAAGACTTTATCTTCATATTGATTTTCCTTTTGTTATTATTTTCTTTGTTATATACAATATAGTAATACTATACCCTACAATGTTGGATTTTCAATAGATGGGTATTGCGATTATTTGCGGTATATTGCTTATTGTTAACTTATAGTGCTGTTTTATTGAACCTGAACTCGGAAGGAGAAAATCCGGTTTTTCTTTTAAACGTATTACAGAAGTAACAAAGATTTGGAAAACCTGTTTTTTGCGCTATTTGAGACACATTCAAACTGTATCTTTCTTTTAAAAGTACTTTTGCATGATTTATTCTTATATTAATAAGATACTCCATTACTGTCATTTTTTTATTTTCTTTAAACATTCTGGCAAAATGAAACGGACTTAAATTAACAACTCCTGATATATCCTTTAAATACAACTTTTTGTTATGCCCCCTCTCCATATATCTTACAGCAGCATCAATTATCTTATTATGAAATTTCATTTTTTCCAATATTTTCATTTTACACTCAGTATTTTCCAGTTCTTTATCGATTGGAACTTCGTTGATAACAGTATTTTTCACACAATTATTAATTACACTGCCAAATTCTTTATCCAACGGCATATTAAGCAAAATACCTTCTGTTAACATTTTTTTTGCAGAAACATAATATGTACCAGAACCTTCCATAGCTTCTAATACGTCGTATCTTGCAGGTAAATCCGGGAATTTACCCACTTCATGTATTTTTTTACTAATATAATAACTTGTTAAATATTTTACGACCTCAGCACTAAACACAGGATATTTTGCAGTAACAGGAATAACATATGCAGAACCTCTGTATACATTACAGCTTTTTCCGCCTTTATTCAAAGGCGGAAAACTCATAAAGCCATATTTATGCATTAACCCGGTATCTTTCATCAGATAATTAAATGCCCAGTCGTGAGAAAATAAAGCTTTTCCATTCTTAAACTTTGTATGAAGTTCTTTAAAATTACACTGATAAATATGCTCAGGAACTATTTTATATTTATGAACACAGTCATACATAAAACCAAGCACATCTTTATAATTTTTGTAATTCATTATCTCCTTCCCGATATCCATAGTATCTGAATTGCTCATCAAATATGACATAAATACATTTTTTATTGAATTATTGTCTGTAGCATAAATTAAACCATGCTCAAGAAACTTTTCTTTGTTTAATATATATTTTGTTTTATCTACCAACTCACTCCAATTTGACGGAAGAGTAATATTATGCTTATTGAACAGCTCCTTCCTATATATCAGACAAAAAGAATTTAAAAAATCAGGCAAACCAAATATTTCCCCAAAGCAGGTACATTCGTTTAAAGCATTATCATAATAATATTTCGCTTCTTTTAATCTAAAATACGAATTTAATGGTACTAATAACTTTTCAGCGGCTAAATCTCTGACACAGAACATATCACATAAAACAACATCATATTGACATTCTTTTGATAATATTTGATACCTGAGATCGTCAATATTGATTCCTTCAGGAGCATCGACTATCTTCAATGAGATATTAGGATTAATCTTTTTAAACTCCTCTGTCAACATCCTGTTCACTTTCAGATCAGAGAACGATAAGAGCACCGTAATCAGGTATTCTTTTTTCCTTGTTTTATAATCTGCCTCCACCTTACCAAGAATATTTATACCTTTACTATTTATTTTCATTATTTTTATACCGGTTTCGTAAGAAGAATTTCTCATCTTTACCACTAATAAATATCTGGGCATTTCCTTTACTTCTTGAATATAATTAAGAAAAATTACAGTATCGGAATGCTCAAATATAAAATCATTTGAAAAAGAATTATCCGAAAGACTATAGTCTTTGTCCACCAGATAATCAAATACCGCGTTTATCTCAAATCTCTCAAATAAGGCAACCAGATGGTTAATGAACTCTCTGGTTTTCACTGAATCAACATTACCCATGCTTGTTATGGAATTAATAAATATATGTTTCACATCTTTTTCTTCTATAGATTTTACTATTTCATAAAAGATACTGTTAAAGTCAACCATTGCTCTTGAAATATGCAAAATATACACAAAAGGAGAAATTTTAAATTTAAATGATTTTGCCAGTGTTATGATCTTTTCTTCATCTTCTTCAAAAGAGATTATCAGCCCCGCAGCTTCCCTGCAATATGCTCTGCTTAAAAATGTTTGAAGACCAAAGATAGTTTTACCGCTCCCCACCCCGCCCGCAATTGTTACTATACCTCTTTCAACATATCCGCCGTTTAGCACCCTGTCAAGACCATGAATACCTGTTTTTATTCTTTCTTTTTTTACAAATATTGCATCATCTTTTGGAATACGCAATATATTTTTTAGAACGCGCTTGTAGTCCTTGCAGGTTTTCATTGCTTTTACTCCGCCAGAAACATCATTGCATTGTACTTTTAGAATCCTTTTCTTCAGCATCAATAAGGTTACCGGTTTGATCGTTATTTTAGCAGTTTAAATATATTATATTTACCTCATTATGCCATCAGGATTCCCAATATTTCAGCGATAGCGTCCTCTTTTGTAGGGAGGAAATTCACTATCAACCCGAGTTAATTATCTCAGATTGAAATCTCTTATGCAAGCGGATAAAATACCCCTCAGGAGGCTCACATTGGATAATACAAAAAGAGCGCCCTCTTTTACGGCTGTTTTGATCTTTTTTTTCCTGGACAATATTCAGAATTCTCATAGTTCTTGCAAAGTATAATACTCTGTCATTTTCCCTGAAATCTTCAATATTTTTGCCAACCTTATAAATCACACCTGCATTTGAATAACCTGCATGAAAAGGAAATCTTGCCCACTCACTCTCATCCTGCCCCGTATATTTACCCGGAAGAATACCAGTTTCAGTTCAAGTGAAAATCAGGGTTTATTTTGTTTTAATTAAAACCTCATAAGGCCCCGGATCCTGAACTTTTTCATCCCAAAATTCAACTTTATCAGCCTCAGGGAATAATATTGACGTAGTTTTCATAATGTTTTTCTCACAACAAAACTCATAATATTACTTATTTTTCCATACTCCTGCACCTTGCGTTGACACATACATATTATCCTTATCCCAGGTTATTCTGGTTGTACCAATAAAAGGAAACCCATCAACTTCCTTCCAGGTTTTACCGTTGTCATTACTATGAAACATACCGTGTGTTCCCGTTGTAATATAAATACTGCTGGTTTTTTCAGGATTTATGAATATTCCATAAACATGAACATAATTCAAATATTCCACAGGAAAATCTATATTTAATTTATCCCATACCTTACCTCCATCCACAGTCTTATATACTCCTCCCTCATCATGTCCACCGGGAATTGCACATCCTGCTAAATAAATAACATAGCTATTATCCGGGTCAACATCAAAATTTGTAGTCCAATGCAATTCTTTTAACAAACCCCAGTTATCTCCCTTATCCGTTGATTTGTATAAACCTCCGGGAACAGGAAATTTCCCACCTGTTCTCTTGCCTGTTATACTGCAAAATAAATCACCATTTTTATGAAGTTTCAATGAAAATACATGCATATTCTCAGAATTTCCCAATCCATTTGACTTTTTTACCCATGTTTCTCCTTTATCATCCGACCGGTAAACACCATCTCCGAACATAGCAGCAAAAATTGTATTGTTATCCTTTATTATAGAAGTAGCCGGTTTATCCGGCAATCCTTTTGATATAGAAGCCCAGGTTTTCCCATAGTCAACGCTTTTTATTACACCCCCTCCATATTTTATTATTTCTATATTAGGCCAATATGGTATGCCATGTTGTTTTGATGCAGCAGCGTATATTACGCCGGCATTATCCGGATCAAACGCCAACTCATAAATTGTATTTCTCCAGGGATTACCGTCTACACTATGAACCCAGGTCTTTCCGCCATCTTCACTCCTTGCAAACCCTATATCACTGTAACATATGTAATGTTTAATATTATCATGCGGATCTATGTAGTAATTCCAGGCTGCCGTTACCTCCAATCCCGTAGAGGTCCACCTGGCCCCTTTCTTTGGAGTATCTACCGGCTTTGAATAAATCTGCTTCCATGTCTTTCCTCCATCTATAGTTAGTATTATTTCTCCATAGTTAGTACCTGCAACATAATCCGGATTTGCCGGATTAATATTAAAACCTGTATTGAATGGGCCGCCCCAGCCTGTTCCATATTCATAAGATAACCAGCCTATATTCACATTACCGCTTTCTACCGAAGGGAAATAGCAGTTTTTCCAATTATTCCCTGAATCCCCGGATTTAAATACCAGAAATTCAGAAGGGGTGTTCAAATAAATAATATCAGGATTATTTTCAGCGCAAACAACTTTATTATAAGCCTCTTTTGTTTTTATTCCCCGACCCATTGCAGATTCCCAATTTTCTCCTTTATCAAAAGACCTGTATGCATCATTATTCACAATGCAATAAATAACAGTTTTACCAGCAGTCGAACCTCCACAAAAACTTAAAACTTCACCACCTGGAAGCCCTTTATTTTTCAAACTCCATGTTTTTCCATAATCATCTGATATGTAAATCCCGTTATTTATTGCAGCAAACATTACCTTATTATTTATTAAAAAACTTTTTATTTTACCTCCTATGTTATCACATTTAACCCAAGTCCGTCCCGCATCTGTGCTTCCCCAAATTTCAGGTCCTGCTCCGACAAACATAATAT
>MHBM01000278.1 GCA_001804885.1 Lentisphaerae bacterium RIFOXYA12_FULL_48_11
CTGCAAAATTGAAAAGAATTGACGAAATAGAGCACCGAACAAGGGCATGAATGGTACTCGATGACCCTGCGGTTCATCTCGACCATTATGCCATGCGTTATGCATTTAAGAAAATGAAAAAGCAAATATCTAAGAACCCCATCAAGAGGAAGCGGGAGGAGAAACGCATTAAAAACCTCAAGAAAGAGGGTCGTATTGTAAAAGGCGTAGAGATTCCCAAAGGGGCATTACCGGCTAATCCTGACAATCAGGATCACGGCCACGGATACGCGGTCAAGTTCTCCTATACAGATATTTCTTATACTTGCGCTGGATGCGGCAAGAAAGGGATTTGGACAGCAGAGCAACAAAAGAAGTATTTTGAAATTCAAAAAGGCAACATCTACAATGTGCCAAGGTGGTGCTATAAATGCCACTCTCGACGAATGCAAGAAAGAGATGCGAGGAAACGATGCATAACCATTCGCTGAAGGGTATTTTCCAAACCGCGGCGGTTTGGAAAAACCCTTAGCGATGCGTTCGATGCTGAGAAGAAAATGATAAGAGAACAATCACAAGGGAATTGCGAGCACTGCGGAAAGACATTCCCGTACCACCTTATTCATAGTGGATTCAACGATTCCACATATGCCTACTGCGACACCTGCGGAATGACAGCAATCCTCAACGGATGGTCGGCACCCAAAGGTAGACATGTCGCCTTGCGGAAGGTTAATACAGTCATCGTTCCCGAAGACGAGTCGCTTCTTTCCCAGTGTCAGTGCGGAGGCCAATTCAAATCCGGTGCCGCCCCACGATGTCCCCATTGCCACGCCACACTTTCCGCCATATCGGCAAAGCAATGGATTGAAGCAAATGCGCCAGGCACTGCCAAAGGCTGGGACTGGCAGTGCTCATGGACTGGAACATATGCCATTGTAATTGATGACCGAGTTATTGAAGACAATGGAAAATAGAAAGCATCGAACCATCGGTTGCAGCGTACGCGGAAACCCGCGCCGCTGAACCGTACCGTTGGCAGAAAGAATACGAATGAAATCAGCATGCATAATTCTTGCAATGGCGGCGGCAAGCATCGTCGCTGGATGCACCTCGTTGCCGAAAGAGAATATTAGCGGTACGTGGAGCGCATCGTTCGGGGACAGCACGATGCTAATCCAGCTGGAAAAGAATGAGCACTGGAAATGGTGGTCCACCAGAGAGTCTCCCCCTCCAATGCCACCAAGCCAAGAAGGACGATGGTTCATTCACGATGGAATTCTTGTTTTAAGAATAGAGAAGACCGAATCGGATAAACTTCCCGAAGGCCTTGCCTTTACTTTTGATGTACGTAAAGTTTCCGCTGACCGCATGACGCTGTACGATCTGCAAATGAAAAAAGAAGAGTATTGGGAAAGAACTGCCAACAAGGTGCAGCAGGATACTCGGTGAAACCGCGGCGGTTTCACCTCGATCCTGAGCACATGCGTTCGATTCATAATAAAATGAAGAGACAGGCAGGAGATAAGTGGACGCAAAGAGACTGGCATAGGTTGTCATACGGTCTGTTTATTCTAGGCTCTATACTTTTTATTTTCTCATCTTGCGTATACTACTTTGGATTAGCAGAACATATAAGCGAGAGTCGTTTCCGTGGTTCACAACACTACGCTGCAATTCCGCCAGGACTTCCGCTACCGCGCATGATTATGTATGGTGGTTTTGGATTGATGGTTGGAGGGCTTGCCCTCATTTTAGGCATGTCTGTTAAGAAATTGTTGAAGAAAGAGAATCGAACAAGGGCATGAATGGTACTCGATGAACCTGCGGTTCATCTCGACCATTATGCCATGCGTTCGAGTGAGAAGATGAAGAAGTATATCACAATAGGTATTGCCGTATCATTACTTGCTACCGGAGGGTGCTCCACCTCGAGGATAGTCCGTATTCCATATAATTCAGTAAGGATTTATGTCGAGAGCGAATTAAAGAATCCTGATCATCTCGCTGTTTGGGTGGGAGGGATTGAGACAAACATGCCAACACAACAAGCCCTTACTTTACTGTCTGACTTCTATTCCTCTCACGGTGGCAATCCACCGCCAATGGTCGTGGACATAGAAACAAAAATTGCTGTTTTGGACAATATACCCGGTGGTAACTTTCTTGATGCTATAATGACCCTCCAAACCAAATATAATTTTCAACTATATATACAACCTCTTCCCTATTCTCAGGCACCAGCCGTCAACGAAGAACTTGATGATCTCTGGAGCAAAATGAAACACTCGAACAAGGGCATGAATGGTACTCGATGACCCTGCGGTTCATCTCGACCATTATGCCATGCGTTGGGAGTGAAGAAACGAGGAGAAGAATATGAAGCGATTACAAATTGGAATCATTGCCTTCCTATTGCCGATTCTGGTCGTAGCGGCGGAAACCAACAAGACCTCATCAAACACTGTTCAAGTTCTGTGGCCGTACAAGACAGGTGGAATCTGGGCGTTTGATGACGACAAGAAAGGTTTATATCGTGAACCGTTTGTTGCTGGAATCAATCCAATGATCGACTCCCTGGTCACAAACATTCCTGATGCAACCATAGGTTTCCGCCTCATGTTTTCGGACGAGTTCATTCCAGAATACAATGCAAAACTGGTGTGGCGACGGCCGGAGGGCAAAGGCAATTGGTATTATTATGACAAAACCAAAACAGAAGGATGGCTTTGCGGATCGTTACTGAAATACTACAGCAAAGCTCCCAAAGAGATATACATCAAGGTTGAAGCCATGCCGAAAGAATATATTGAAAACCGCAAGAAACGTATGGAAGCAAAGAAGTAACTCCCAACAAGGGCATGAAGGGTATTTTTTGAACCGCGGCGGTTCAAAAAAACCCTGATGCCATGCGTTAGGTTGCAGAGAATAAAAGAGAATGAATAGCCCATTCACAACGATTGCCGACGAACTCCGCGGCAAGGTCATTGATCGTTGGCTGGGCGCCAAGGCAATCGAAAATGAACCGAGCGGATGGGATCTCTTGGTTCATGACGACGAGTGGCGAGACTATACTTTTGGAAAAGTTAAGGAACTAGCACGACTCGCTGGTTTCCGTGTTGAGATTGAAGGAATCGATCTGAAAAAGCTTTTGTCATCCGATGTTGTGACCAAAATGTTTGAAGATGAATGGATAAAAAAGATTCATGATATTGATGAAGTCTACATGGATCTTGTACTCGACTACATAGAAACTCTTGGATCGAAGCCGGAGAATTATATAAAGATAACCTAACAAGACCTTTCAGCGTACCGTCGGAAGCCGCCGTCCGCTGAAGGTTGTCGTTGGATGCAGGAGAGAAATGAGAATATTATCCGTAATAATTGCCACTACGTTCATTATCCAGACTGCGCATGGGCAATTAGGTGAATCATCTGCATATTTTAAGAAGGCCTACGGAAAACCAGTAAGCACAGTCGAATACAAAGAATATCAAGGAAAAGATTGGGATGTGAGTGTAACGTTTACAAACGGCGTTGCAACGCATTTTGAGTACTACAGAATTAAAAGACGAGAAGGATGTACAAATATTCTCGATTTAATCCCAGAAAAGAAGGTAACCGAATTATTATCAATAAATGATCCAAATAACGTAGGTTGGGAGAAGACAAATTTCAATTACAGAGGAACTTTCTGGAGAAGGAAAGACGATAAGGTTGAAGCAATATTGCGTGATGGCTTTATGTTAGGCATGAGTGTTTCAGGGCCTCTGAGTTTCATAATACCTCAAAAAGAAATAACTGGCCTGACAAACCAGACAGAACTCATTTTAAACAAGATCACAATTCCAGAAGTGGAATTCGTTGAAACAAGAATTACAGATATCGTCGCCTTTCTGGACGATGCAATAAGAAAGTATTCAAAGAATGAGGAAGCAAACCAGATAACAATTGCACTGGCTCCCGAAACCAAAAAAGAACTATCGGAATTAAAACGAAATATTTCTGATAATGAGGGTTATGTTGACGGCGTCTATTCTTTTAGTGGCTCATATATGTCTGTGTTAGAAGCTGTACAATATCTTCAGTTACTTGCAGGTCTTGAACGAACAATTGAAGGAAAACAACTAATTCTAAGTCGACGGAAAGAAAGAGCATCCAACAAGGGCAAGGAGCGTATCAGGTGACCCGCGCCGCGCGGGCACCTTCACGCTCATGCCATGCGTTCGGCATAAGACATGAAAGTGAAACACAAGATTCCGAAGTGGGTGACCCAAGGGAAATCGATCAAGCAATTGATCAAGGAGCTGAAAACGTTCGAGGATCAAAATAGCGAAGTTCGCATATCACTTGATTACGGCGACAAACACAGTCCGATTAGCATGGTCGGAAAGATCGGCAAGTATTGCGTCCTGATGTGTGCAGAGTCTTATCATCTTGGTGAATGGCAGGAATTCATGGATAAAGCCGACGCAAAAGAAAAGTCGGCAGCACCAAAGAAGAAATCGAAGACGCCGAACCAAAGCATGGAGCATCGAGGTGAACCCGCGGCGGGTTCACCTCGATGCTCATGTCATCGTTAGCCATAAGAAAATGAAAGAAGACATCAAGAAAAGAACAGCTGAAATAGCCTGCCTTCTCATGGCATATGCATTTCTGTGTGGCTGTAAGAACATCTCGCCTACACCTGCAGAACGAGTCGCTTCAATCCAAAAAGAGATACTGGAAATTGAAGTACAGTGTGTCCCCAAAAAGGGCACTGCCCGACAAGATGTTGAAAAGATATTCGGAGCAGGAGAACCACTTTATCCGACCGAATCAAAGACCCCACACAAGGGTAATATTCCCGCTGACAGTCCACGCAGAGTATATCAACTCTGTGACAATGGCACTCTTACCGTTAGTTACGATACCGGATGGAAAGTTTTGCATTCGTCATATTTCGACCCGTACTCAAGCAAGGGACGTGCACTTGGCATGACGATAACGAACGAAGAACTGCTTCTTGAACTTGAGCCTCGCCTTAACCAGATGAAGAGAATACTGAAGGAATACAAGAAACGGAAATACGGCTAACAAGGGCATGCATGGTATTCGATGAACCCGGCGGGTTCATCTCAACCATGATGCCATGCGTTGGCCTCGAAAGGAAATTAAAAATGAATATAGAAAATGCAATCAGAACTGCCATAGGTTTTTTCTGCATTATCCTTATTGGGTCCCTTGTTTCTGCCATTATCGGTGGTGGCTTTGGTGCACTCGTCGCAACCATCTCCCCTGAATTCGTAGACGAACTGTTACACCCAAAAGCTACACAAACCCTTACTAGGTATGCTTTCGCAGTTGGTATGATTTGGGGACTATTCATCGGTGCTGCTGTCTCTGGCTTTGCTTGTTTCCTAGCAGCGGTACTCAAAATTCTAAGAATTCGTTTTGAAAATCAGAAAGACGATAAAGACAAGAAATAAGAGGCCAACCAATCTCTGCATGGTATTTTCCAAACCTGCGGTTTGAAAAAACCATGAGAGTGGTCGTTGGCTTCACGAAATGAAGAGAATAATAACAACGCAAGGCGTGATTGCTGTCGAACGCCGA
>MHBM01000279.1 GCA_001804885.1 Lentisphaerae bacterium RIFOXYA12_FULL_48_11
ATTCTCGTGTCAATGCTTGCGGGAGTCTTGATCCTTGTGGCGGCAGACAAGGAGCAGGGGGCGCAGATCAGAGTTGTGACAGATCCTCCGGAAGCTGTTGTGTATTGTGATGGAGTTTTGAAAGATCCTGCACCGTTGGTAATCAGTGACCTGAGTGCCGGCGAACATCTTTTAACGGCTGTGAAACAGGGGTACAAGGACGCACGAAAGACTGTTTCTCTCATTGATGGTCAAAAGGCTGCCATAGAAATGAAACTCGAGCCAATTCATGGTTTGGTTCTCGTTTATTCTACTCCTTCCGGTGCAGATGTTCAGATTGATGGCGCTGATCGGGGGAAGACTCCGCTGCTGGTACATAATCTGCCCCTTGGTAAGTACCGCTTGAAAGTCAACAGTCAGGGCTATGCGGCAAAGGAAATAGATCTTGGCATAAAAGACAGAATTCCCATGAAACTGGATATAAATCTTTCTTCAGATTCTGCCATGATAGACCTTTCTTCTCAGCCTGCAGGTGCTGATGTAACTTTAAATGGGATTGCAAAGGGGAAAACTCCATGCATTATCGATCGAATACCGGCAGGCAGTTGCCAGCTTGAGCTCTTGATGGATGGTTATGCTCCTTACAAACAGACGTTGAACCTTCAGGCTGGCCAGCAGGAGAAGATGACCGCCGTGTTGAAAGTGATACCGTCCGAGCTGCAGGTCGTCAGCATTCCTGCAAAGGCCAGAGTATATGTTGAGAATCAGTTTCGTGGCGAGGCGCCTGTTACGTTGCAGAACCTTGAACCGGGCGAATACAGGGTCAGGGCTGAACTTATCGGCTGCGAACCACTGGCACGTACTGTGAAGCTCGAGAGGAATCAAAAACTTGTTGAAGAGTTCCGGCTTACGCGTGATTGCGGTGTGCTGGAAATAACGACTGAACCTGCAGGTGTCAAGGTGCTTCTGGACGGCAAAGAGTCGGGGGTAACTGCGGCGAAGGCCAGTGAAACGGATCGTGTTTCTGAACCACTTGCGATTGATTTTCTGTCTGCAGGTGCCCACCAGGTTCAGTTGACGAAAAAAGGTTATTATGACGCTGCCTTTGAAGTGCAGATCGAAAAAGAAAAAACGCTGACTCGGCATGTACCGTTGAAACAGCGGTTTATACCCGACTGTGAGATTAAAACCACAAAAGATGAAGTGTTCAGGGGTGTACTTGTGGATGTTGATCCTCAGGGGAATTTACGACTCGAAATTAAGCCGGGTATTTTCAAGAACATCCTTGCCAAGGATGTCAAAACGCGTATGCCGATAAGGGTTGAGCAACCGGCCGAAAATAAACCTCAGTGACGCGTAATTGAAGATAGTCTGAAAAACCGTACTACCACGGCAACGCCAATTACCAATAATCCTGCGTAAAGAGCCATACGCGTTTTCTTGTTACTTCCTTTTCCTTTATTTTGATCTTTTTTATCCCTTTCAGGAACTGTAACTGTCTGGACAATATTGGTAACCACTGGTTTTGGTGGTGGAAGAGGAGGGAGATTCATAAAGGCGGAAGTAATCAGTTCGCCGGCCTTTGCGTCTCGAACTTTCCGGTCGTTACTGCCCATTACAACAGCTATTACCCTGCGATCGTTCCTTATGGCAGTTGCGGATATTGAAAAACCGGCCAGGCGGAAGTATCCGGTTTTAAGTCCATCGCAACCATTCAGGGAACCAATCAGGTAGTTGTGCGATCGCATCTCGAAAAGCGGGTTTTGCCGGAAAACTCGAAAAGTTGTGGATGTATAACGAAGTGCTTCAGGCCTTTTGACGAGTTCCATGCATAAGATCGACATGTCTCGCGCTGTTGTAACATCCGGGGTATTTCCAGAGGAAGGCGGAAGTCCATGAACTGAACCAAACTTCGTTGATTTCATTCCGAGTTCTGCTGCTTTCGCGTTCATCAGCTGGATGAACCCTTCCTTGGATCCGGCTATGTGGATTGCCAATGCGGTTGCTGCATCATTTGCCGACTGGATAATCATGGCATAGAGTAGATCGTTTACCGAAAAGACTTCTCCCTGTTTGAGATAAACCTGGGAGCCGCCAACCAGTGCTGTTTCTGCATTGATGGTAATTTTATCTTCAAGTGTCAGGGCTCCTTTTTTGATTTGATCCAAAATGATCAGGAGGTCCATCAACTTGACCATGCTGGCAGGATATCCTGGCTTGTCGGCGTTATCTTCGAAAATAGTTTTGCCCGTGGCTACATCCACGACTATGGCGCCCAGGTAAGGATTGGCAGACGCGGCAGCTATCTGGGCGCGACTACTGCTGCTCTTGACCGGTGCTTTTGCCTTTTTCTTTGTCGTTGCGCATTCCGCGGGGGAGGAGATTGTTACAATGGTGAAAAGGGCGAGTACTAGACAGCTAATAGAACGTTTATTGATAATCATTTTTTTAATTCCATTTCGAAATAATGTTGATACGCCTGCAATCTGGAAAAAACGGGCCGTAATGTAAACAATTTTTCCACAGAACGCAAATAGGAGAATAATAAAAAGTTATGGATGGCTAACCTTATCTGAAGACGGCTAGCGTACACGTGAGCCGCCCCATGTAATTGAGTAATTGCATTAGTTGTCTTTTACATCTGCGACATGAGCCTGGCCATCATAGGGCCGAGAAGGATGAGGAGAACTGCCGGGAATATGAAGAACAGCAGCGGGCCCAGCATTTTGACCGGTGCCTGGTTCGCGAGTTGCTCGGCACGTTCGAACCGACGTTGCCTTATCTGGTCGGACTGTATACGTAATATCGATCCGATACTCACGCCGAGTTCATCAGCCTGGACCAGTGCGTTTATCACGGAACGGAGATCGGAAAGGTTGACCCTGTAAGACATGTCACGAAGAGCTTCGCGCCTGGTCTTGCCGATCTGGATTTCACGTATGACCCTTATTAATTCCTCGCCAAGCGCGTCGATTTTGTTGCGTTCCACATTGCGCTGGAGAGCCGTCATGAAATCCATCCCGGCTTCGACGGAAAGCGTCAGAAGATCAAGCAGAAAGGGGAGTGATTTTTGTATGTTCCTGTGTCTCTGGCCCATGGCCTGTTTCAGCCAGAGAGCTGGATAGATGAAGAGCCATGCCGGACCGAGGAGGTAGAGCATGGTTGATATTTTTATCAGGAAAGGATTCTTTGTCGCAGTAAGCAGGGCGGCTATAAAGGCTATCCATATCGGGCCAAGTACCATGGGCAGGAGGAACCTGAGAGCAAGGAATTCCTCTTCATGGAGAAGGCCTTCAAATCCTGCAGAGATAAGGTTACGCTTCATCTTTTCTTTTGCAGGTGTAAACCCCGGCCCTTTCAAGAGTGGCATCATATTTGGAGCCAGAGGGAGGAGGATTCGGAACAGGATTGGCAATTTACGTTCCTGTTTTCGTCCGTCGGCAAGTGTGACATACGTGATCTGGCGGGCAACACCTGATATGTACCATGCCAGCACGCCGGCCGACAGGGCCCATAAGAGTGATAGAAATGTTGTATACAGGGTGTTCATACGTCTATGTCTACTATCTTCCTTATCACCAGACCGCCAAGCGCTATAAGTATCACAACCCCTGCCATTACAAGCACTCCTGACATTGAGTGAATAAACGGCATCATCAGCCCTGGATCTACGATGGTGAGTGCTACCCCGATTACAATTGGCATAAGACTTACGACAATTCCCTGGAGACGACCCTGGGCTGTCAGCGTCTGGATCCGGGTTTCAATGCGCATGCGTTCTCGGATTGTTGCCGCTATCTTCTCGAAAATCTCAGTCAGGTTTCCGCCGGTCTTGCGCGCGGTTTCGATCGCATTGATCACGAGAGAGAGGTCATCGCTGCCAACTCTTTTTTCCATGTTTGTCAGGGCATCCGAGAAGTTGACACCCAGCCTGGTCTGCTGAAGGAACATATCGAATTCCTGGGCTATTGGCTGTTCACCTTCTTTTACAATTGATTCAAATGCCTGCATGATGCTGAATCCTGCCTTCAGTGCATTACTCATGCTGACGAGCGTGTCTACAAGCTGGAGGTTGAACTTGGTTAGACGCCTTTTTTTGAGGAAACGCAGAATAATCTTCGGGGAATACAGGGCTGGAAGTGCCACAAAAAGTCCAAGTAAAAGGCCTGCGACAAATCCTGTCTTTGATGAAAATCCTCCGACAAGCAGGAATACTACGGTAAAGCCTATTACGGCTGCTGCCCAGCCCATTTTTGCAATCTGCTGGGGCGGGACAAACATGAATACTTCTTCAAATTGTCGTGCAACCTGTTCGGAATAACTGCTGGAATATTCAGCTGCACCTGAAAACATGGATCGCAGAATTACGTACATGAACCCGGCTGCGCTTACCCCGAAAAGCAAGGAAATAACCAGCGATGTAATTGTCTGTGACATTCCTTCTAATCCTTCCATTTCTGCGGATCAAATATGGACCTGTCAATTGTTAGACCTCGTGCAGCAATATCTTCTATGAATGTGGGCACTGCGCCGGTCGGACGGAAATGGCCAAGAACTTTGCCGTCTGGTCCAAGACCTGTCTGTTTGAATTCAAAAATGTCCTGCATGGTGATTTGCTCGCCTTCGAGCCCCACCACTTCGGTCATCTTGGTAACTTTGCGCGTACCATCGCTGAACCGTGATTCATGAACGATAACGTCTATTGCCGAGGCAACCTGTTCACGGATGGCGCGTACGGGCAATTCCATGCCTGACATAAGCACCATGGTCTCAAGTCTTGAGATTACATCCCTGGGTGAATTTGCATGGACGGTAGTCAGCGAGCCGTCATGGCCGGTATTCATGGCCTGCAGCATGTCCAGGGTTTCTCCGCCACGGCATTCACCGACAACTATTCTGTCAGGGCGCATTCGAAGAGCGTTCCGAACCAGGTCGCGGATCGTTACAGCCCCTTTGCCCTCGATGTTTGGCGGTCGGGATTCGAGGCGTACAACATGCAACTGCTTGAGCCGCAATTCTGCTGCATCTTCAATCGTAACGATTCGCTCTGTGTCAGGCAGGTAATCGCCCAGCACGTTGAGCAGGGTTGTTTTTCCTGAACCGGTTCCGCCTGAAACAATAATATTCTTACGCATCACCACGCAGGCCTTCGCGAATTCAGCAAGTTCTGTTGTAAGCGTACCGTAACGGATGAGATCATTCACTACCAGCGGCTTCTTGGAGAATTTGCGAATGGTAAGGCATGGTCCGATCAGGGAAAGGGGATGTATGATGGCATTAACACGGGATCCGTCGGGAAGCCTTGCGTCAACATATGGTTGGCTCTCGTCAATACGCCTGCCAATCGGCGAGACAATTCGCTCGATAATTGCCAACACCGAAGCCTCATCGAGGAAAGCCTTGTCGGTTAGTATAAGCTTTCCTTTTTTTTCTATGTATACCTGCGAAGGCCCGTTGACCATTACTTCTGTAACATCGTTATCGGCGAGAAGATCTTCAATCGGGCCCAGGCCGATTGCCTCATCATAAATTTCCTTCATCAAACCTTCCGGATCCATCCCGTGA
>MHBM01000280.1 GCA_001804885.1 Lentisphaerae bacterium RIFOXYA12_FULL_48_11
TGAGAACCGTAAACACGTTGATATAGTGATTGCCAAAGCCCATCCAGAAACGAATGCTGTTTGCATCTATGTTCTTGGACAGCGAATGCAGTTCGTCATGGCCGTTCAGGTAGATCGGGCAAGACCCGGCCACAGGAAAATTGTACATGCGCTTAACAGAATGCGTCGGATATTCGCGCCACTTCCGGTCAATCCATGTCCATACCTTGATGAACTCGCGGAAATTTATTTCCGGGTCGAAATTCGTGGCAAAATACCTTCCGTGTCTCCCGGCGTTGACATCCATAATGTCAATAGTATCTATCTTGTCGAAATATTTCTTTACCGCCAGCGCAGCGTAAGCATTGACCACGCCCGGGTCGAAACCGGCGCCGAGGATCGCGGTAAGGCCCTTCGCTTTGCAGCGGCCCTTGCGCTTCCACTCGTAATTACCGTACCACGGCGGCGTTTCACAAACCTTGTCAGGCTCTTCATGAATCGCCGTGTCAATATAGGCTGCTCCGGTTGCAAGACAGGCCTCGAGCACGGACATGTTGAGGAAGGCCTGACCAAGATTTACCACTATCTCCGATTTGGTCTGCTTGATCAGCTTGATGGTTGCGGGAATATCGAGTGCGTCAATCTGGCGGGAGTAGAGCTTCTTTGATTTATCCTTGATGTGCTTCTTGCGTCTGACGCTTTCAATGATCTCGTCACACTTCGACTGCGTACGGGACGCGATACAGATGTCACCAAGAATATCATTGTTCATTGCCGCCTTGTGCGCCGTGACATGAGCAACACCTCCCGCCCCGATGATCAGTAAGTTCTTCTTCATAGCTCTCTCCATTTATTATGACAGACTCGCAACGTAATCCTTGTATCCAAAACTCCGGACCGTTTCAAGAGTTCCATCCAATCTTTTTACACAGATGGCCGGCATCGGCATACCATTAAACCAGTTCTTCTTCACCATTGTGTAACCGGCCGCATCACCAAAGCGTACAATACTGCCAGGTTTCAGTTTTTTATTCAGCTTGTACCTGCCGAACACGTCCCCCGCAAGGCATGACCTGCCGGCAATTATGAACTCATGACGGCCGGGAACTGGCGACACAAGACGCGCCGTTGTATGATAAATCAAGTGATCAAGCATATGTGCCTCGGTTGACACATCAACGATCGCAACATCCATTTCATTGTGTACAACATCCAGAACAGTCGTAACCAGCTCAGCAGAACCAGTAATGGTTGATTCTCCAGGCTCAAGGTAAACCTGAACACCATATTTTTCACTGAATTCCTTGAGCTTCCTGCAGAATTTCCCCACGGGATAACCAGCTTGTGTGAAAAACAACCCGCCACCAAGACTGGTCCATTCCAGCTTCTTCAAAATGTCACCATATTCCCGTCCTATACGGTCCAGATTCCTGGCGAAATTCGAAAAATCATTATTCTCGCAGTTAAAGTGGAACATTAAACCCTTGATCAACCCGGTCACTTTGCGCAATGCATTTATATCACGAACACCCAGCCTTGAAAATTTACGGGCCGGATCTGCGAGATCGAAATGAGAATAACTGAAACCCGGATTCACCCTGACCCCGACATTCATGCCGCGTACTTCGCCGGCAAATGTCATCAGCTGCGACAACGAGTTGAAAATTATCTTGTCAGCAAATCTGCGCACCGCGCGTATATCATGCCGCGAATAACCGACGCTGTAAGCATGAACCTCCTTGCCGAACTTTTCGTATCCCAGCCGCGCCTCATATACTCCGCTGCTGGTAGTACCATCCATGTATTTCCTCATAATTCCAAACACAGACCATGTGGAAAAACATTTAAGGGCCAGCACACACTTCGCACCGGAAGCTTGTTTGACACGTTTGATAATCTTCAGATTCCTCAAAAGCTTCTTCTCATCGATCAGATAATACGGTGTATTCAAAATTCAATCTCCCGCCTGTATGTGTCCGGCAAAATTTTCAGAATCCTACTTGCATGTTTATCTGTTTGTCAACAGTCGTAAGCACGAATTGACATTATCTTGCAAATACAATACCACAACATCTGCTTTATTATTTCGCAGAATAATTCCATTACAAAGGATGAATAATTATGAAATTGCTCCGCCTGATTGCCATTGTCACTTTTACAAGTTTATCATGCTACGCAGCAGAACCACAGTTCACCAATGTCTTCATCTCCGGACAGGAGGGATATCACACCTATCGCATCCCGTCGTTGCTCGTAACGAAATCAGGCACACTCCTGGCCTTTGCCGAGGGTCGAAAGAGCGGCTGCGGTGATGCCGGAAACATCGATCTGCTGCTAAAACGCAGTATAGACCATGGTAAAACCTGGCAGGCCGCACAGGTTGTCTGGGACGACCAATCCAATACTTGCGGCAATCCCTGCCCGGTATTGGATCGCGATACCGGAACCATCTGGCTGCTGATGACATGGAATCTCGGCGACGATCACGAACCCAGAATCATAGAACGTACGAGCAAGGATACCCGTCGTGTTTTCGTTACGCATTCTGAGGACAATGGCCTGACGTGGTCAAAGGTCTGTGAAATAACGGCCGACGTGAAGTCCACCGACTGGACATGGTATGCCACAGGACCAGGCGCCGGTATACAAGTCAGGAATGGCCAACACAAGGGCCGCCTTGTTATTCCCTGCGATCATATCGAAGCAGACACAAAACATTATTACTCGCATATCATTTACTCCGATGACCACGGCAAGAGCTGGAAACTTGGCGGCTCTACACCGCAACATGGAGTCAATGAATGCGAAGTCGTAGAACTTACCGGCGGAAAACTAATGCTGAACATGCGTAATTCAAGTAAAACACAGCCTACCCGCCAGACAGCCGTCAGCTCAGATGGAGGTCTTACCTGGACAGATCAACAGCATGCCCCGGAACTTATCGAACCCATCTGCCAGGCCAGCATCCGACGCCATACCTGGCCGGAGGACAACAACCGCAGCGTGGTTCTATTCACCAATCCAGCCAGCAACAAACGTGAAAAGCTTACCGTCCGCGCAAGTTTTGACGAGTGCCAGACATGGCCGGCAGAACGCCTGCTCGATCAGCGCCCCAGCGCTTACTCGTGTCTGGAAATACTACCCAACGGAATGGTTGGTGTTCTCTACGAAGCAGGCACAAAAAATCCTTACGAGAACCTGGTTTTTGCCAGATTTGATTTTGAATGGCTCACAGCCGGCAAAGATTCCACGATACCGGAAAAAAAGCCCTGATGTTTCTCCAACTACAGGCTCCAGCCCTGCCGGTACTCACGATGAAGGAACTTGTTGGCACCTTCGTCGTTGGTGACTTTCATATTGGGACCATCCCAGGTCAGCTTTTTGCCGGCACGCAAAGCAACATTTCCAAGCAGACATGACTCGGTGAGCAACCCTGCATGATCAATAAAGTTTGATCCGGCAGGTGGTCCACCAAGGATTGCATCAACCCACTCCTTGTGATGACCCGGCGATCGAGGCAACACTTGTGGCGGTTTTCCATACTCCTTCTGTTTCGATTCTGGAACGAGCCGGTGTCCTATCAAAGTACCCTTGTCCCCAACGTATACCACGCCGCCCACTCCGCGACCCGGCTCGAGATCCTTTGGCGCCGGCGGCTTTAACCCACCATCATACCAGTTCAACGTCAGCGGGGGCATATCGCCACGCGCCGGGAATTCGTATTTCGCAATCACACCGACCGGGTAGTTTTCCCAGTTGTTTTTCGTACTGGATGCCTCCACTGAAACAGGATACTGCAGTTTTAGCGCCTTGAATGTGGTGGAAAGAGTGTGACAACCCATATCACCAAAAAGACCTGTTCCAAAATCCCACCAGTTACGCCAGACCCATGGATGATATGCAGGATGATAAGGTCTGTGTGGCGCCGGGCCGATCCACAGGTCCCAATCCAAACCATCAGGGACGGGTGGCGTTTCAGTCGGACGTCCTTCCCACGTGCCGGAGGACCAGAACCTTGCCCCGATGGAAGCATGAACTTCACGCACCGGCCCGATGGCGCCGGCCATAATGAACTCGCATGTTACACGAGCCTCCTGTAATGCCTGTCCCTGGTTGCCCAGCTGTGTTGCAACTTTTGCCTTGCGCGCTTCTTCAACAACCTGACGTGCCTCATAAATGGAGTAAGTAAGCGGTTTCTCACAGTAGACGTGTTTGCGCTTCCTCAAGGCAGCCATGGTAATCATGGCATGCGTATGGTCAGGGGTGGCAATCATCACCGCATCAACATCCTCTTTTTCCAGCAGTTCGCGGTAATCAGCATACATCTTACAGCCCTTGTATGTACCGGAAGCTTTGTCTTTGGCGTAATACTCTTCAACCAGCTGCCTTGCAGGCTCACGTCCTGCCTTTTTCTGTTCTTTGCCCTGCGTCCAGTTCCATGAAAGAAATCCGGCCGCTTCACGATGCACATCGCACACGGCAACCACCCGGATTTCAGGGAACTGGAGAAAAGTGTTCACATTCTGGAGCCCCTGCCCGCCTACGCCGATACCTGCGAATGTTATCTTCCCGCTCGGCGGAATCTTGCCGTTTGCCCCCACCACATGTCCCGGAACAATCTGAAAGATCGTTGCTGCCGCTGCTGCGTGTCCCAGAAATTGCCGGCGCGAAATGTCTGTTTTTCTTCGGCCTGATGTTTGTCTATCCGAGGCGGTATTCTTTTCCATGAGCATATCCTCCAAGCGAATCAAAGTTCATTACTGTCTGAAAAACAACCGAAAAAGACTAAGCTTCTCCAACGCCGGCTTCCTTCATCACGCGGCGCAGGTGCGCCACTGCATCCTGGTAATCTTTGGGACCTACATATTCGAGAACCAGCGGTACGGCCGGTGTGAGCTTCGAGGCGAGCGTTACAAACCTGTGATAGTCGATATCACCCTTGCCCGCCGCCACCCCGCGCTCAACATGCATCTTTCGGTCCTTGGCATGGAGGCATTCAATCAACGGGCCAAGCTGGTTGAACATCTCATCCAGGTCATTTACTTCAATCAGGTTTGCCGGATCCAACAGTACCCGGACAGCCGGAGAATTTATCTCCTCCACAAACATCCTCAGCCGTTTTGCGCTGGCGAGGAATCCGCGGTAAAACGGCTCCAGCAGAACCTTCGACTGGTATTTCTCAGCAATGGCTACAAGTTTCTTTCCAGTTCCAACCATCTGGACCCACACCGCATCCTGGAAATGAATCTGGATGTTCGGCTCCGGCTCTTTCGCGTTGTGGTAATGACCGGCTTCGCTGACAAACATGTGCACACCCATGCAGTTGCCGATTTTTATCATGGCTTCAAAGTAATCAAGGTTCGCATTGCGTTCGGCTTCATCCGGATGGATGAGGTTCGTGTAGACACCGATACTGTGTATCGCAACGCCGGCATCCCGGTAGGCCGCGGCTATTTCCTTGCAGCGTTCCGGAGTCAACGCGGAAACATCAGTACGCCCGTTGTATTTCCAGAACTTGCTGTCGGATTGATTAAAGAAGAGCTGCACCACCTTGAT
>MHBM01000281.1 GCA_001804885.1 Lentisphaerae bacterium RIFOXYA12_FULL_48_11
AATGGCATCTTGTTTTGGGCATGTTCGTCTGTTTGCTGGAGCCATAACATCAATAGAACGGGGGTGGAAACATGGCGAAGACCTGTCTTACGGGGATCATTCAGCCGCACAGCTTCACGAACATCTTTGATCTCATGCTGGAGCCAGTCCGGACGATTACTTCTTGACGCCAGCCACCAGAGAGCCAGCAGGTGTCCGCGGCCATCCCCGCCGTCGGCGTAGTTGTAGAACTTTCCAGTTGGCCCGGTTGCTATGTTGATGAAGTCGCCTGTCTTTGCAAACCCCGGTATGTTGTACAGCCCGAAGTCGGTACCCAGTGCATTGCGTAACAGGTCCAGCATGATGACGAAGTAGGTCGTGCCATAAGTCCAATAACCGGGCCCTTCCGGATAACTGCCATTGGGTTCGTATGGCTTGATTGAATAGGGTACGGACGTGACAGCCTGATGGATTATATTCAGCGCCAGTTCAGGTTCCTGGTCACGGATTGCCAGTGCACCTGCAACCATGCCGGCCCAGCATACCTGCGACCAGTTACTGTTGCCTCTGGTCCAAAAGTATTTCTTTGCGAGAGCCTGTTTCAGGCCTTTGTCACGGATCGCTTCGCAGATGGTTTTCCGCGTGGCTTCATCCAGTGTGTCATACAGCCAGTCGTATCCCCACGCCACCCCGCATGTCATTTCTGCCGTATCAAGGAAGTGGCTTGGATTCCAGTTTTCAAATGCTGCAGCTGCCAGCAGTTCTTTTTTTGCCCGCTCACTATACTTTGAGTCTCCTGTCAGCCTGTACGCAGCCGCAAGAAAACCGACACGATCCTTCACATCGTGCTGTCCTTGCATACGCATGCCCTGCATCTTTCTCTGAACCGGTTCTTTTCGCAGAATCCCGTCCGCACTCTTTAGAATCCAGTCGCGAATCAATTTCAGTTCTGGTTTCTTGTCAATGGATTCACGTAATCCGTCAAATGCATCAGGAGTTCGTACAAACAGCCGTGGATGCGTGGCAGGCATGCGGTCGAGCCGTGCCTTGACCTCTTCCCTGGTCACCGTGCAGGGATCACATGGTTTTGTTTCCTGTGAAATGGCTTCGTACGCGAGTAAAAGAACTCCGGCGAGAATGAAACTTTGACGTACCATAAATTCCCCCATGGCAGTTAATCGAGGCTCAAGAATAGCTGTTGATAGGAATCGCTTCACTGACGGTACGGTCACTTACCCGCGAAACCGGTCGGAAGAAGCGGTTTCATTGCAGAAACATGCCACAGAGGGGAAAGCAGAGTCAAGCATGACAAATTAAAGGCGGGTTTTTACTCCACCTTGATCTTGTCCAGGTAAGTCTCTGCCACCAAATCAGGGCTGATCTTCTCCACCACGACCCTGGTGTTTAGCCTTATCAAAGTCGCCATGTCCAACGACTTGAAGACCGGTCCCAAAGCCTCATCAATCTTTTGCCCATGTTTTGCGATCACGTCACGTCGTGTGATTGGTGCTGGCCTGAATACCATTGGAACTTTGGCCGGGTCTTTGAGAACAACCATATTCCAGCCTGCGATTTGCGCGCTTGAGCCGAGAGTAAGGAGCGCATTGAAATCCTGCGGGGGAGCTACCGGAGGTCCTGCGGGATTTGGTTGATCCAGCGCCAGGATCTGATTCTCGCCAAGCTTGAAGTGATAGGCGGCAGCGAATGCAGGAAGACCATCACCTCTCTGAATCAATTCCTTGAGGGAGGCCAGTATTACTTTGCCGCCGTCATGGATGAAGGTGGCGAATTTTGGCAAGTCGGTTATTCCCTGGTTTGCCAGATCGCGTGTCACCGCGATGACCCATGAGTTATCCGCCGCTGCCGGGGTGAGCCAGATGATTCCGTTTTTTTCCTCATCGAGTCGCTTTGCCGTCTCATAGCCGGATTTTGAATCCTTCCACACCAACTGGTCAACTTTTGGAAAGAAGAGTCCGGCGGTCCCCGTGTACTCTGGATAAAGATCAATTTCGCTATTCTTCAGTGCCTTACGAAGATCTTCCGTCTGCCCCATGTTAGTTCGATCAATGACCTTGAACCCTTTTCTGTGCAAAGCTCCGATCATGAGTTTTCCCAGCAAAATACCCTCCTGGATCGACTTCGATCCGACGGTCAGGGTCGGGCTATTCACGACTTGAGCAGGGCCGGTTGCGGGGTGCCAGAAAAACATAGAAAAGGTCAGAAACACAATTAATACGGACGATGTAATACGGTTCATGCAACAATTCCTTTCGTAGATGAAGCACCATGCCACAGAGAAGAAAGTAGAGTCAAGTATGACAAATATAATCTGTTCCCCGATATTCTTTTTTCGTACAGCGATTTTGGATTGCGCGGGCTTGTCCGTATTTTTTACAAGTGTTTATACAAATTCAAAGTGACATCCATCTCCACTCTGAAGAAACTGCATGCAAGTTATGAACGTTGAAAGATTGCAGATGAATCATTCTGATTGGTACCATCCAGGTATCAAAGGTGAATCATGTTGTCATCAATAGCTAACACCTGCGGCGAACTGGAGCGGGAAGTCAAATCCCGGCCTTACAATGTTGTCGAAGCATTCGTGATGATGACGTTCTGTCTGGCAGTGCTCTGGCTGGTCATCTATCCCTATGGGCAACTGATGAGAATCAAAGCCGCAGAACTGGCCGGATGTATTCTCCTGGGATTGGGTGCGATATACGTTCTTTTCCGCAGCCCTTTTATTCACAAGGATACTCTTTCGAGTTGGGGACTGGGAAACCCGGCTGCACTCTACGCGAGCATTTGCAGACGATCCATGGTTGATAGAATTATTCTTTCCTGTGGAGTATTTCTGATCATAACCATCCTGGCTTATCTTTACTATTTCGCGTGGCAGGAAGCAACGCGCTTCACATTCAATCTGAATCGGGAAACAGCCGTTCGAATACAGGCGACCGGCCCGGGAAAGGTGATGATTCTCCTTAGCGGGTTTGTCATGGCCACTTTTTTTGTAACGTGTGTTGCCCGTTATGACAATTTCATATCAGCTTTATTTACAGCGTTTAAAATCATTCTTGTACTGGGTACGCTTGAGTACCTGGCGGCCTTTGCCGTGATGGGAAAAGCCGCATTTGCCGATTTCAGTCCACGACATTTTGCATTGAATTTGTTCGGTTACATGTTCTGGGGTGCTCTACAGCAATTGCTGTTCAGTTCATATTTCGGAACGAGGTTCCGGAAAGGTTTTGCGCCGGCAACTGACCCGGTCCGGCAGTGGCAGAAAAGGCTATGGGTTTCCATACTGAACGGATCGTTTTTCGGAATGATTCACATCAACAGCTGGGGGCTTGTCGCCATCTGCTGGCTGCTGGGTACGATATTGTCCTGGGTGTTCATGGAAGACAGGAACCGCAATCTTGTGGCGCTTGGTCTTGTGCATGGATTTCTTGGCAGCAGTACAGGCTGGCTGTTTGCCGCCAGGAAAGCTGGCGGATTCCGGATTGTCATGGGTGTGGGTCCGGGACACATGAAGGGTTTCGACTTGCCGACGGTAATAGTTGTGCTGGCAATTATCTTAGTCCACCTGCTGGTTATTTTTTACCTGCTTCGCCGGTATCCAGCCATACCACATGGTACGGTCCGCAAATGAGTCGGCTATTCGTCCCTGCCTGCCTGTTTGTCTGAATCTGATAACTATCCGTTCTTTGCCAGTTTCTTTCCGAGGGCAAAAGCTTTTTGCAGGAGAGCTTTGTTTTTCCTGACTGGTCCATTTCCTGAACTGCCATAAACCATTCCGCAAATGGGTGCGTTTATGTATGCGAATGCATCCTGGAATGTCCGGATTGCGTTGATGCAACCGGAATCGACGGCATCGTCGCCGCCGAATGTGAATGCCAGCCCGATCCGTTTCCCGGCGAAGCGATGGCCATCGGACGTTACAAATGCGTAGAACCGGTCAATTACCTGTTTGATCTGGGCTGATACTGTGAACCAGTATATGGGACTGGCGAAGACAATTGCGTCGGCTTCCAGCGCCGCCTTGTAGATATCATCCATATCGTCATCAATTATGCATCCCCTGGCTTTTGGCTCCTGGCAGCTCTGGCATGCGGTACATGATGCAATGTTATGCTCCTGGATAAAGAATTCTTTCACCTTTGCCCCGGAGGCCATGGCGCCCCTTGCGATTTCATCAGCAAGCCTTGCCGTGTTACCTTTCGGATTGGGACTGCCCTGGAGTATTAAAATCTGGCATCTTTTCTTTCCGGTTTTACTTTTCATCAGGTCTGCGCTCCTTTGTTATGAGAAACGGCCATTGAACCTGGTGGCTGCAACCGTTTAACGGTTACAGCCACCAGGTTCTGCTTTCAGGTTATTTATATTGCCCAGGGTTCGCGCTTTGCACGGTCGAGCAGTCTGTTCGCCTGTTCGTCGTCCGGGAATATTTCTTTTACTGGATCCCACTTGAGAGGGCGATTCAGTTGATAACAGATGTTGCCAAGGTGACATATCGTGCATGTCCTGTGTGCAAACTCTATATCACGGAACGGTCGTTCGCGTGTTTTCACGCAGTGAATGAAGTCACCGTAAATGCTGTTTGAACCCTTATATCCCGGGATGGGTCTCGGCGCGATTTTTTCATTTGTTCCCACGCATTCTAAGGGGCCGCTTTTGAGTGAGCCGTGATACAGCTTGAAATCATCGGCAAACTTGTATGTCAAAAGTTTGATGTCCTTGCCGTCGGGCGGAATGATTTCAACCGGGCCCTGGTCGCGCCTGTCAGTGATGAACATGGCGCCTCCGAATCTGTGGGCACCCCAGTCTGTCATGCCGCCGCCTGAATATTCACGCCAGGACCGCCAGCCGGTGCCGTTGATGCTGTAAGTTCCGTTACAGCGATAGGGATGGTATGGCGCCCATGGTGCAGGGCCGAGCCACATGTCCCATTCGATTTCTTCTTTCATGGGTCCTTCGGGAAGATTACATGTTTGCGGAGGACCGCCGCAGGAGACATAAACTTCCTTGATCCTGCCCAGTTCTCCGCCCCAGACTTGTTTGACAAGTTCAGGCGTATCTCCATACACGCGCTGGCTGCCGCCTGAGAACACGCGTCCGTATTGCCGCGTGGCATCAACCATCTGGCGTCCTTCTCGAATGGTCAGGGTTTCCGGCTTCTGGCAATATACATCCTTGCCGCTACGCAATGCCATGATGGCAATTACCGCATGCCAGTGATCCGGTGTTGCGATGTGAACGGCGTCTATGT
>MHBM01000282.1 GCA_001804885.1 Lentisphaerae bacterium RIFOXYA12_FULL_48_11
ACCGTAGTTGAAGGAGGTGTTGAAAGGCGCTGAAATTGACAGAACGAACCCTGTTACTTGAAATGGTAACGTGGTGAAGACTGGCAAGCGAGTGTTGCGTAGTCAGCAGCAGTGACGTCGCGAAGCGTACACAGCGAGCAGGAAGGCCGTGCTATTGAATCCCGAAATGTCCGCATGGTGGATGTTCTGTGGCATCATCTATCGTCGTGAAAGAAAAAAGTAAAAATTGGATTAAAAATGAATAAGAAGACATTCATCGTAGGAGGAAACCATATGGGCAACAACAGTAAGACGTTTATTACACGCCGGCATTTTCTCGGCACCGTCGCAGCAACAGTTGCCAGTTTAAATACGAGGCGGCTGATCGCGGCCGACTCCGCTAAAGACAACATCCATCTCGGCATGATGCTACAAGGCTCTTCGTCCGCCGAATTGCAAAAAAATGCCAGAGTCATTGCCGCCGCCGGCTTCGACACGGTGCAGTTGACGTTCTTTTTCCACCCGACAGAGGATGAGCTTAAATCGCTCGCTGACACGCTAAAGGAACTGAAGTTGAAGACTGTAGCGTTCGGCACCTATTTCAATCTCTTCCGTCCTGACGACACCAGCTTTATGCGGTCGAGCCAGGCCACCATGAAACTCGTTGCCGCTCACGCCGGATTGTTTGACTGTACCCAGTTTGTCACTTGGAGTGCGAGCTACTCTCCGAAGTTCCTCGGTGCCGAGCCGCGCAACCACACGCCAGAGGCCGTAGCGCAAGTGCACCGCGCAATCCGCGAGATCATCCTGCCGATCATTGAGCCGGCTGGCTGTCGCGTTGCCTTGGAGCCAACATTTCCGCACGTCCTTGGTACATTGGAACTGGCGAAGGAAGTTTTTGCGCCGTTTCCCGCCAGCCGTGTCGGCATAGTACTTGACCCGCCGAACTTCATTTCGCCAGTACTCTATGCTAAGCGCAGGGAGATAATATGCCGCTTCTTTAGTGAACTTGGCGACCGCATCCACCTCGGTCACTTCAAAGATATGAAACTTAATGCCGCCGGTGAGCGGGTATGCCCTGGTCCAGGTGACGGTGAGATGGACTACAAGTTGCTGATTTCCGAGATCCGCAAGCTTGACCGGACGCTATCCTGCATCATCGAACACATCAAGACCGAACCGGCTGAGTTGTCGAAGGCAAAGGCATGGGTTGAGGCACAATTGTAAAGAATCAGGATTTTTACTGGAGGAAACATAATCATGAATATGCTTTGCCGCAATCTTACCCGTCGTCAGATGATCGCCGCTACCGGTCAGGCGATAGCAAGCCTTGCGTTTGCTTCATCTTTTGCGCCTTTGTTCGCTGCGCCTGAGAAACGGTGTTTCAGGATCGGTGCGCCGGACTGGTCTCTGGGTAAGGCGGGAAACACGGCTGCGCTGGAAGTGGCTAAGCAGATCGGCCTTGATGGTGTGCAGGTCAGTCTGGGCTCGCTGGTCAATAATATGCACCTGCGCAATACTAATGTTCAGCAGCAATACAAAGATGCGATAAGACAATTTGGGGTGGCAATCCCTTCGCTTGGTGTCGGAGAGTTGAATAATGTTCCTTACAAGAGCGATCCACGTACTATCGAATGGGTCAGTGATGCGGTTGATGTCATGCAGGCGCTTGGTGTGAAAGTCACGTTGCTGGCATTTTTCGGCAAGGGTAATCTGAAAGATGACAGGGCTGGCGTTGACGAAGTTGTAAGCCGCTTGAAAGCTGTTGCTCCTAAGGCGGAAAAAGCAGGTGTTGTTTTTGGTATTGAGAGTTATCTCAGTGCAGACGAGCACCTGGATATCATACAACGTGTCGGCTCATCCTCCGTTAAAGTGTACTATGATGTAAACAATTCCATAAGGCAGGGCTATGACATCTATAAGGAGATTCGACGGCTTGGCTGTCAGAATATCTGTGAGTTCCATATGAAGGAAAAGGGTGCCCTGCTTGGGAAGGGGCTTGTGGATTACAGGAAAGTGCGCGAGGCGATTGATGATATCGGGTATACCGGCTGGATTCAAATCGAAGAAGCCGTGCCAAAGGGTGTAACGATACAGGATAGCTATATTGCCAATCTAAAGTTTCTGCGCGATCTGTTTCCTGGACATGTATGAATCACCTTTGCATCAGCGGATTAATATAGGGTGTAATTCAAGAATGTGGGTAGATTCTCCATTTCCTGATTTCTGCGTCCGCGCGAAGCCGGCCCTCCTTTCGGCTGAGGACAGCCGACTCTACAGGAAGGCTCCATCTGTAGTGTACGCTGTCCACAGCGTATCCTTTCAAATACCGTTTCTCCGTCCCTTCAGGCATCGAAATGCCACCTGCGGCTTCCGTTCCGTACAGACGCGGAAAGAAGAAAATGAGATTTTACCCACAAATATGATTTACTCCCACTTGCATTTCCCTTCTAGCGTTGTCAGAGTAATTGGTCAGGTTTGAGGAAAATCATTACCCATTTTTCTTCCCATCATTCTTAACGGCACTTGAGTTTGGTTAGAGGGCGGGGTAAAGTAGGGAAAGTGGGAGGGGTTTAAAGATGACACGAATATCTTCCTTACAATGGCTTGTATTGTTCTTCATAATCATCTGCACCTGTTACTTGAATGCAAATCAGGGTGCCAAAAGTAATACCATAATAAATCTACCCGATGGTTCTGTATACAACGGGGAAATGCAGCATGGGTTATTCGACGGTAAAGGTATTATAACTAATGCAGGTGGTTATAAATATGAAGGAGATTTCAAGAGTGGAAAATACGATGGCAAAGGTATTGAGATTTATGAAGGCGGGAGTAAATATGTAGGAGAATTCAAGGACGGCAAATATAATGGTAAAGGCGCTTACACCTATTCTGATGGTGGCAAATACGAAGGAGAGTATAAAAACAGCAAGCCAAACGGTAAAGGCATTCTAATCTTTCAAAACGGCGATAAATACGATGGCGATTTTAAAGATGGGGCGCGAACAGGTAAAGGCATTTTCAAATCGCATAATGGTGATAGATATAAAGGGGATTTCAAAAACGGGGAATTCGATGGTCAAGGCATACTTACTTATCCTGATGGTAGTAAATATGAGGGAGAGTTTAAAGATGGGGAAAACGTTGGCAATGGCTTTTATATTTATCCCAATGGATCAAAATACCACGGTCAGTTTAAGAATGGGCAACCTCACGGTACTGGCGTTTACGTTAGTGTAAGCGGGATGACATACGAGGGGGGATATAAGAATGGTCGATTCGAAGGTAAAGGCACCCTCGTTGATAAGGATGGAAATAAATATATAGGCGAATTAAAGGACGGTGATTTTAATGGTAAAGGGGTTCGGTTCTATCCTGAAGGAATGAGGTATGAGGGCGAATTTAAGAATGGCGAATTTGATGGGCACGGAACTTACTTTTACAAGAATGATGCTACATATGAAGGATTATTTAGCAAAGGAAAACCTGCAAAAGGTAAACTCACTACGAAAAAAGGTGTTACCTTTCGGTTGGAATATCGAAATGGAACATATTACTTTACCTCTCCTTCTGGTCGTCAGTTTACAGGAGGATTTGCAGATGGAACATATTATATAAAAGAGAATTATTCGTGGGACTATTCTTCCATTAGAAATTCATTACGTTGTCTTTTCCCCCTGTTAATTCCTTTTGCTTTAATCTTTATTGCCAGTCTGGCACTTAACGTTTTCCTGATTCTGAAGTTACGGCGAAAGAATTCAGAAAAGCCGAAAGTAGAACAGCCAGCCATAATTGACGATGGAAGCCTGCATTGCCCTAATTGTGGTGGTATTTATCGCTTGGAAGATTACCGTGCCGATGCTGAGCATATTTATTGTTCACAATGTAAAACGGAACTGCCAATAAAATGAACGAACCTATGATTCATTCTTATCCTGTGGTTTTTATTTCGCATGATTGCGGGAAAAGAAATATCGCAGACCGTTGACATCCGCCGAGTTTTTGATACACAGCTCTCATCAATATGAGAACAGGAGGACTTATCCATGAAGTCTCAGAGAAAACAATCTGTTAATAACAATCCAGAACTGAAAACCAGAACACCGGTCGGATTCACGCGTCGCGATATCATGCGCTGTGCAGCTCTTGCTGCGGGTGCCAACCTGGTCTGGTCTCGTTCGTCATATGCTGCTGATAAACCAGAAGGCAGGACGGGAACGATTTCCTTTCAGCGCGAAATTCCGGTACGGCATGAAGTGGATGTCATGGTGGCGGGCGGTGGCCCTGCCGGTCTTGCCGCAGCCATTATTGCCGCCCGGCAGGGGAGAAAAGTGTTTCTTGCGGAAGGGCAGACTTCATTTGGCGGTATGGGCACGGCCGGCTTGATTCCGGTCTTCATGCCTTTCGGCAATGGCAAGGATTTCCTTGCGGCCGGTTTCGGTAAGGAAGTTTATGACAAGCTTTTTGATGCCGGCGGTACAGGACCGGACGACAAGCGCGGTACGTTGGGATGTGTATGCATTCAGGCCGAAGTGCTGAAGCGTGTTTATGATGCAATGGTCGTTGAGACGGGCATGGCATTTTCATTCCAAACCCAGGTGATTGGCGTGGAAGTTAAGGATGGACAGGTAACTCACGCCATATGCCAGGGTAAGAGCGGCTTGTTTGCTGTGGCAGCAAAAGTCTTTGTGGATGGGACGGGTGATGGTGATCTTGCTGCGTGGGCTGGTGCGCCTTTTGAGAAAGGTGACGCCGAAGGAAACATGATGCCGGGTACGCTGTGCAGCCTGTGGGCAGGCGTGAACTGGTCGGAAGTGCGTAAATCCGGCTTGAACGCGGAAAGGGAGCTGCAGCGCGCTTTTACAGACAAGGTTTTTTCAGTAGAAGATCGTCATTTGCCCGGCATGTTCCGTGTCGGTACGGCGATTGGCGGCGGAAATATCGGGCATGCGTTCGGTGTTGATTCAACGGACGAGCGTTCGGTGACAAAGGCGTTAATAGATGGCCGTAAGCGACTCCTTGAATATGAACTTTATTATAAGAAGTACCTGAAAGGTTTTGAAGAGATGGTATTGCTTTCCACCGGGTCACTCCTTGGTGTACGTGAGAGCCGTCGCATCATGGGTGAATACGTCCTGTGTCTGGAGGATTTCAAGAAGCGTGCGGTTTTTGAGGATGAGATTGGCCGGTTTTCGTATCCGGTGGACATCCATGCTTCACGTCCTGATGCAAAGGATTTTGAGAAATTCGAGAAGGAATTCAGGCTTCTTCGCTACGGCAAGGGAGAGAGTTACGGAATACCATTCAGAACATTGATCCCGAAGAAGGTGAACAATCTGCTGGTTACGGGACGTTGTATAAGCTCTGATCGCTACATCCAGGGTTCGGTGCGCGTGATGCCGGGCTGTTACATTACCGGTCAGGCTGCCGGCATGGCCGCAGCCATGGCAATTGAGAAAAGTACATCAATACGCCAGGTAGCTGTTCCGGAGCTGCAGAAGCGATTGAAAACCATAGGTGCCTTTCTGCCGAACGCATAGGCGAGCTGGAACAACCGTTGAGTAAAGAGAAACAGGCGCTTTGGGCGGATGGCTTCAGGCGGCTTCGTCATGGTTTGCCAGTGCCCGCGATTCTTGCATGGTGAGTTCTAGCCCGGATATTGCATCAAAATCTTGCAATATCCGCCCGAAGGGCTTCGGCGCGTCCGTCGGCTGACCATACGCGTCAGGATTTACCTTTCGATGCGA
>MHBM01000283.1:0-4249 GCA_001804885.1 Lentisphaerae bacterium RIFOXYA12_FULL_48_11
TCAATGTGGATTTCTATATCAAAACATTCCATCACCATAAATATCCTACAGGGCCCAAGCCGGAACAGATCAAGGAAAAGGGGCCGCATGCGGAAATTCCCGGCTACTGGTGCAGTAATCCGGAAGAAACTATTGAAGTTATGAAGACCGTCGAGAAGCCGTGGATTGCGTTCAAGATCATGGCGGCAGGGGCAATTCCACCAAAAGATGCGTTTCCTTACGTTTTAGGAAATGGTGCTGACCACTTGCTCGTGGGTATGTTTGACTTCGAGATCGAGGAAGATGTCCGGATATTCAAGAGTGCCATGGCTTCGACCAAAAGAACCCGTCCCTGGAGAAGTTGAGATAGCTTTTTGCAAAGGCCGGTACTGGCTGGTGATATAGGTTTTTTCGAAGATACGAAATGCATGGACGGTCTACATCGCCCCGCAACGGGGCGAATTGGGAGGTCGAATACGTAACCGGTCGACACCGTTACACGGCGTCATGGATTGTGATATGGTTTCTGGCTGGTGCGGCGATAGTCAGGTCCGGCAGTGCGGTCCTGCGATGGAGTCAAGTTGAAGTGATGGCGATAATCGCGACACAGTTCCTGAACGCGGTCGTATCCCACACGGTAGGCGACTTCCGAAATATTAAGCATGGAGTGCAGGATTAATCCCCGTGCCATGTTCAATCGAATCTTCTTTAAACGTTTCAATGGAGCCATACCGGTGGCGCGATGGCATGCCCGGTATAGTGTCCGAGCACTGCGGCCGGTCATTTTGCACAGAAGCTTGAGATCTGACGGTTCCTGCAGGTGTTCGCGTAATTGTGCTTCGAGTTCCCACCATATCTGCGCCATTGGATCAATATAGAACGGTGCTGACTCCGAAGGCAGGACATCGGCTATCAGGTTGCACAGGTTTGCGTTTACCATGATATGTCTAATCAGCGGCTTGGCCTGCCGATTACGCCAGTTTTGGAGAAGATTTTCAAACAGCTGTCGAGTGTAAGGTGAGGCCTGGCGTATGCTCTGGTCGAATGGTGGAGGGGGCAGGTGTGGCGCTATGAAATTTACGGTGAGGAATGACCATGGCGTTTTTGTAACCTGGACCCGTACTTCTTCGTCCTGGCAAAACCAGACAACCAGGCCGGGCTTTGTCTCGAATACACGGCCTTCTGATTCGTGATGGGCCGTTCCTTCTATTGTCAATTGAATCAAGTGACCTGGCAGGCTGCTTGCCGTATGGAGAATATTTCTTTTCCTGCGTGTAATACGGTCCACCAGGACAATACGGTCTATCAGGACTCCTTCGACCGGTGCATTCATTGCGATCTTCTCCGTGGCAAGAATTGCGACATCTTTGAAAAGTACTGCTATTGGCTGAATACGTCAAGAGGGTATAGAGTATTGCCAGCAAGTGAGATTGGCGCTCGCCAGCAACGATTCAGTCAGGAGGATGCATAATGTCACATTATAATAATCTGATTATCAGAAGAGCGGGTGAATTGGTAATAGTTGTCGCCCTGTTTGCAATGCCAGTCTGTCTGATGGCAGACACGGCAACAGAGGCAACGCGTGGACTTGTCCAGCGCCTTATTCCGAAGAAGGCTGATGCGTTTATATTCGAGACAATAGCACCGGAAAATGGATGCGATGTATTTGAAATTGAGAGCCGTGGAGACCAGATTGTGTTGCGAGGCAACAACGGTGTGGCAATGGCGATGGGGTTGAACTGGTACCTGAAACATTACTGCCATTGCCATGTGTCCTGGTATGGGAATCAGTTAAAAATGCCGAAGTTGCTACCAAGAGTGGAACCAAAAGTCCGGAATGTCAGCTGGGCAAAGTACAGGTATTTCCTGAACTACTGCTGTTTTGGTTACAGCATGCCGTGGTGGGATTGGGAACAGTGGGAGAAACTGATCGATTGGATGGCGCTCAACGGTGTGAATATGCCGCTCGCGGTGACAGGGCAGGAATCCGTATGGCAGGCGGTCTGTAAACAGCTTGGCATGAGCGATGGACAAATCTCTGAGTTCCTTGCCGGGCCTCCTTATCTGCCGTTCCAGTGGATGGGCTGTCTTGACGGTTATGGCGGGCCGTTGCCGAAGAAATGGATTTCAAAACACGAAGAACTGGAGAAGAAGATTCTTGCCCGTGAACGCGAGCTGGGGATGAAGCCGGTACTGCAGGGTTTTACAGGTCATGTGCCCGGCGCAGTTGCACAACTATTTCCGGGTGCTCCGCTTCAGAAGATAAAGTGGATAGAATGGGGGACTTATCTGCTTGATCCGCTTGATCCCTTGTTTGCAAGGATCGCAAAAATGTTTCTGCAAGAACAGACGCGGCTCTATGGGACGGACCATTTCTATGCTTCTGATACATTCATCGAAATGACTCCGCCCAATGGCGATCTCAAGTATCTCGCTGATCTTGGCCGTGCGATTTACGACGGAATGGCAAAAAATGATCCACAAGCTGTGTGGGTGCTACAGGGGTGGGCCTTCATGAACCAGAGGAAGTTCTGGACCCAGCCGCGTTTCAAGGCTTTTCTTGATGCAATCCCGAATGACCAGTTGGTTGTACTCGATCTGTTTTGCGAATCGAACCCGATGTGGGACAAGACCGATGCGTTTTGCGGGAAGCCCTGGTTGTGGTGCAATGTCCAGAATTTTGGACGAAATGTTCATCTTGGCGCTTCACTGGGGCGTAATAATGAGGCACTCTTTGCCGCGAAAAAAGATCCAAAGAGCGGTAAACTCATTGGGCTTGGTTTTGTCAATGAAGGACTTTGCTATAATCCTGTTGCTTATGATCTCATGTTCGAAAATGCGTGGCGTGATGAAGCTGTGGATCTGCCAACGTGGATAGATGAGTATGTTCATCACAGGTACGGTTCGCCCAATGCCTCTGCCACACATGCATGGCGGATATTACTTTCTCACGTGCTCATGAACCGTGGCAGAGGTGGTTCAGCAATTGAAAAGGTCCCGAAATTGCAAATTAATCCCATAGGTATTGCCGGCAATGACAAGCTTGCCGAAGCATGGCGTGCTTTGGATGCAGCATCCCCTGAGTTGAGCGACGTTGATACGTTTCGTTTTGATCTAGTGAATGTCGTGCGACAGGTGCTGGTTAATCACGGAAGTATTCTTCAAAGTGATATTGCCAGGGCACGCGATGCAAAGGATGTTGTACAGTTTGAGCAGGCCTCCAAGTGTTTTCTGCAATTGATAGCCGATGTTGACGAACTGCTTTCCACGCGGAAGGAGTTTCTATTGGGTGACTGTCTTGAAGATGCCAAACAATGGGGAGAGAACAAATCAGAACGTTCAAAATGCGAATGGAACGCAAGGCGTGTATTGACGCTCTGGGGAGAGACAACAGCCATCAATGATTATGCCTCAAAACAATGGGCTGGTATGTTTAAAGGTTACTATTATCTACGGTGGGAAAAATATCTGAATGCCGCCGCTGAGTCATTGAAAAGTGGTAAATCTTTTGACGAAGCGCAGTTCAAAAAGGACCTTATACCATGGACTGCGCAATGGGCGGATGGGTGCGAGACATATCCTGCAAAACCGCGGGGTGACAGTGTAACCGTGGCACGAAAATTGTGGGAAAAGTATGGTGATGCCTTATGTGTCAGGGTGGGCAAGGCTGGTGCGGTAAAAACATCTCCTGTTTCCGGCGATATAAAGGCAAACAATGCATATCTTCCTGGTACACAAGCGAAATCTGCGGAAGCTTCGGTCTCGGCAGATAAGTTGAAGCTCTCTAATGCACTTTTGACGGCAACGTGGCAGGTTGCAGGGGGTAAGTTTCAACCTGCTGGTTTTACAGATCAGATTACAGGAAAGACGATACCCGTTGGAAATGATGTGTTTAGTTTTATTCTTGGCGATGGCAGGAACATTAAATCGTCCGAAATGAAGATCGTCAAGAAACCAAAAATTACCTCTTTAAAACCTGAATCAGGTGCCGCACGACTTGCGGAACATTTTGCAGGAAAGCAGATAGTCCTGACCCTTGCCGATAGTGATGACCGCTTGCGGGTGACGTGGCGGGGGATTCTGCGGGACGATTCCAATTATGTCCGGCAGGAGGTTTCCTTAAGTGCTGTTAAGGGTGAAGTAACTGTCAGAGAAATTGTGCTGTATGAAGCAAATGTGCCGGATGCCAAGACCTGTGGCACCGTGGAAGGTTCGCCGGTTGTGACGGGTAATTTCTTCCTGGGTTATGAGCATCCGATGTCACGCAATA
>MHBM01000283.1:4255-5490 GCA_001804885.1 Lentisphaerae bacterium RIFOXYA12_FULL_48_11
GTAATTCTGTCCGCTGCAGTTTTGTTCGTAATGCACCCCTCAAGACGGGTGAAGACCTTGTGCAAAGTTTCGTCATGGGTCTGGCACCTGCCGGTCAGTTGAGGCGCGGCTTTCTTTATTATCTTGAACGTGAACGTGCCCATCCGTACCGGCCATATCTACACTATAATTCATGGTGGGATATTGCGTGGGGTAACCGCAAGTTTACAGAAAGCGAGAGCATCCAGGCGATTGACTATATCGGCCGCGAACTCGTGACTGCGAGGGGAGTAAAGGTTGACGGATTCCTGTTTGATGATGGCTGGGATGACAACAAAACCCTCTGGCAGTTCCATTCCGGATTTCCACATGGATTTGCTCCTTTGAATAAGGCCGCGGCAGACTTTGGCGGTGGAATTGCCGTTTGGGTTTCACCTTTTGGCGGATATGGCGGAGCAAAAGTACAGCGTTTGAAATTTGGAGGCGAACAGGGGTTTGAGACAAATTCAAACGGGTTTTCCATGTCCGGTCCGCTTTACCAGGAAAGGTTCAAGAGTATCTGTACGGAGATGATCAAATCATACGGTATCAATCACTTCAAGTTTGATGGACTGGCTGCAGGATCAAAAGCGACTGGCGGCCTGATGCGTGACGGTGATGCAATGCTCAGCCTGATCAAGGATCTGAGGACTGTCAAACCGGACTTGTACATCAACCAGACAGTTGGAACATGGCCATCGCCTTTCTGGCTGCGCCATGTGGATTCCACCTGGCGGGGTGGAGATGATGATGGTTTTTATGGCGCAGGTTCGCTGCGCCAGCAGTGGATCACATACCGTGATATGATAACGCATGAAAACGTTGTTGAAAAAGGACCGCTTTATCCTCTCAACTCACTGATGAACTGCGGGATAATATTTGCGAAGAATGATGCCCGGCTCAAGACTGCTGATGAAAAAGATTTCCGGGATGAAGTGCGCAGTTTCTTCGGTTCGGGTACACAACTCCAGGAATTGTACATTACGCCGGAATTGTTTACGGCCAGGCACTGGGACCTGCTGGCTGAGTCTGCCAAATGGGCACGTTCCCGGTCTGCCACACTTGTTGACGTGCACTGGGTGGGTGGTGCTCCAAGGAAGGGGGAATCCTACGGGTGGGTGTCCTGGTCGTTAAAACAGGGAATACTGGTTCTGCGTAATCCCTCAGATGTACAGAAGGAGATAGGTGTGGATATCGGACATGCTTTCGAGTTGCCG
>MHBM01000284.1 GCA_001804885.1 Lentisphaerae bacterium RIFOXYA12_FULL_48_11
CACGAATACTTAACAACCTATAAATTGAATCCACTTACAGGCTTCTCGTATACTTGTATCGTAATTGAATCGGGAACATTTATTTTGAGGAGGGCTGGGCTGTTCGTCGTAAGCAGGAATAATTTAATGTAAACACTCAACGCCCAATGGGAATAACGGAGAGTATTACGTTTACCTGATATACGACAGACTGGCTTTCCTCTTTATCTCCCTCAGTTTTATCCCTACGACAATTACCCATACCGATATACGGATAAGTACGTATGCCATTTGCCGAGAGATATTGATTGCATCCATTAATCTGACAAACCTGTCACATTTATGACATACCTTGTCAGATTTGTGACGCTAGATGTCATATAATAGATGCCGTTTGTGAGGTTGATTGGCACGTTTCCTGAAATACAGTTTTCTTTCGCTAGAACTTGACTCCTGAATTCAATTACGTGAACATCCCAAAATTGTTCAACCCCAAGGTCAAAGTCATGGTCATGGTTAATGAAAAGGTCATGGAGGAACTATCGTGAAAGGAGTCACATTTCGTATTTTCCTTGTTCTTGCATCAATACTTACAACTCTATTTATAGGTTCATTTCTTGTTGCTGATTCTGATAACAGTAACAGTGCCGTAAATGCTTTTAATCATGACGCATATGAACTTTATCGATCCCAGCAGGTTAATAATCTTGATGACCTGATTGCCAATTTTGACTACCAGCAGATGACTTTTGTTCCGATAGCTCCCCCTGATCCTGAATTCGTATTGTCTCAAGGGGCGGGATTGCTTTTATTTGACCCTAAAGATTTCCCGGCTGATTTCCTGACGGGACTTGTTGTTTCTGATTCTGACGGTATTCCTGTTTATCCCATAACGATTGCAGAAGACCCGATAACAAGGGAAAAGAAAGTTTACAACAGTACCGGTAAGGAAATTACGGTAGTAGCCCCACGTGCTGATTATAGCTGGGACTGGATTGCCCTTGATTTGAATCCCAGTCTTTACACTTCCGGTTTGTCAAAAGATTACATAACTGATTATTTGCAATACTTAGATCCATCTCGTGTGGTTGTAAATTATGAGCTTATCCTGAAAAATGATTTGATTAAATATCTTCTCAAGCAATCGTACGAGGAATCCCTGAGTTCAAGTAGCGATGGCGGTGGAATTATAATGATGGCTTACAATGGACCCGCTGTTACCAACCTCAAATTCACCTGCATTGAGCGGAAAACCAATGGAATGATGGTGACCTTGGCGTATCCCTTCAATTTGGCGACATATCCGACAGACTGTTATACGAACAAGGTTGAGTTTTTTGTATGCAGTAATCTTCTTGATTTGACCTGTGTTTCCAAATGCGTAACCAATGTCAGCTCAACGACAAACTGGATTGAATGGACGGACACGGAAGCGGTTGGCACAAATATTCCCATAAGATTTTATTTTGCCGGTAATGCAGACCTAGATTCCGATGGCGATGGATTGAAGGACGCTCAGGAAAGATATGTTTATCATTCCACATCCACCAATAGGGATAGCGATGAAGACGGGCTTGTTGACGGATACAGCGGGGTAGTGACAACCAATTCCTATCCCGGTGGTGCTCATACTAACGGGGGACTGTATGTTGAAGGCGAGATGACTTGGAATACAGACCCCAATCTTTCCGATACTGATGATGATGGTATGGAAGACGGCTGGGAAGTTTCTAACGGTCATGATCCCTTAAATGTCAATGATCCGCCGAATGTAAGAGGCGTAATAACATATACTGGCGGACAGACAGGAAATATAAGAGTCATTGCAGTTACATCTTCGAACAGCTGGGCGACAAATTATTCAAATGTAATTTCCAGTCCCGGCAATTATCGTATACCTCATCTGCATCTCACAAATTACTGGTTAAAAGCCTATAGAGACTCAAATGGTAATGGCACTAATGATACGATGGAAGCGTGGGGTTATTACTCTACAAATTCAATAACGATAACCAATAAAGTAATAGACATTAATCTTACCCTTACTGACCCTGATGGTGATGGAGATAGTCTGCCGGATTGGTGGGAGGTTTATTACTTTGGGAGTACTGCGACCTATAATGGTGCACATGATCCTGATAGCGATACCTATAATAACCTAGAAGAATATACAGCGGGAACAGATCCGACAGATATAGCGAGCCATCCTTGGAATGTCAGCGGCACAATTTCTTATGATGGGACTCAGACAGGCAAAGTAATCATAATAGCGTCTACTTCCGAGGTAAGCTGGGTTGGACTTGAGGTAGTGACAAATGCTTCCACCGGGGCATATACCATTACGCATTTACCCCCTAACGCAAATTACTGGGTCAAGGCATGGCGGGATACTGATGGAAGCGGCTCAAATACCTATTGGGAAGCTTGCGGGTCATCAACAAGCAATCCTGTCTATGTAAATAATAACGTTACTAATATAAATGTTACGCTGACCAACCCTGATACTGATGGGGATGGAATTGCTGATTACTGGGAACTGGCGAATAGTATGGACCCATTGACCGGGGGAAGGGCTGATGCAATAGGCTGGTGGATGCTGGATGAAAGTTCCGGGACAAATGCAGTTGATTCATCAGGAAATGGTAATACAGGCATTCTTTATAACGCTGTTTCAAGCACATGGACGGGTGGGGTAATCAGCAATGCCCTTTCTTTTGATGGCAGTTCATATGTGCTGATTTCTGACAGTGATTTTCTAAAGCCGGATAATGTGAGTGTTTCTCTATGGATTAGACCAGCTACTAATTACTCCAGCGGCACAACAACCTTTTTCAGCAAGAAACAGACAGGCACATCTACGGGTTATGCTCTTACCTACGAAAGCGGTTCATTAAAATTCCTTATATGTGCAACGGGGGACAAGTCTGTAACATATGCCTGCACCCTTACCAATGGGGTCTGGCATCATATTAGCGGAACTTATGGCGGAGCATATCATAGGCTCTACCTTGATGGCGTTCTTAAGGTGCAGACGAATTATAACTGGGGGACAGGATCGGGTGCAATGAATCAGGGGGCAGTCAATCCCCGGATAGGAGCATCTGCTGATTCAACACCTACAAATTATTTCTCAGGTATTATTGATGATGTGGCTGTTTTTAACAGGGAATTGACCAGCAATGAGGTTTACGGCATTTCTGAACTGGGGGCTGATTCCAATGCAGATGGTGTTTCCAATTTTGAACAGTCCAAGCTTGATGCTGATAATGACGGCATAGTTGATTCTTGGGAGATTCAGAATTTCGGCAATCTTTCCAGAACTCCGAATATAACAGTTACAAGTGGTGGAACAATTCAGGCAGGCATAGATGCTTCTTCGAGTGGTAATCTTGTTCTTGTTAAGCGAGGGACATATAAAGGGGCAGGGAACACGGATCTAACTTTTTCGGGCAAGAACATTACGCTGATTTCAGAGGCTGGAGCTGAGTCTACTATTATTGATTGTGAACGAACAGCTCAGGGGTTCAGGTTTGAGAACAGTGAGAACACAAATGCTGTATTAAGTGGTTTTACTGTTTGCAACGGGTATGCTGGCTTGGGAGGTGCGGTATATTGTTCTCAGGCAAGTCCTACTCTCAGATATAATACTTTTGCAAACAATCTGGCTGTTACGGGAGGTGCGGTATATGTAATAGCCGCTAACCCTGTGATTTCGGATTGCACGATTGTATCAAACACTGCTTATTCGGCTGGTGGAGGAATATCTGCCGAAGCGTTATTAAACTGTGTAAGTTATTTTCCATTACAATTTGAGAGTATCGGCTCTTCTCCTACGATTCAAGGATGTGAGATAAAGAAGAATTATGCTGCTGACGGGGCAGGTATTTATCTCTCAGATACTACGCCTTTCGCTGACCTAGCTGATGCAGATCATTCAACAGGAACACCGGTCATTGTGGGATGCAAGATTAATAACAATACGGCTCAGAAATCCTGTGGAATATCATCAATGTCGGGAAGTGCTATTGCTGCATTTCATTTTGTCAAACCTACTATTGTTAATACTTCAATTTGCAGGAACAAGGGGAATGGTGTTAATAGTTCGGATGCCAAGTTGATTCTTCGGAATGCTACGATTGGTCAGAATAAAGGTTTGAATACACCTTATAGTTATGGTTCTGGCGTTTCAGTCGTGAATGGATTTACCACCTCATATGCAACGCTTATTAATTGCATTGTCAGGACAAATGCCCCTCAGGAAGATCAGATATTTATGCCATCTGCGTCTCTTGGTTCCTGTACGGTCAGTTATACCTGTTACGACTCTTCTCATAATACAAACGGTATTTCCAACTACACCTCATATGGTTCCGGTAACACGAATGTTAATCCTCTTATCTGCCGTGATGGACATATACAGAAAACTTCTCCCTGTATTGGGGCAGGAACAACCAATAGTGCCCCTTTCGACGATATGGATGGTGAGACCCGAAGCGTTCCTGTTGATATGGGATGCGATGAGTTCAAGGGGACGGGAGACGCTGATGATTTGCCGGACTGGTTTGAGGAAACATACTTCGGTGATGAGACCTCCGGTGATTCTGCTGCTGATACCGATGGTGATGGTCTTACAAACTTGCAGGAATACATTGCAGGAACAAACCCAAAGGTAAACCCCGGTGATTCTGATGGGGATGGTCTCAACGATGATAAGGAAGAATATTACAACACAGATCCATTCTTCTGGGATTCTGATGACGATGGATTGCCGGATGGTTGGGAGATTGAGCACAATTTTGACCCTGCGGTTGCAAACAGCCCTACTGCTAACAGTGATGGTGATGCTTGGACGGATGAGCAGGAATATATTCAGGGCACAGATCCATGGGACAACGATACCGATAACGATTTTAAGAATGATTCAGAAGATGCTGATCCGCTTGACCCAACAAATACCGCAACAGCCGACTCAACCAACACAGTCACGATGACCCTTACTGTTGGTGATTCCAGCGGTTCTCATTCTGAAATGTGGGTGCTTTCCGTAGATACCTTTGTTCTTAGGATGCCTCATGTTTCTGAAACGTCTTATGTATTTACCAAAACATTCAGGTTGCCTAGAGGAAAAGATTATCAAGGATACTTGCAGGCGTTAGGTGATTCAAAGGGTTATCCTCCGGACGGCGATTATGACGCTGATGTAGCAGGCGAAGGAATTATTATTGAAGATCCGATGGGAGTGCTGGGCGGGTATCACAATAATTCAGGGTTTACTTCCGGTATGCGATATTTCACGGTTCATACTGGTTCAAGCTCTGCGAATACAAATAACTGTTCCAATCCCAGTCCTGAAAATTCCAATACAATAGATCCGATTAACACCCAGAACGGTAATGTAACTCTTAACCAGACCGATATAGTTATACCTTGTCCGGGTTTGAGCCTTTCATTTGAGCGTTACTATAACAGTCGCTCAACGTTTACGAACAGTAGTCTTGGGGCATGTTGGGCTAACTCCTATGAAATATTCCTTGAGACAAGAACCAATGCAACCTACAAGGGCGTTTATGGTAACTGGCAGGTTCTTAATATGCCACAGGGACAACAGCACTGGTTCCAGTCAACTAATGGCATTTTCAAGAGTCCCCGTGATAACAACCTTGTGCTTGCCTCTTCCGCAACCAATTATGTTGTTTCTCTGCCCGGTAGTTACAGTTGGGCGTTTAGTACTAACGGCGTCCTCCTTAACATGACGGAAGCCTTTGGGAATACTTTGACCTTTACCTACACTAATTCATACCCCAACCAGAGAATCAGCCGTATAGACCATAACAATGGACAGTATTTAAGCTTCACATTTACGAATTCATTATGGCTCTCTAGGGTGAATACGCCTTCAAATAACTTCTATGTATCTTACAGCTATAATGCCAGTAATGAGCTTACCAATGTTGTGAGGAATATTTCTTCAGGCACTCAGGTTACAAGATATCTTTATGATGCTTCTACCCACAGCCTGACTCAGAAGGTTAATGCCCTTAATGAGAAATTTAACTACGGGTATTTCTATACGAACCTGCTGGGCAAAACAGTATCCTATGGCACATCAATGTGGCTTAATACCAATTACTACCAGCATACAGTCAATTATACCAATCAGGGCGTTAATAAAACTCAGGTTACTTATGCTCGCAACGGAACAAGCCAGAGTCATGTTTATACCTATGATCCGATAGTAAACATGATTAAGAGTCAGCTCGGTCCCAATGGCACAAATCTTGGAATTCGCTACACGATAAATACTGCATTGGATACCACTGAAGAAACAATATTCGATGATTCCATAGGAAGTTATGCAAAGACTTTAAGAAGTTATGACACCAACCATAATGTTACCTATCAGGGCAGTTCTTATAATGTAAGCTCAACTACAAATTGGTGGAGTTATACATGGAATAATACTTATAAACTGCCTGCATCTATAACAGACCCCGCAGGTTCTAAGGTTGAATTCAGCTATACTAACGGTCTTGTTTCCCAAGCCAGCGTCTATTATGCGAGCGGTCAGTGTTATAATACAACCTTTGGCTATACAACCGCTGGACTTCTTTCAGCCGTTACAAATGCCAATCAACATTATATACGCTATTATTATAACTCATATGGCTTCCAGACTTCTTCAGTGCCTCAATTGGGTCCGACGGTAAGTTACGCCTATAATATACTCGGTTCAGTTACTAATATTTCATTGCCTTGGTCTTCGGGAACAAGGAATACAAAATTCACGGTTAATGAGCTGGGCTGGACAACGAATATTATCTTTCCAGACGGCACAACAAATAAGTTCTGGTTTGATTCTCTAGGAAATGTAACTAACTACCTCAACGCAAACAGCAGGACAACCCGTTATACTTATGCTCCGACAAGAAAACTGTCTTCTGTTGTAAGGGAGGTTGGTAATGGCACATGGGCAACAAATACCTTCACCTATGATAACCAGTTCAATACACTTAGAATAACTGATGAGCGTGGGCGTGGGGTTGAGTCATATGTTCTGGATATTCAGGATAGACCGATAACGATTACCAATCTTGAAGCCCAGACCATGAGCGTTGTTTACGGTGTTGGCGATTTCGTTAAAAAGATTACAAGGTTTGATGGAACGTCTGTGAGTAATGATTTCAATTATGACGGGCGTATTTCCAAAACAACTTATTCTGATGCCACAAATTTCTTCTCTTACTATGGGAATGGATTACTGATGTCTGCCAGCAACAGGACCGGCTCTGTGATCTCCAACTTCTTTGATATGGCTAACCGATTGACTTCATCTGTATCTGCAATCAGTAATCTTGCATCTACAGTTAATTACACTTACTTCCCGGCAGGTCAGGTTTCTAATGTAGTTTCTATAGGGGTAACGAATACATATGCTCTTGATAACGCTGACAGGATTTCTACGTTACAGACTCCGGCAACGACATTCAATTTCCTCTACAATTCCTATAACGGTCTTGTTTCGGCGGTAAGTAATTCCATCGTAAATGTTGCTTATGGATTTGACACGATGGACAGGGCAACAAATATTACTTGGCGGAAAACTTCAGGCGGAACAATACAGAAAAGTTTTGCCTACAGGTTCAGCAATGTCGGGATGATTACCAATGTTATCTATGAGAACGGGGAAAGAGCTGTTTACGCCTATGATGGCTTGGATAGGTTGACTAATGTGTCGCTCTACAATTCCGTCGGGACTCTGACGAATTATTTGAATTATGCATATGACCTTGCCGGAAACAGAACCAATGTTATGGGCACAGGCGTTACAAATAAATACGTTTATTCCGGAACTGGTAATAAGCTCGTAACATGGGGAGCAAACACTACCAACCTCTACGATACCGCAGGGAATATCACCAACATAAAATATTCTGCCACCTTTAATCTTGGGCTTACCTACAACCAGCAATATCAGGTAACTTCAATTAAGACCAATGGCGTTGTCTGCGAGAGTTACCAGTACGATTCATTAGGCAGAAGAATAAAGATTGCTAACGGGTCTGAAACTAACTTCTGCGTTTACGACGGTGCAAATGTAGTAGCTGACCTTAACGCAGCAGGGACAGTGCAGAGAACCTATGTCTGGGCTGGAATTGATAACCTGCTCTCAATGACAAGTTACACTGGGGGAGTTACTAAAACTTATTATCCCTTGAAAGACCATCTGGGTTCAATCGTTGCAATGGTTGATTCATCTACCGGTAACATAGTTGAAAATTACCGATATGATGCTTTTGGTCGGACTACTGTAATGAACGCCAGCAGTAATGTCCTGACCCAGTCTGCTATTGGTAACAGGTATTGCTGGACAGGAAGGGAATACAGTTATAAGACAACTTTATATTTCCACCGCAGCCGTTTCTATGATTGTGTAACGGGGAGGTGGATAAGTCCTGATAAGATTGGCATTGCGGGCGGCGGAAATTTGTACGTTGCATTTAATAACGCACCAACGGTTTTTGTAGACCCAAGTGGATTATGTCCTGAGGAAATAAAATCAATCTCATGGTGGGATATGTATGTTGGGGGTTGGCAAAACAGGAATATGCAGACCGTCATGGATTACCAACAGTATTTTTACGATAACAATCTTCTATTCCAGTGGTATTCCGATGCGGTTAATTTTATTGATACGTTGGGTGGATTCGCTCCTCCTGTAGACCCGAATATACAATATGGAATGCCTCCATCAAGACCCAGTAGAATGAATCAAAATAGACCAAGGGGTGTAGACAGAGTTGAGCGTCCTCATATTCCCGGACAGGAGCCCCATGTTCATTATGCCAATGGCACTGCATCAACGCAGAGCGGTGCTATTCACGACGCACATCGTGGAATCCCGAATCCGAGCAATCGAATTAGAGCATGGCTTGAGAGCCACGAATGGATTCCTCCCAGAAGAAATTAAATTAAGGAAATTGAATGTGAAAATATTTGGATATGTGAAGAATAGTAACGATGAAAAGATTGTGGAGATGGAAGAAATTACTATTCAGGCGAGTCCGGCTGATTTAAAGAAAGTTGCAAAATTTATACTAAAATCGGCAGAACTCATGTCTGAACACGGTGATGATTTTGGACATGAGCATTTCAAAGACAGTTATAAAATCGGCAAAAACTTTCCTGAGATTATCGTGTCCAAATAATACCCAACAATTCCTCTCATCCCCCTTACACCCTTCCTCCGTTCACCAAGTCGAAAGGCATCTCTTTGACCACCTCTTCTTGAATTTCTTGTCGCCCATGTCCCTATAGAGTTATCTTTTCCGTAACATTCCATCTTGTTTCTAGGTGGTTCTCTCGTTATTATCAATTCATTCTACTGGAGGACTTATGAGGAAGTTGATTTCTGTTATGGTCTTAATCTTCTCGCTTTCTATTACCCATTTATCCATTGCTCAAGAAACTAATAAGAATGCAGAATTTGCTAATGCCCAAAAGATTTATCAGGAACAGTCTCTTACAATTTCGCTAAACTACGCTGCTAAACCCAAGACTATTTTGGCTGAATACGCAAAAGAGCTAGATGCCCTCGAACAGGTAATAGCGAAAAAAGCCGATCTTAAAGGTGTTATGGCGATTAGGCAGGAGGAAGCTGATTTCAAACTGGCAGATAGGATTCCTGATAACGTTACTGACCAGACACCAGCAGAGCTAAAGGTTCTGAGAGAAAAATACAAGGGGTTGATAGCAGCAGTAGAATCTGACAAAAAGAGGGATCTTGCAAAACTGGCAACTCTATACATTGGCAGACTCAAGACAATACAGGATACTTTGACCAAGAACTTAAAGATTGATGATGCCTTGGTAGTCAATAATGAGATAGCACAGGTTAAAGAAAGTATAGATTTGAAGATAAACGAAATAGTTGGTGCTTCCAGTCAGATGACGCCTCAGAGTGCTGTTAAACCCGAAGAAAAGAAGCCTGCTTCTCCTCCTGTAATCGCTCCAGCAGGCGAAGGGAAGGCTGTTGTAACCGTGAATGCATTGATTGCGGGGAAGAAGTCCCCTCTGGAGGATGCTCTTGTCGTCGTTTGCGATGCCGGTTTAAACTCGACTGTTGCTCTGGGTCCCACAGGACAGGATGGAAAGGTTCAACTCGATGTTAATGCCAAGACAAGGTACGACTTGATTGCGTTCCACAAGGAATACAAATTCCTGAGTGAGAAAAACATTCGTTTTTCAAAACCATTGGAGTTAACAATGTTTCCGTTGCCCAAGGGGCAGGCGATTGGTGTCGTTGATCGTTCAGGTCTGTCCATATTTGACGAGGCAGAGAAGGATATACAAATAGGAGCTACTTATGGCGGACACACCTCGTGCGACTTTCGTTGCATGAACAATGAGTGTTTGATCGGGTACGACAGACCGACACTCACAATCATTCAAAGATGCAGTCCCGGCCAGTCCTTCTTCATTAGGAAGGGAAAGAGGCAGGCAAAATGTGATGTTCTGTGTAGTCTGCCCTCCGGATTTGTAATCCAATATAAAGTTTCTCCGTAAAGGGTAATCTGATGGTCTCGCTGAACCATTCTTAGTCCCGCCCCACCTCTCTTGCCCTAACACTCAATTCTAACATCGCCATCACCCTTTCCTACTTGCCCATCTTAATTATTCTCATAGCCTGTAATTTATTGTAAATTCTTGCCTCACCCGCACCATTGATCCATTATTCCGCAATCAAGGAGAAATATTATGGTCTTTGCACGTAATCCTAATAAACAAAAAGAACTAGCAGTCCCTCCCTCTGTTACTGCTGATGTTACTGCCGTTGAGATTGCTAGAATATGGGCATCTAACGGGAAGCAAGTAGTAACGCTAAGACCTGAGTTATGGGAAGACCCTGCTGCCTGGGGATTAATGCTGGTAGATTTTGCTAAACATGTTGCCAACGCTTACGAACAACTTGGTAATGGCTCTAAAGAGGAAGTGTTAAAAAGAATTAAGTGGGGGTTTGATGTTGAATGGAATAAGCCAACTACTGAGCCTAAAGGAGAAGTTCAGGGCTAAGTTTATTATTCCTCAAGTCCCTGCTTTAACTCATTTACTAGGTGACGAACATCTTGAGTTGGTTTTGACTTTGCCTTTTGCTCCTTTTCAATCATCTTATTTTCTTCGCATTTAATTTGTTCGCTTAAGGTTTCCGCAATCGTTCTTAAAACATCAACGTCGATTTCTGTAGTTGCCGATATAACTGCCAGTACTTCGCCATCAATAGTTACGCCTACTGTTTTGTCGCTAAATCGCCGTAACCTCATTACCGGTGCCTTACTTAATTCTAGTTCCCGCTTTTGTCTCGCCTTCATAATTCGCCTCCTCATATTGTTAGTAATACTTCTTTAACCAGAGGCAAAATTCCTATGAAAAAGTCGTTGTGTGTGTAGAAAAATCTTATATCGATTCTTTTCTAAAACCGGAAATGACGCACTTACAAGCCTTCTAGTTTTGCAAGTGAGAAGGCATCTCTTTGGACACCCCTTTTGAGAAATATTTAGAACGGCATTTCCTAGGCTACCGGTAATAACAGGGCATATTTACTGGGCTTTCTTAAAACATTTGAATCGAGTGTGAACTTTTTATCGTTGGGATTTCTAGCAGGCGAAGTAATGGCGTATTAGAATTCACTTACACTGCCCAATGATCACTGTCTCGGTTTTGAGGCCCCTGATCATCGCCCCTCCCTGAAGTATTGTTTGAGCCACTATAAAGATTACCCCTGTTTCTATTAGCATATTTAAGCGGATTCAAGTTGAGGAAAGCCAGTAGTGCTAGCGTTGGTGTTCTAGATCTGCACAATCCGGATGATGATCTGGTTGAGCTTGGGTAACTGCCACTACACAAAAGAAGCCCATTCTGCACTCATTTTATTTGGCGCAGCTCGGAAAGTCTGTCTGGAATATTGGTGTTTCAAATAAATGGAGGAACACTAATGACAACGCAGAAACAGGAACTAACAAAGGAACGCATTGTGGGAATCATCGCTCAAGGAAAAGCAAAATCGTTAACGGACATCTCAAAATCGTTGGGGTACAAGGGGTCAGTTAGTGGATCACTTTCAAAAAAGATTAAAGCCCTTGTGCCGGAAATCGACAAACTTCTCAAAACAAATATTATTCTTCAGGAACTCACTTGCCCAGCTACAACGCCTATACCCAAGAATCCGCTCTGGAAATCGCCAGCTAAATCGCCTGTTCGTAAATGCAAGTATCCCCGACATCCTAAAAATCCCTATAGGCAAAATTCAGGGTATGGTTTGGTTTTCGATATTTTAGCTTCTCACAAGGACGGGCTTCGGCGTGATCAGCTTGTTTCGTTGTATTCCAAGGCGTCAGGTAAGGTTGTTGGCAAGGGGGCAAGCTGGGACGTTGCGGTTATTGTAAGCCCTGATGAAGACGGCTCAAAACATCGCAGTGCTAAAGAGGGCTACTACGTTGAAAAAGGCTGTGGCGGATTCCTGAAGATTCATTTCCGTTGAGGAGGGGCTATGTCAAAAACGATCATTAATAAAAACAATTACTACAAGGAGTCCGGTTCTTCAGTATTGCTCTCATACGGAAAAGTAGTCGTTAAGGTTGATAATCATAGATGGGGGTTGAACGAAGATAACATTGAAAATAACAAACTGCTAAAGGAAATTAGAGAACAGCAGGATAAGATTCGCTTCTTTTTCGCAACTAATAATAGTGCTGTATTGAAGAAATATGTTGTTGATAAGAGTTCAGGCGAATTGGATTTAAGATTGGCGACTACAATTTCTTACCTTTGCTACCGATTATCAATTGATTCCGATGAACATGTTTTATTATCGGTCGTCTCAAACACAGTCTCGAAATGCCTTAAAGATTGCAGTCCGCTTGAGATAAGAAGCTATATTGCCTCCCAGCTTGTAAATGGTAGCGGAGTATTTCAACTTTGCAGTGATGATGATGGTCGGTGTCCTCGCCTATTCCTCGGCGATCAATTTGTTAAAGATTATTTCGGGCAATATGCAATCCTGACTCCCGCTACTATATTAGAACGTCAGATTAAAATTGTTAAAGATACGTCAACGCAATTCGGGAACATTAGTCCAAAGAGAATTGCCGGGACTTGTTCGGTTAAGGAGTATGTTAAAGAACTTCCGGTACTAACGCCTCAAGAACTTTATGATGAATTGACGAAAAGAGGTTACGTGGGTCAGGAGCGAGCAAGAAAACAAGTATGCCTGACGGTTTACAGATTTATGGAGCGATTACGGAAAATTCATCTTCATAAAATTCCACCTGAACAAATAGCATTACCCGGACATACATTAATAATGGGCGAGAGCGGATGTGGAAAGACAATGCTCCTCAAGGAATTATCTAGAATTTGTAATCTAATTATTACTGTAACCGACATGACATTTTTTTCAGAAACGGGATTTTATGGTAGAGATACAATGGAACTTTTAACAAACCTGTTAGAGTTGACTAATGGAAACGTTGAGGTCGCCCAGCATTGTTCAATTCTCGTTTTAGATGAGTTAGATAAACTTGCAAATTCAACGGGACGGACTCTTGTATCTCGGGAGGGTGTTCAAAGGTCGCTGTTGTCCATTCTTGGGCAGGGGGTGCTATCTATTCCTCTTTCCGGTAGCGACCATCCTTTTAGAAGTAAGAAGGTCAATTTTAACACTGCCAATTTACTTGTTTTTGGACTAGGGGCATTTAGCGGGTTTGAGAACATTGCCGGGAAGGAACTAAATCTTGGTTTTGGTAGTAATGATTCCGTGGAGCAGACAGGGGGCAGTAAAAGTTTTTCCGACTATGGCATTTTGCAAGAACTGACGGGGCGTTTTACAGGCGGGATTATTTCTATGGATAAGTTGTCAAAGGTAGAGATGAAAAATATACTCATTAATACCCTGCCTAAATACCAAAAAGAATGTCAGGTAGCGGGAATTGAACTTTCCATTAATGACGATCTGTTAGATTCCATCGTTGATAAAAGTATTTCAAGGGGAACAGGTGCTAGAGGATTGGTAGCATCATTAGAACAGCATCTAAACGATCTACTTTTCAACGCTTACTCAAATAAGGGCAAAAAGAAAATAGAATTGGCGGTTGATGGCGAAGTAGGGGAACAAATGGCGGGGTAACGTTCTTTAGAAGGGCGTTTAAACACAACCCAACATCCTGCATCCTTAGAGTGCAATGCTGATATTGTTAAGGGTTATTAGATGGCGTATTCAGTGTGTAGAAATAAGTTGTCGTTAAAAAGACTCAATGATCGGTTAATAACGCCTATTCAACTGCAACAATACTGACAATAAAAGAAGGATATTTCAATGCCGTCTCCGAACACATTGTTAAAGGAGATGCAAAAATGAGATATGAACGTGACCGCCTTTCAATAACGTTGCCAGTTAGAATGAGCCCGACTATTTACAAGCTACTGGAAAATCAGAGCTGGGAAGAAAGAAAAAGCAGTGCGGAAATAGTAAGAGAATGTGTAGTCGCTGGATTAAAAAGACGAGGCATAACAATTCCTGAGCGTATGGATTGCTGGACGGCACTGGAACTAAAGGCGGAACAGATTAAGGCGGAACAGGCTAAAATAGATACATCATTGTTTCCGCCGTTAGAGTAATTTATTCGCAGTCCTTAAAGGCGGATACTAGGCGGGAATAAGTCTTGGCAGGGTCAAAATTACAGGCATTACAAACCCAGTAGAATTCGACTAAATCAAGACGACGCTCACCCGTTTCTATTCGCCAGACAAAAGAATACTCCCTATTAAGTTTCTTGGCTAGTTGTCGTTGAGTTAGACCCGCCTTTTTACGCATGGCAACTAACTCAGCCAGTATCTTTTCATAATGCGGAGTATGAGCAGATTTAGTCATTTCCGGTATTATGCAGTCAATACCGGCTTGCATCCAAATTGCGTTCAGGGTAGTATAAAAATCTAAGATATTCTTAGAAGCGTGGGGAGGAGAATATGAGCGAAGTTATATTTAAATGCCCTAGTTGTTCGAAAAACCTTTGTGCCGGAGATACACTCATCGGTAGATCCTTTAACTGTCCCACCTGCCAGAACAAGGTTACGCTTCCTGAACCAGATTTCAGCTTTAATTGCCCTTCATGTAATAATGAACTTTCTTCTCAGAAAAGTATGGTAGGTGAGACGTTTGATTGCCCGTCCTGTGAACAAGGATTTACCATTCCTTCCAGTGGAAGGCTATTTACCCAACTATTGAAGCAAAAAACAATCAGTATTACCTGTCCATCCTGTTCGGTAGAGCTGGAATTAGAAAACAGTTACTACAAGGAGATGGAAGGGAAAACCATCGATTGCCCTGAATGTAACAAGGCAATTCCTATATCTTCAACCACTGCTCCAAAAAAGCTTTCCATTGCTCACCCTCAGATACCGACAACTCCAAGATGCCCCGGATGTAAGGTGGAAATGCCCAAGGATGCTGTGATTTGCATCCATTGTGGTATGGATCTAAGGACTGGGCAAAAACTCTCACCAGAACCGGAAACAAAAAGCAGATTAAGTTTCAAGAGTCCTGAGCCCCCATCTGTTTACCAACCAAATTCACTTTTAGATCGTTTCCCCATGCCTCAATTTAAGGAGCCAACAATTTATGAGAAATATATTCCACTTCTTAAAACAGTAGCTCTTCTGGTTATCATAACGGGAGTTGGATTGACTGTGTTACATTATGTGGATATTCCAGCATTAATAAATAAACTTAAAAGTCTGCGTGGGACAGCTTCATCTACGGTGGTTACAAACAAAACGGTACAAGTTGCAGTTGTACCCAAGCCTGTAGTAATAGTAACAAATACCGTTGTGAAACCTCCCGAACTCAAAGTGGTAAATGGAATTATCAAGACACTTGAGACATTAAGAGGCAAACCTGCTGATTCCGAATCAATAAAAGAATTATCTGCATACATAACAAATCTTGCGGATTCTAATGACAACAGAGTCATCAAATGCGGAATGAAGACTGTTTTCGCTCTGGCTCAGATGGGAATGGGCAATGAACAAAGCGGGTTGGCAGGTTGTGATCATATAAAAATCAATTATGCTGATACAGAATTTGTAGGGATAGCTAATAAAGACAATTTCTATAATCCTTGTCAGAAATGTCAGCAAAAAGGTGAGATTCATGACAAGTGTAAAGTTTGTTCAGGCAATACTAGATGTAAAGTATGCGGAGGATCGGGAACAAGACAAGTGGTCAAAACTGCACCACAAGGACTTGCTGGACCCATGGGCAAGAGAGGTCGTACATTAGGAGGGGATGCTCCTGCTACAACAACAGTCAATGTTCCTTGTTCCTCATGTAATGGGTCAGGGAAATGTTCGGCATGTCGTGGAATTGGATTTTTCTCAAATAAGTGTGTTGAATGCGATGGTGCGGGAAAACTATTATCAAAATTAAAAGTTAAGGCTCAGTATGACATTGCACTAACCAAGACTCTTACGAAATTGACAGCTCGGCAAAATGAAGGAAAAGACCTAGCCCTGACCGCAATAGAAACGCCGCAAGTAAAAAGTGTTAATAGTCCGGATCTCGTGGCACTCCGGGAATTATTAGTTGGTGGTTCAAGAATTAATCTATTCGATGCTCTAATCCGTGTTTCTGATGAGAATAAGTTGCTGTTTTCCATAGACCCAGAAGCTCTTGGGATGATGGCTGGTATTTATGTTGAAACAGCCTCCCTTTCATCAATAACAAATACATTAGCTCTCAGTGATTTTCTTTCCAAATATCGGCTAATAGTAAAAACGTCGCCCTTGTCGTCAACTGGCACAAACAGAATTGACTTTGTTACCACTCAATCGGTTTGGACTTATTCTCAAGTCTGCTGGTATTTACTTAGAAATCAAATTGGACAGGCATATCAGACTTTGAATACGGCAACTTTTGACAGCTCTGAATTCGGGGCTCATTGCCGACAACTCAAAGAACTACTCCGAATCGTTGATGAAAAGAAAAAGGAACTTGCGATCATATCCAACAGGCTTTCCGAATCATTAACAAAATACAAAGAAAGCATAAGAACAGCTCGAGCCTTTGAATCGGCGGGCAAGATTGGATTACGAGGTCCCGAGTCTCGTTCGCAACGGAGGATGAACAACCCGGTGGAAGGGAATGAAATTGCAGCTAATGCGGCTGACTCCAGCTATAAACGGGCAGAAGACAATGCAAGAACTGTCGTTCAATCGTTGGAACTCTTTCTGAGAAAAACAACCAGCAGTAATAAAGTTGTGTGGGAAAGATTTGGCGAGGCTCATAATGTTCGACTGTATTCTGAAGCATACTTTCTTTTGAACTACCTCGTTGAGAACTATTCAGCTATCAGGAAAATGCAAAACGACGTTATGGATTCCGGGTTGGTAAAACCTGCTGAGTTTCTAGATTCTGAAGGGAAAGACCCTATTGGAGACATGCCCGATGACGTTAAACAATTACAATCAAGGCTTGGCGAGATGATACGTCTTTCCTCTTCTGATATCGATAAACTCAACATAAGTTTTTCTTCTGACCAGAATTCAGCCGTAGGATTCCGTATCTCCAATGAGGCATTTACCAGAGACAGGGCAAATATTATGGCACGTGTAGGAGTAGGTTATTATACCGTTCTTCAGCATGTTAAAGCGATAAAAGATGTTCTGAACGTTGCCAAACTAACTGATTCCCAAAAAATGGATATGGCCAGAGAATTAAGAGCAAAGAAAAAAGTTAGTTTTCTTCAGGTGTTTGTTGATGCAATAGATAAAAGCATTCCGATATCTCTCGAAGATGTCACAATAAAAACAGGTTCAGCGATGGGATTAGCCGTTGTAGTAGCTCAAGGAGAGGCATTGCCTTTATCTGTCAAGATAATGCCGGTTTCAAACAGAACAGTTGAGCACCAAAAAAGCATACATGGTTATTGGGGAGTATATGCAGAGCGGTACTGTACTCAGGAAGACAAATTTCCAATTTCGTTTGGTGATTATGGCGAAAAGGATATTTACATGTGGATGTCTGCTATTGAGGTCTATAAATGGCTGTGTAACCAATATCCCACCGAAATGGGTGGTCAAGGATTGCATATTGAGTTTCAGGAACTGGTGGCAGGCAAAGGTGGTGATTCTGCCGGTGTCACAATGGGTATTGCTGGTTATTCTGTTTTAACGAAGAAACCTGTTCGCAGAGATGTTGCAATGACTGGATCTATTCGGTCTGACGGATCGGTTCACGCTGTTGGTGGAATATTTGAGAAGATTGGCGGGGCACAGGCAAGTGAAGGTATAGAAATAGCGGTTCTTCCAAAAGCCAATGAAGCTGATGTGCTGTTTGTTCCTCTTGATCAGTTATGCCAAATCAGTATTATTCTGGCTGACGACATACAAACCTATATCAACTACGCAACTAATCCGGACTACAAAAAAGATGTTCTGCGTGATCTGAGAAAAGCACAGGTTCTTATATTACTAGGTTCAAGGAAGGAAGCAGAAGACATTCTTCTGAACATCGCTATTAATAACCCTGAAATATATACCGCAAAGAGGCTTTTAGAGTTGGTTTCAATCCATAAGAAACCATGAAGAAGATTTCTATGAACAAATCCATAGCGTTGTGCGGAAAGTATCTATTCTTTTCACCTCGATCATTTTGCACACACCTCCCAAACTATTAACAATATAACTCTATTGTATAGTTATTAGGAGGCAACCAATGAGCCATCGAATTGAGTATCTAACCCAGACCGAAGTAAAAAGCCTGCTAGATAAAGCCAAAAGCGACAATTACCGTAATTATGTAATGCTGTTACTTGGATACAGGCATGGTTTGAGATGTAGCGAAATTATTAACATTACGGTTCAAAACGTTGATCTAGACGCCGGGAATATTCGGTGTGAGCGTAAAAAAGGCTCTGTTTCTAATTGGCAGGCTCTTCAAAAGGATGAGGTTAAGGCAATTAGGGTCTGGATGAAGGAACGCCCAAAGACAGAATACCCACATCTTTTCACTTCAACAACAGGCAAGCCGATATCAAGGATTAGGTTCTTTCAAATCTTTCAGGGCTTGGCTCAGGATATTGGGTTGCCTCCTGAGAAAAGACACCCGCACGTCCTTAAACATAGCATTGCAACTCATATGTCAGGTGCAGGCATTCCAGTTCAAGTAATACAGTCTAGGCTTGGGCATAAAAATATAAGTAATACGATGGTCTACCTTTCAGTGAGTAATCCTTTTGTCGATAAGGCTGTTGAAATGGCTACGGCTAATGGGGCGGTGGTATAAAAACCTACTCTAATGAAAACCTGCCTCATCCTTCCTTACTATGAACAATATCTCCCTGCTTCTCTAGTTCCTTCTATTTGCCAGGTCTACGATGTTGTTTCCGTTATTCCCAATTATTCTCCCGGTCTCAATATTATCTCAAGCAGTGGTAGTACTCGCCTGTTAGATGCCCTCAAAACATCGCCCATCTATACGCCCAACTTACGCCCCTTAAAATGTCTTGGAAATTCTAGGGTGCTTTCTCCGGGACAAGTTATTTATGAGGTCGGGCTTGAGTTACTTAATGCCACTGAGGATGGTTGTTTGCTATGCGATGAGCCCCTTATTGTTATGAAAGGGAATAATCAGGAAGATTTCTTGAGGGCGATGCTAAATTCCAAAAAACAAGTGGTTATGACTGTTTCTAACAAGGAGATGTCTGTTGTTCGGGGCATCTGTAGCAAGGATGTGAACTTTATTGGCTTAAAGAAATAACAATATTATACCACCCTGTCCCAAGCCTACTCCCTGCCAACTTAATAAATCGTGAGCAATCGTGAGCGTTTTGTGAGGCATCCGGGTCTTATATCTCTACAACACTTTCTTCTTCTGCTGTAGTTCCTGCTTCCGTTTTGCCTCTTCGTTCTGCTTGTTGACTTTCTGCTCTTGCTTCCGGTGTTTGTCCTTATTTCCTGTATCGCCCATAATTGCCTCCTTTTACCTTACTGGTGTAGCAAATGATGATGGTGCGTTCTGTTTGTCTCTCTTTGCCTTCCGTTTTTCTAGCAAGGTCATTTTAGGCTGTTTCTTCTGGTCTCGTTTTGTATCTTGTGATTTAGACATATGCTTATCTCCCCTTGAATATAATCAGGATAATTACGGCTGATTCCAAGGCAATGCAATACCATAACGTCCACGAACTAGCCTACTTACCCTTTGCCTTACTTCGTTTCTTTGGCAATGGAACTTCTTTCGCTGTTATTTTGATTAACCCGCCGATCCATTCCCTGTCTTCAAATGCTTCTTCTATTAGAAAATACATCTTGGCTCCGGGATAGGGTGCAGATTCAACAATATTTTCTATATACGCTCTGCCTCCCTTTGTCGGTTTAACAAAAAGCTGATTATCGCAAACCAATGCGACTACCTTGCCATTACAATAAATCGCATACTCACCGAACATTTGCCTGTAAGATATAGTTCCGGCATTTCCCATCTGGTCTACTACAAACTCAACGAAACTTTTATCAGATGCCATGTTTAGCCTTGGTAGAGATTATTTATACTTCTGCTGGCGATATTATAGGTATTTTTAGACGTTTGCGTGAAAATATATCATTAAATATTATTAACATTATCCCACCCTCATCTGCCTACCTCTTTGCCAATTTAATCAATTCTAGGCATTTTTGTGTTAATCCTAGAGGCATCCGGGGCATTAGGGCTGTCTTATATTGTTAACCTGCCTAACCTGCTAATAATCGTCTAATTGGATGTTAAAATCATTCGCACTATACATCATAGACTCTACCGGCCCTTAGTAATCTTCCCCTGGCAATCTTAAACGCATTCAAGGATTACCAATTTGCACAATTTGTGGATATTGCATTACTAACATTATGAATTACTTCCCCTGCAATTTGTTTTCTGCTACGTTTTGCTCATGGGATATCAAGTTATTGGTCTTGTTATATTTCTTGTCATTATTGCAGGTGTAGTTAAGTTCCTCCTGCCTCTTCTTGCTAAAAAAGAACCCAAAACCTTGCCGTACGAATCTGCTGGTACATTATTCTCTCCTGCTGAACGTTCTTTTCTTGGAGTATTGGAGCAGGCAGTAGGGAATGATTTCAAAGTTATGGGAAAAGTCAGGTTAGCAGACATTATAAATATTAAAAAAGGTCTATCAGGTAGCGAAAGACAGCAAGCGTTTAACCGTATTCAAAGCAAGCATGTTGATTTTGTTGTTTGTGATACCAAGTCTCTGACTCTTCAATGTGTAGTGGAGTTAGACGATTCAAGCCATCAGCAAGCTCAAAGGCAGGAACGGGATGCTTTTGTTGATAAGGTAATGTCTGCTGCTGGTATTCATATACTTCATTTCAGTGCAAAGAAAAGCTATTCCATTCAAGAAGTTAGAGATGCAATTGCTGGGGCGAAGTAGGGGGATATCATGGGCTCAATTCTCCAAGCCAAATGCAGTTGCGGGTTTACATCAAAGGAAATGCATGTTGGTTGTGGGGAGATGTCGGCTCATGCTTATGTTCCTGTTGCCTGTTCTAATTGTAAAAACATGTGGGTAAAGAACATGGGCAAAAAGATTCACCCCTGTAATAAATGTGGTTCAGATCTGTTGTTTTATAATGATTTGAGCCTTGAGGGTATTAAATCACCAAAAATGAAATATCGATGTCCAAGTTGCGGGAAGATAGAAATGGAATTTGAAATGCACGGATTATGGGATTGAATAACAATAAGGGTTAGATTCATCTCTGCCTGTTTAACGGCGGGACAATGTTGATTATAAATACTGTAATGAAATTTCTTAAGGGGTACTACCGATTTACACAATTGTGGATATTGCATTACTAACAGGCAATTATGCGAATTTGCAGAATCTTACCACTTCAACGGTGTAAGGGCTTTGCTTAATCGGTTTTGCGGGTGTTGACGATGCCTGATAACAGCTCGTTTAGTTTAATCTTATAACCCAAAGAATTCAGTCTCTTAATGGCAATTTCCAGTTCTTTGCTATTAAATAATTCGTGCCAAGGTTTAGTCAGGACAAGGGCTTCTACTGTTAGATCCAACCTTTTCAGCGTAAATAGTTTTTCAAATCCCTCGGAAACATACTTGGCGTTAATAAGGTGTTTGGCAGTTTTCAATCCTCCTTCTTCAGATATCATTTTCAGAAGGTAGGTGGCGTTATACTTACATTCAGCCTTGGTGCGATTGTAAATTGAGACCATTGCTTTATTAAATTGTTTCTCAAGGTCTGCGAGCTTGTTGTTCTTCTCCTGTAACTCTTGTGCTTTCTTCTCGTCCGCCGCTATTAATTGTTTTGAGTTTACCATTTACCATCGTCCTTTTTGGTGTTTATACGCTAAGTCCAATGTATAGGCTAATGTTAGTTGCATAAAACTCAGGACGTTCGGGGATTGTTCTCAGGTATCTTCTTATATTTACCTTGGTTCATATGCACTTTCAGCCTGTAATTATCCGCATGGCATCAATAATCGACAAATCATTTTCTCTTGGTCAATTAGTAGCAACTCCCGGCGCTATTGAGGTATTACAGGAATCATCTCAAACGCCCTTAGAATTTCTCGGCAGGCATAAGAAATGTGACTGGGGCGAAGTATGTTCGGAAGATTGGCAATTAAATGATGAGGCTGTTGAAAATGGCGAAAGATTGTTGAGTGCATACCATACCTTAAACGGCATTAAAATATGGATAATTACGGAAGCAGATAGAAGTTCAACCTGTATATTGTTGCCGGATGAGTATTGAAGATTTACACAATTGTGGATTTCTTAATGGTTGGTTTCTTGCCTGTAGATATAAGCATCCTGAACATTAAACGCCCATACTAACACGCCCCACCACCAAGCCACATATAACCCGCAAGCAGTCCCAATAAAGAATAATACGCCATCCTTAAGACGCCCTTCGCAAAATTGACCCCAACCCGGTACTAATATTGATGCAGTCCAGTAGTTCATAAGGGAATTCTACCACCAGCCCCTCTAAACCGCCCCTTAGAATCGCCACGTTTGTTTATAATCGATTAATAAATGGTAATAGGGTTGGTTTGACGGGCTGGCTAATAATTCAATTAAATATATCAATACAAGTCATATCATTGTTTTGCCTTGTAATGCCTGTAATCGTCTTGTAGGTTATTATCAACATTAAGGAAGGTAATGCTATGGTTACTACAATGACAAAAAGGGGACAGACGGTTGTTCCTGCTGAAATAAGGCAACGTTTCCATATTCAATCCAATGCCAAACTAGAATGGATTACAGACGGGGATACAATAAGAGTCATTCTTCTCCCTACAGACTCGATAAAAGGTGCAAGAGGAATAGCCAAGAATTCAGGACTAATGCAGGCGTTCAGGGAAGATCGTAAGCGGGAGAGAGAACGTGGCTGATAAGAATGTTGTACTGGATACTTCCGCTGTAATTGCCCTGCTTTGTGATGAGGAGGGGGCTGATGCTGTTGAAAGCTATCTAACCAAGGCGAAGAAAGGCAGTATCCGTCTTTATATGAGTTTTGCCACCATTGCCGAAGTATTCTCAAGTGCTACCAAGAAGGAGGGCAGGGACAGGGCGGAATTATACTTGGCTATTATCAAATCGTGGTCGGTAAAGTGGGTTCATTCCAGTGATGAGTTATGTTTATCGGCAGGAGCATTGAAGGCAAAATACAAAATGAGTTTCGCTGATTCGTTTATTGCTTCTACTGCTATTCATTACGATGCTCTGCTTGTTCATAAAGACCCTGAATTTGAAGCTCTCAAGGCTATTCTCCAAATGGAAATCCTGCCTTATAAGAACAGGTGATTGTCTCAGGGCTTCTTAACCGTCACTTCCAATTCCTGAGCATTCCCGGCAAACCACTTTTGAACATATAAAGTGCCTATAATGGGTGGCTGTCCTTCATCCGGTACTTCATTGAATCTAACAGTGTTTTTAGTTTCTTTCTCTACCTTGAATTTGACTGTCTTTTCCATAATTCCTCCTTAACAAACCTTCAGCTTGCCCCATTTCTTAATACGCTCAAGTTGTTCTGTTTTGTCTGTAATCCGAGATAAGTTAAGGACAGCCCATTCTATCTTGCAATTGGTTTTAGCTCGAACACCCTGAGTAAAGTCTTTTTGTATTCTGTCTATTTCCTTGTCGATGTTCTTAGCACTAACTCCATTCTTATTCTGTAGCGACCTTGAAATACCTATACCCCGTTGAGCAGTCTTCATGACATTTACAATTGAGAAAGTTCCTGTGGCTCTGCAAATAACAATGAAAGTAATTATGGTATTAGTATGCGGGGATAATTCAAAGAGTACTGGGTTTGATACAATGATTTTGTAAAAGATATCGCCCTTTTCCATTTTAAAGGCGGGTTTAGAAACAGGTTTGCGGGATTTGTTCATTTAAATATTGTTGAGCGTGGGTGAGAGGAAATCAAGAAAGATACAGGCGATATTATTTTACCAATTAGTCTTTATCGGCTTTGTAATCGGGATGAGAAGTCTTTATCATTTCTTCTTCGGCTTTGGCACATTCAGGACATAGGTCGGTTTGGTTCAGTTTATCTTTGGGGACTTTCATACCGCATTTAAAACATTCTACCATTGGTGTTTTCTTTTTCATGTCTTGAGCCTTTTTATATCAATTCATAACAACCTCTGGAAATATATTCTTTGAGGTTGTGGGAATTTCCTTTGATTACGTGGATAAATGTTTCATCTTCCTTAAAATTCGCTATGAAATTATCCCTTCTTCTCCATATTCAACAGGTCGTCATTGCCCCATTGTTGTATATGCCTTTTCCGTTGGGCTTCTTCGAGGACTGTTACTGCATCATCAAGAGTATGGGCAGTGCATCTCTCAGCAATGAATGAAGATACCACATCTATAAATTCGTTTATGTTTCTTTTTCTTTTAACCTCTGGTTTTATTTGACCACTATCAGCAAAGGGAAGGTGCATATTATCTACCGCTGATATCATTTGAGTGGCTACCATATATTCTTCAATTGTCAGGTCATGCGGGTCAATCTTATGTTCTTCTTTGTTTGCCATGTTGTTCTCCTTATAGTGTTGTCAAAGTTTTCATCTTCCTCAATATTTCAATCATCGCCATTGTATCTTGCCCACAGTAAATCTCAAGGTTCGCTAATATCGCCTGCTTATCATCTACTTCGCCGTTTAGAATGCCCATAAATGCCCTTGAAGCCTGCCCGCCATCTTGAATCTCTAATGCTGAGTAATCTTTGCCTGTTAATGCCGGTAGAACATCCTTTAATGAGCAACTACCTTTTTGAGCGGGGTGATAAATGGAAAATGCCCTGAATGGTTGCAAGAGATCTACAAAGCGTTCCAGTATTTTACCCAGCCACTTCTGATATTTTGGGAATGCTTTAACTGCCTGCTTTAAAATCATCATCTCAAATGGGGAATGGTAGGCGAGAATACTTCCTTTATTGCCCAGTAAGGATTGTAAGCGTTCAAGTAACTCAAGGCGTGGATCTCCTTCAGCATCCCATATCCAGGAATAGTGCTTAGGGTCTTCTGCCAGGTCTTTTTCGATTACGTGCAGGCTAAATTGGAAGGGGATTGTTTGATACGGGCTACTACCATCAATTAGAGGTATAGGACTGGAAAACGTCTCAAAATCTAAGAAATACAGTGGATATTTTAATCGATTAATAAATTCATTAATAGCCTTCTTGTCTACATATGTTTCCCCGGTCTTTTCAGTTTTAACCTGTATCTTCTGTAATTTTGTAAGGGGATAATCTTTTGGTATTTCCTCAACTCCTATAATTCCTTGCTTATACCATCCCACAGCCCTTTTCGTCGGCATCCTGTATAAATCAAAAATGTTATGTTTGAATTTATTTACTTCTCTCCAGCAAGTATTTCGTAAAGGGCAATCATCTGTGCATTGCAATCCTATTTCAATCTCAGGGCATTGGGCTTGATTGCAGATGAGTAGGGCATTCTCAACCTGGGCATTTATATCGTTTAATTCGCCATAGTTAGAAACGCCCTCACATACATCACTAATCTTGAATAATTGTTTGGGATTAATTTCTCCTTTACGAACATATTTATTGTTTAAGAGTATAAGGTGGCATTTACGGATTCTTAAACCTCTGACTACTGCAACATATTTTTGAAAAGCGATGTCGGGAATATGTTCAGGTTTTTCTTTGGTAGAGGCTTTTACTTCATACAAATCATATTCATCTTCAACAGGAACAAGAATATCAGTTTCGGCTATTAAGTCATTGGCGGATAAAAGGGCGTTACAAATTGGCGAACTAGAGTAATTGAGGGCGTCGTTAGATTGGGTTATTACTTCATCTAAGGGCTGTGAGTGGTCTATGAGGGTGATGCTAGGGAATAATTTACGGGCATATTCTTCTACAACTTTGCCCTCTAACATGCGTTGTTCAGTGGATGGATCAGGAGCAGTGAACATATTAGGGATATTATAAACTGTCCATGCAAGTTTGGGGCATTGTAGATATTGTAAGAAATTTGTTTTAGAGAACATTGAGGAAGCGTAAGAAAAGAGTGTGCGTGGAGCAAGTTGTTAAAAAGAATGATCTGATACAGGGAAGATGCTATTGTATGCCCTATGAGGAAAAGCAAGAACATCTCAGGGAAAAACATAGCTCAAGCCAGAAACCGCCGGAAGTGGACTCAAAAAGAGATGGCAAAACGATTGAAGAAATGTGGGATGAGAATTGATAGGGCGGGACTTGCAAAAATTGAGAATGGCTTGCGATGCGTTTACGATTATGAGCTGGTAGGAATTGCTAGAGTGTTGAAGGTGGATGTGAGGGGAATGGTGAAATAAGTGCGTTAGCAAGTTATTCCTCTTTCTTGAAGCGTGTTCTCCCGTTAGTGCCTCCTAACACGCCATAATATAATGGATTGTGCTGAATCCTTTGGCTGAACCTCTTCTTAAGATCCATCTTTCTCTGTGCAAATTAGAATTCCAGTGGTACCATAAAGAACAATTAATATGCTGTAATAAGTATTTTAAGAGATCAGAAGAATGTTTCATTTACCCAAAAATGCTTTGCCGTATACGCAGTCAGTTATTACTCGTTGTAATGATCTGATCGACGTTGGAATATGTGATGGAATCAATGAACTTAGATTCAAAGGATGGCTTAATAACTTTAAAAGCGAAGAGGAACAATATTTTTCTGCCTGCATCTTGGATGGGCTTATATATCGCTCGAAAGATCAAGTAATAGCCATGATAGAACAATTATTTCAAAGAACACTTCCAGATCTTCAGGCAGAACATCCTATGCCTTTCAATGAGATTACTGATTGGATTGAAGACCTGAAGAAGGATGCCAATAAACTGCCCTTAAGATTGGTCGCAGTAAAAGGCGAACATGATCCTGGGACGATTAGTTCCAATAACATTTTAAGACACATGGAAAAGGAATTTGGAACAAACACGGGAATAATGATTGAAGCCGATCAAATTAAGAGATGCATTAACTCCGGCATCAAGACTTTCATATTTATTGACGATTTTATGGGTACAGGTACTCAGTTTCAGGAACTATGTGACGAAATAGATATTAAAACAATTCTAAGAGATAATTATGTTGCCTTCACTCCTCTTGTAAGTCATGTGGAAGGATTACAATCTCTAAGTAGATATGCTCTAGATCTAAAAATTAAACCTGTTGAAATACTTAATGAGAGTCATGGCATATTCTCGCCCCAATCATCGTGCTTCTATGAAAACACAGGAGATGATGCAGAGGAATTCTACTGTGATCTTGTGACAAGTAGAGGTTTGAAACTTCCTGTTGACCGAACTGGTTACGGGAAGTTAGAGATTCTGTATGCGATTGAGGGTGTAGCTCCGGACAATTGTCTGCCAATATTATGGCATTCTGAGCCGGGTAAATGGAATCCTCTTTTTGCGAGGTAAATCAAATGAACAACCAATCTCTGATAGAAATATTGTCAAAGAATCGAGCAGAAGAATTAGGGTACGATGTTTGGGAGCATTTTGTTATACCTCCATTTTACGATCGTCTTGATTTACAAACAGCAAAGAAGCCAAGAGTAATTCTAGGAGGTAGAGGGTGTGGAAAGACGATGTTGTTGAGGTATTTATCTCATCAATCTGTGTTTAGTCAGAACAGGCGTACCATCCCTCGTGATGCTGTATCTCGCATAGGGTTGTATTGGAGAACAGATACCCAGTTCGGTAACGCTATGACTGGAAGAGGTATACCGGATGATACTTGGCAAGCTGCATTTAATCACTACGCAGCCATTATTTTGGGAATAGAAATAATTAGGAGTCTCAAAAGTGTTGCCGCTAGTACTTTTGAGTGTCTGACCCAAGACAGGTTAGATAAGTTAGATTTTGAAAGAATGAAGGTGTTTGATAGTAAATTACCTGCTCGTCTATCAGAATTTCACCAAGCATTAGAAAATCGTGTATGGGAGTTTGAAACATGGATAAATGACGTGCGAAAAGTAGAACAGCCAAGATTACTCCCTGAATCATTTATCAAAGCCTTAATCAGTATTGTTACCGATCAGATACCTTGCCTCAAAACGACAGTATTTTCTGTATACATTGATGAGTATGAGAATCTCTGCAATTATCAACAGAAGATCGTTAATACATGGCTTAAACATAGTGAGCCACCGTTAATATACAATCTTGCAATGAAGCGTCACTCATTTAAGACAATGGAAACGCTCGGGTCTGAAAGTTTAAATAATGTACACGATTTTCGCCAATATGATTTGGATTCTTTTACGGGAGAAGCTGAATTTGAGGTGTTTGCTGCTGAGATCCTGTTTCTTATTCTATCAAATGCCAAACGGTTAAATATTGAATTTGACATTGAGAAGATTAAAGACCCCGCCTCTTTGAGTAGCCGTAAAGAATCGTCCTATATGAAGAATATGGTTCAGCAAGCAAACGAAATGTTTCCCGGACTCTCGCAAACCGAACTAGCTGATTATATATTTAAACAACAACCATTACTAAACAAATTACAAAACAATATTGAAATTGCACTCAAAACAAGAAATTCATCTATTAGTCCAAGTGTATTTTTTCGCCCTTCAGCAAAGAAAGCCATGATCATTATTCCAGCTCTTCTCCATAGGAAAAGCCTCCAACCTGCTGAAGTGCAAAGAGAGTTAGATGCTCTGGAAGCCAATGCAGATAATAAATTCTCAGGAAGCACAAATTGGATTCATAACAATTTCTTTGCCAGCGTTATTCAGTTATTTACCCCGTTTTCTAGAACATGTCCTGTTTATTCCGGCTTTGAGGCTTTTTGTATTATGTCGAGGGGAAACATTCGACATTTTCTTGAACTATGTTACGAGTCATTATCAAAAACCGAGCATAGCTCCGAAAACGCAGTGCTTAAAGTAGATCCTCTTGAACAAGCCGAAGCTTCTAAACAAGCCAGTACAACGTTCCTGCGAGAAATAAGAGGTTTTGGGCAGAAAGGGCCTCAACTTCTGATGTTTACCTACCGACTTGGTAATCTATTCGCCCTTGCTCATGCTAGAAAAACTCTAAGCGAGAACGAACAGAATCATTTTGCCATAATTAAAGGGCGTTATCAGCTTACGTCTAGCGATGAAGACTTCATCAAGGAAGCACTCAAATGGTCAATTCTCTTTGAGAATGAAAGCACAAAAGATAAGTCTGATTATCAGGTTCATGGTAATGAATATATGTTGAATCCTATCTATGCCCCGTATTTTGGAATTAGCTATAGGAGGAAACGGCGACTTGAACTTTCTTCAGATGATATATTTTGTCTAATTAAAGGCGACCTGAACGAGTACACAAAACTTCTCAAGACCTACTCTTCAAAGTGGGACATTGATTTAAGTGATCAGAGTGATCTTCCATTGTTCCAGTTCCTTGAAAAAGAGGCTCGTAATGCATCTCAGAATGAGACGGTTCGATAAAATTGAAGCTATGGTTCTTCCCCATTGTGATTTATCGATCAGAGGGGAGGATGTAGATGTTAGAGGTAAGACTGCTTCAGAGCATATGAACGGAATTAGCTCTAAGCAATGCAAAATGATATATAGTCCTGCCACTTTTAGGATGTTAATTAATGATGTTGAGTTTGAATTAGAAGGCGACAAGCTTGAAAGTTTCTTTGATTGTGAAATGACAAATAAAACTATTCTGCTTGATGCAACCACCCTTGGATTTGTTGAGATTTTGTACTGTTTGCGGTTCCTCTCTGCAAAGAGACATAATTCAACCAACATCTTATATATTGAGCCTGGACAGTATTTACCTCATTCATCTGGCAATGTTTTGGATAGAAGAGATTTTCAGCTTTCCGAGGAATTCACAGGTTTCAGCCCTATTCTTGGTTCAGTATTAATGTTAAGAGAGGGAGTGGATGCATGTGGAGTATTTTTCTTAGGATATGAGGGACAAAGGCTCGACCAAGTCTTGGAAACCTTTCAGATGATTAATACCAAATCGTGTTTTGTAGTATTTGGCGTTCCTGAATATTCGCCAGGGTGGACAATGAACGCCTTCGCCAACAATATAAGGATTCTGAAAGAACGCAGAACATCGGTACAATATTGTGCTGCTGATAACCCTCGTTCCGTGTTTGAGAAGTTAGAAAAGATATATCAAACTCTTCATCCTCCGCAAAGAATGTTTGTTGTGCCTTTAGGGACAAAGCCTCACGGTATAGGAGTTGCCTTGTTTGCAGCATTAAGAAAAGATGTAGGTATCATTTATGATCATCCGACCAGACACAAAGGAAGAACAGATGACATTGGGAAATGTCATGTTTATCAATTGAGCTTTACATGAATTTAGCAAGATTTGACACCCCGCCAGAAGTTGCTAACATACTTTGCAGACATTTACCCAAGACTTTTAAATCTATTCTTGATCCCGCTGTTGGTGCCGGGACTCTGCTATTTCCTGCACTGAAGATGATTGCCAAACAAGACTGCAAAGTTATAGCTGTTGATATTGATAAAACAGCTCTCCAACAAGCCAAAGCTAACCTGATCTCCAACGTTGCAATAGCACCTAAGTTTATATGTGATGAGTTTGTTCAATGGTCAATGAAAAAAGCGGTTCAGAGGAATCTCTCGAATTACTTTGACTGCATCGTAATGAACTCACCTTTTTTAGGGAGAATTAAAGACTGGATTTCCTTAGATCTGTCACATGATAGCAAGCAGGTAACAAGAAAAGTCCCTATCGAAGTCGCTTTTCTCTATCGAAGTCTTCAATTCTTAAAGAGAGGGGGGCGATTATTGGCAGTGCTCCCTGCCTCGGTTATCTCTTCTCAGACAAATGAATGGATAAGGAACGAACTATTAATCAACGGAAGCATAGAAATTGTTCATGAATTACCCAGGTTCTCATTCCCCAAAGTTGAATCCCGAATGTATCTTTTTGTTTATGTTAAAGGCTGTAAAAAGACCCATATTGAGCTTCGTAATCACGATATTACTACACCAAAGAAAATGATTTTGCATAAGAACGATTTAGATAGAAGACATCGGCTCGATTACAGCTATTATGAAGTTAATCAGAAATACAAATCGCTTATCCAATCAGAATCTCTGCAATGGATAAAGCTATCATCTGTGACTGATATAATTCGAGATCGCAATAGACTAAAGAAAGACGACGTGATTCACACATGGTGTTATCGTGATTGTCGCTGGTATCGACCAAGAAAATATCGAAGCATGGATAAAGCGAGTGGAATACCCGTTAGGCAAGGTGATATCCTGATTACTCGTGTTGGTCGGAAATGTTCTACGACCATAGGAATGATCAAGAAAAATGCTTCTGGTTGTATGATGAGCGATTGTGTTCTAGCTATACGTCCAAAAACACCTTCTGACGCCATGAAGCTGCTGTTTGTTTTAAGATCTACGTTCTGTAATTCCAATGGTGCGTCTTTGATGGAGAGAGGGTCAGGAGCATCATATATATCGGCTCATGATTTGGGCGAACTTCACATTCCTTGGAATCTACCTGAAGTATATAAAAGACAATATGATAGCTATAGGAGCGCAATATTGGCTGGTGACGCAGTGGCCATGTTAGCGGTTGAAGACGAAATTAAAGTTAAAGTATGGCAGCCTAAAAGAAAATACACCTGTTGAGAAGTATCTACTTCCCGAGCTTCTTCAATCCGCTGAAACATTTCTACTGCCGACTCAAGTATTTTTAAAGATTATCCCGCAAATGTTTTAAGGTTTTCTTCCTTCTTCTCCCAGTCCCCAAGATATGCCCTCATGAACGATTTCCATAATTTACCATGATTCGGAGTGCGTAAATGTAGAAGTTCATGAACAATTACGTAATCAATCAGTTCTTCGGGCAGGTCGGTAACATCCCAGTTCAAGGTGAGCATCCCTCTTGTTGAACAGGATGCCCATTTGCGTTTCATGTGCCGAATCCTAATATCTGAGGGGTCAACATGAATCTTATCTGCCCAATGATAAATCCTGTCCGCCAATTTACAGTATTCCTTGTTACTCTCTGCCTTAGTTCTTAACATGCTTTCCTACTTCCGCCTGCAATTTCAGAATACGTTCAGCCACTTCAACCATATTGTCCTTCAGAGCTGTTTTCATAAGTGTCTTGTAGAGGGCTGTCTTTAAACTTCGCAAGGTCTCATCGTTTCCATCCCAACCTTCATGAGATACAAAATGGTCTGATATTTCTTTGGCTATTAATTCTGCTCCCTCTAATCCATTTTCTTTGAGCACCCAGTAAACCGTAAAGGAATGAATATCCATGCGTTTTTCTTCACGTTCTTTCTCTGCATCTGAGGTCTGTTTAACCAATTCTTCCAGTTCTTTTAACGCCTGTAATGTATTCATCTGTCGGTTTTCAAACATTTCCCGGATCCGTTCAGCCCGCTCTCCAATTTCAATAAGGTATGGCTCTCTGTTCCTTTTGTCTTCAACCCACTTGCGAATGATTTTAATAAGATTAATTACCCTTACTGTCTTGGATGCATGTTTCGCAGTCAGTTTCTCTACAAGGTGCTCATCTATTGGGAGAACCGGCAATGATGTATCTATTGCGGTAGAAGATACACGTTCTCTTACCAGTAAAGCCGTTTTCCTTAAGAACTCCCTGTCGCAATAAACCGTATTCTCAAAGGCGTTTTTAAGTATGTTGTGCATTTCTGACAAGGATCTATAGTTCTCGATGTATGGTCGAAGAAAAGCATCAGGACTTATGATTTCGTAAAGGGTAGAGAGTTCCTTGAAGAAATTGTTGAATTCATCCCTGAGCGTCTTGTCTGCAAAATACTGAATAATATTTTCAACAGTCTTGTCGCTCATCTTACCTTCCATGAGCTTAAGATACTTGTCGGCATCCTTCTTCATCATAGAAACAAAAGCGTCTTTCAAGAGTTGCAGGTCATTGATTACCCCGGAGATAACATCAGAATCAAAGGCTAGGGCTTTTTCCAGTTTGTCAAAGATACCGACAAAATCCATTACAAAACCATAAGGCTTCTTCTTTCCGGTACTGTCTTCGTATGGACGGTTTACTCTGGCTATGGCTTGCAGGAGGGTATGGTCTCTCATCGGCTTATCAAGATACATTGCGTAGAGAATAGGGGCATCAAATCCTGTTAATAGTTTTTCCGTCACTATCAAGATTTTGGGTAATGCTTCGACTTTTATAAAGAGTTTCCGCAGTTGCTTTTCTTTATCTTCGGATATGTGATGTTTCTTGAGGGCAGGCTTGTCGTTGTGGAATGCCGAAAAAACGACCTTGGAATACTCAGGGGCAAGGAATTTATCCAATTCTTCCTTGAGCAACACGCAAGCCTCCCGATCCACGCCCACAAGAAATGCCTTATAGCCCAATGGTTCTACGTTCTTGGTGTAATGCTCTGCTACGGTTTGGGCTACTTTCTTTACTCTGTCTTTGCTCTTGAGAAAGTTCCTGAGATTGACTGCTTTTTCCAGAATCTTGTTCAGTTCTTCGATATCACTTACGCCTTCAGATTCCTTCAGGGCAAAGAATTCCTTTTCCAACTGTTCTTTTGGAACAAGCATCTCGTTGGAAGCAAGAGCATAGTTAAGTTTCAAGGTAGTTCCATCTTCTATGGATTCTTTGATAGAATACTTATCAAGATATCCCTTCTCGTCATCTATTCCGAAGACCTTGAACGTTCCTTTTCCATAAGCAATTTTGTCTATGGGTGTTCCTGTAAATCCAAGAAAAGTAGCATTTGGAATACAGGCAAAAAGATAGTTACCCAGGTCGCTTGAAGTGGTTCTGTGGGCTTCATCCACCAGAACGATAATGCCGTTCCTTGTGTTAAGGTTGGCAGGAATCTTATCGAACTTATGTATCATCGTTACCAACAAGCCCCGGTAATCTGATTTCAGGAGCTTTTGGAGATGGGCTTTGGTTGTAGCAACTTCAACCGCCCCAAAACCATATCCGGCAAGATTATTGAAAAGCTGGGTTTCAAGTTCATTCCGGTCAACCAACATGATGATAGTCGGCTTTTTGAGTTCATCCATTTTTAAGAGAATGCTTGCCACTGTTATCATGGTGTAAGTTTTGCCTGAACCCTGAGTATGCCAGATGAGCCCTCGGTGTTTCTTGGCATCTACAGCTCGTTGAACAACTTTCTCTACGGCTCTGGTCTGATGTTGTCGAAGAATGATTTTGCTTAGCTCATCATCCTTCTTGGTGAAAACAATGTAGTCTTGAATGAGCTTGAGAATGCGTTCCAGATTAAAGAATTCCTTAACCTTGGTTTCGTAGTTGGCTTCACTCTTCCATTTGAACAGGTTTTTCCGGCTGATACTCCATGTCACGCCATAATAAAAGTCAATTAAGTGGGTGACATCAAAGACTTGAGCGTGGGCAAGCATTTCAGGCGTTTCTTCATGATATCGCCTTATCTGGTCAACTCCCTCTTCTATGCCTTCTTTTTTCTGAGCTGATTTTGTTTCAACTACGATTACGGGTATGCCGTTAATGAGAAAAACGATGTCTTCCCTGTTCCTGAGCTGACCATTTGTAAACTGCCATTCATCGGTTACATGGAAGATATTGTTCCCAGGGTTTTCAAAATCAATGACCATAACATCTACATTGCGTTTTTCGGATTCAAGATATGTTGCTTGTTTACCCTTGAGGAATTGCAAGATGGAGTAATTACCTTCGATGGATGGTTTGGCTTGTTCGATACGGTTGATGATGTCTTGAATGGAATCAGCAGGAAGGTCTTTATTCAACTCGTGGAGTTTATCCTGAAGAACTCCATAGAATAGAACGCCGGTCTCTCCTTTACGTAATGCTACAGCTTCTTCTTGAGAGACATATTTCCATCCAGCTTCTACCGCATACTTTATCAGTGGGTTCTGGACTGTTCTTCTCTCTGTAGCATGGTCAGGCAACTTCCACCTCCGAAGTATCAATGTCAAGATCCTTTACTCGAACTTGTCCTGTCATAAGTCGATTGAGGGCGGTTTTAAAAAGATTCTCGAGAGAAGCCTTTTGAGATTCATGAGCTTCTAGTTTCTTGTCGATGGTCTGGAGGATATTGGCGATTTCGGTTTGTACAGGAATATCCGGCAGGCTTACCTCAAGAGCATGCACAGCATTGCGGTTCAACGTAGGATTGGAGGTGCCAGTATCCAATTTTTGTAGTCGGAGGGTTTGCAGGAAGTAATAGATAAACAATGGCTTGTTTCCTTTGAAGTCGGTCACCCATAGAGTTGTGTCGTGCGGCCAGAAATCCTCTTCCACGAAATGGACCGTTCCTAGAGATCCCTTCCGTCCAATCACAACTCCTGGACCCTTGACCATCGCAGTGGCATGATGACTGTGTATGCCGCTAGAAGAGATAACGGGAACTCTTCCATTAATCTGCTGCCGTTTTGTGATATCGAATCCTCTTTGAAGTCGAATAAACTCATCCAGTCGAGATGTTTTCCAGTACTTAGCAACTCGGCTTCTTTCTTCTTTCTGTATATCCTCGCCCGTCACCAGCCCATATGTGAAGAGATAGTTCATGGCGGATTGCTTCAGATTGCTCATGGATTGGATCAACATGTCCTGAACTTCAATCGCCCTTTGTAACTTGGACAGGACAGTGGCAATCTTCTTTTGTTCGAGGACAGGAGGGAGTGGAAATTTGAATTCCTTGAGTCTCGAACTTGAAAGGTTAGGTATGGTTGTCCGGTTACCGCTGCCAGCGTAGAGATTTAACGTCCGAAAACCAGCTTCCATCCATCGAACAAAAAAAAACGGATTAATACTGTCATTTTTGGGACGCAGGCGGTGTAAATGATTCTGATAGTAGCATTCCTTGAGTTCGTCTTTCCATATTGCGGTTCGCCCAATGTCACCACCCTCGCATACCAGAACATCTCCATAGCGAAGGGCTAAACGTTCTCTGTCCTTGGGCGGAATGTCCATCTCATCAACGGTCTGCACATCTATCTGCCCCCAAAACACGTTAGCAGTTCGTAGGAAAGGCTTGAGATGCTCACCTGTTCGTTCTTTGGCTGAGAGTGACTTACCTTGCTGAAGCGAGAAATTGTCATCAATTTTCGCTAGTCTCCATTCTTTCGGAAACCGTCCAATCTCGGTTTGCTGAGAACTGCACATAGAATCACAACCGTTTCTTCGACTTGATTCCCAACTCTTTGAAAATACCCTTGAGTTCCTTGTTAAGTTCGCTTGCTATTGCTTCAAACTCTTCAATTTCTCCCAACACTTCGGCAATATCTCTGTAGACTTCGGCTTCTCCGACTTCTATGTAACGTGAGGGTGAGATATTATAATCACTTTTAATAGCTTCTTCTTTCGAGATGACTTTAACGAGCTTCTCGACATCCTTGCCTGTCTTGAAGGCATCGGCAATCTCTGTAATAACATCATTTTCCTTGGAATAATTACCGTCATCATCAAAGCCATCAGGTATAAAATTCTTGGGTCTACCTTTTTTGAATTTCAGAGAGGCGTTTAACAATACGATTTTATTCTTCCGATCCTTGGGTTTGGCTTTATTCAGAATAAGGATGATTCCCGGAGCAGGCGTATTGTAAAAAAGGTTTTCAGGCAACAGAATTATACCTTCAATATAATCATTATCCACGAACCACTTTCTTATGTCCCGTTCTTTATTGCCCCCTTGATTCCCGCTACCTCTTGAGACTGCACCTGTATCCAGAACAATCGAAGCCTTGCCCTTATCATTCAAAGAGCTGAACATATGCTGAACCCAACCCCAATCGGCACTTGAGGCAGAAGGATAACCAGCAGGGAAACGGTTATAGGTATCTTGTTCATAAAAATCAGTAATATAGCCATCTTGATTCCACATAGGATTGGCAGTAACTAGGTCGAACTTCTTGAGAGCAGAACCTTCCAGAAACTTTGGATTTCGCAGAGTATCCCCAATCGCCATTTCTCCCTGCATATCGTGGATAATCATGTTCATCTGAGCCATTGCATAGGTGACATGATTCTGTTCCTGTCCGTAAAGTTGGATAGGACGCTTGAGGTTCTTCTCTTTCTCTTTCAACACCAATTCCAATTTGATGAGTAAGCCTGCTGAACCTGCTGTTGGGTCGTAAGCTGTTTGTCCTGGCTTAGGATCAAGTATCTTTGCCTTTATAAGCCCCACTTCTCTTGGCGTAAGAAACTCTCCGGCAGATTGTCCTTGTCCCTCAGCAAATTTCCTTAACAGATATTCATAGGCTCTTCCGAAAATATCAGGCTCAACGTCCTGTAAACCCAGCCGATATTCCTTCCTGCCCAGAATTTCAATTAGACGGCTGAGCTTTTCATCCGGAACAATTCTTTCTCCGCTGACAGTTGCATTGAAATCGACAATATCTATTACTCCCTGAAGTCGTGGATTCTCTTTGGATATCAGACGCATTTTCTCAGTTAGCAATTGCCCGATTTTAGTAGTAAGAGCTCGGATGCTTTCCCACCGTGCATCTTCAGGAATATAGAACCGCACAAGGGAATGGTCTTTCTTGACGAGTTTCAGTGCGGATTGCTTGTCCCCGAATTCTTTGGAAAGGCGTTCAATCTCATCGTCAAAAACATCGGAAAGACGGCGGATAAAGATGAGTGGCAGGATGTAATCTTTGAATTTCGGAGCATCAAGACTTCCCCGTAAAGAACAAGCCGACTCCCATAACCAGGTCTCAAGTTGTTTTATATCCATAATGCCTTTTACTTTTTACGGGCTTGTTCTTCAGGTGTCATAAATCTTCGACCCAGATTATTATTGGGAAGATAGCAGAAAAGAGGTGGTAAATACAAGGAGAGGATGGAAAGGATTAACCGCTAAAGCCCATGCACATAATTTATGGAAGTAGCTTTTTATCTAGGATGGGGGATGAGTTTTGCATGGAATAATGAAATTACTGTTAGCTATTCTTCGTCGCCTTCTATCTTGCCTGTCTTGCCTGCCTTCTCTTTCCAGAACTTACATCCTTTATCAACTATTTCTGGAGGGATGTCTTTAGCTGCTTTTCCTTGTGTCGCAAAATACTTACATCGTCCTAAGAACGTATCCGGTCCCCAACCATCGTGAAAATTACATGTCCAACAGCTTTTTGTTACGGTGTCTGTGGTCATAAAATTATTCCTTTATTACAATATCTACGTCTTCTATTTTCCCCGGTCTCCAGCATTTTCTATATATTACTTTAACCTGTTCGTCCTTCATTATGGTTGCAAGTTTATGGGTCAGTTCTATTCCTTTTTGGTCAATTTCATCATAAGTGCCGTTTGATTTTCCATCACATATATTACAATACTTAATAGACCAATCATCAAATTCGGTTTCCAAGATTTTAAGTTCGGGATATTGAGGGAAGTAAATAGCTATATTAGTGCCAAGTCCCTCTTCATCATAAGCCCAACAATAATCAGCCATTATCCTGATTGTTTTGGGAGGTTGTTCTTTTGGTTGCGTATCCTTTACTACCACCTCATTCATTTCCTTGCCATCGGGTCTCCAGCATTCCTTGTAAATGATTTTGACACTTTCATTCTTAAGGATGGCTGAAAGTTTATGAGTGAGTTCAAGTCCCTTCTTATCAAACTCACCGTAAGGGAAATGTTCCTCATCATCCCTCGTTTTCCAATACCATGTTTCCCAATCATCAATTTCCTTTTCCAGAGCCTCAAGTTCAGGATATTTTGGAAAGTAAAGCGAAGGTGAGATTCCGGCACCAGTTTCATCCCAAATACAACATCCGTAGTCAGCCATTATCCTGATTGTTTTGGGTGGTTGTTCTTCTGGTTGCATGTTAGTCATTGTTGAGCCTGCCTCCCTTATTTTCACTCGCTATCTTAATCTAAGGGGTAGGACTTATAGCGTCCGGGGTCAATATATTTAAAACCACTTTAATTCCTCATCATTTAGCGTTTTCCATTCGCCCAATCTCACATCCTCTCCATCCCTTACAATCTCATCTAAAAATACCACGCAAGCCCCGTCCCTTGATTCCATTCTTAAATACAGGACTTCAGTTTTATCCTCATCCCTTAGTTCGCTTACCTTTATTTCGCCATCTAGTATTTGAGCTGCCGTATGGTCTTTCTTACCCTTTTTAAAATATGTCCACGCCTCAGCAATGCAAATTACGGCATATAGATTATGTTGTTTAATTGCCTGCATAATACCGCTATGAACTTGAGCATTATCGGTTTTAGGTGGGATGGGATTAATGCTTACAAGACCCGTATCTTTAAACGAAAATACTAGGTGAGCGTGAGTTTTATCCTTGAGAAACATTTCTTTAGCCTGTTTATGAAGAGAGTCTGCCCACTTAAAAATACTTGCCTGCTTATTATGAGAATCCCATTCAGAGTGGTTCATATGGGCAAGTATGGCGAACTAGAGGGCGATTTTCAAGGCAGATGGGCAAGTCTTAATGGTGTGGTTTCAAGTGGCATTTTATCGTATAAACATCTTGAACCATGAAAATTAAAGTATACCGGGGCACAAAAGATGGCGGAACTTGCATTGAATTAACCCATAAGAAGAAGTTTGAGGCAAATGGATTTAATAATGGTACTCTTCGAGAAGACAACAAGGAGTATCCAATATGGGCAGATTTCAGCGTGGTATAAAAGATCAGTCATTTATTCAAGCTCTTAACGATTTGAGGAAAAACTCGGACAGCTCTTGGAGCAAGATGGTTGAGGACAGGATCTTATTTATTGCCATCAGAGACGAATACATCGATGTCTACTATAAGGGTAATAGCATCTGCAAATTATCTTATAACAACGGAGTCATCGTAGAAGTTCATTATAAGTATCTAAATCTATCAAGACCGCAAACGGAGAATGTTTATGTAAAAATAAAGGGTGGCAAATATCATGAGGATATAGACCTTATAAAGAAGGCTTCTGAGAATTACGTAGATGAAGAAAAATCAGAGGTTTATTCTACGATTCTAGCAAACAGTGATAATAACGTGATTGATGTCGAAATCGCTTTTCCTCGAGCAGATGTTTTACAGAAGAGAAAAGGAATCGACACAATAGACTATTTACGACTTGAAAGGGGGCAGAACTCCAACACCGATATAAGATTAGTTTTTTACGAAGTTAATCTACTTATCAATTCGGAAATTAAATCTAGGACAACGCCCAAAGTGCTAGAGCAGATAGACAGGTGCGAGGAGGCATTGCATAACCACGAGGCTGATATATTAACCTCTTATGCCCTTGTTGCAAAAAACCTGATGAAGCTGGGTTTGATTAGAAATAGAGATTTGATTAGGCGGGTTGCGGATAATCCCCAAAGCCTTTCAATTGACTTCAAACCCAGATTAATAATTCCCGGCTATGACCAAGACCAGAAAGACGGAGAAGTATGGAACGCTCATAGGGATAAATTGCGTGAGGTGCTAGGAGATAGGCTTACGATAAGAGGTTGAGTTTCGTCCACTCATTGCCCTTTTTCTACATTCCACATAAACCTTGGTCTCATTGAAATACTGTGATAATGAATTTATATGAAAAAAGAAAAACAAATTGAGTATGCTTTCGAACTCCCTAATGGTGCAACTCCCGATGATTGCGGGCGTTGTCTATTTTTAGAAACAGAAGAGTGTAACAACTGTCCTGCCTTTCCTGAATATAAGAACAAGGCAAAAACCAGAACAAGCATTCACGTTTGGTAATTTCAGGTAATTATTTAAGTTCAGCCCCGTTACAATCGCCATTTACAATTTCTCCTTCGCCAATTAGATTCGCCCTTATGGATTTCATTAATGCGGGTCATAAAAACCATCTCAGGCGAAAACTTAAATTGCTCGCCGTTAAAGAAACAGATGATGTATTGCGTAAACTCAGGAAAGTATACCCGCAACTAAAGCCTATGAGCGTTGTTTATGAAGATGTTCCTACTACCGATATGCTCAAGTGCGGTATAAAAATTGAATCTGAATCCGCCTACGATAATGACAAACAGGAATTAACATTATTCCTATTTAATATTTACATGCTGGTGGAAAATGATGCTGGCGATTTTAGACGGCGAATTAGAATGGCGATACTAGAAAGGGCAGGGGGGATAACCGGGGAAGTGCTGGAAGAAAATGACGATTAAAACAATTAACCCTTCTTGTCGCCCGTAAACGCAATAAATTCCTTTTGAGATGGGTAACGGCAAATTAGATATGCTACCGAAATTACGAAAAAGCCGATTGATGCTATCTCTTTTGTTAAAATAATCGCTATACCTGCAAAAAATCCCCCTGCCTCTATTACCGCCCATCTAATCAGGCACATTATTTGATATTGTTGTAGGGCGGATCTAGGACTGGTAGGAGCGGGCGTTACTTTGCGATAAAATGGGGCAACTACAAACGATAAGCCGATAGTAAAGATGCAAACAAAAGCAGGTATCTTGAATATCGAATTGGTAGAGAAGGGTATGGAAAATATATCTTTGGCTGAAATTAACACCGCAATACCGCCAAACATCACGACTCCAACAACCAGAGCAAAATGAATGAGCCTGTTAACAAGGAAGTGCTTTCTAGCATCCTCTGGCGTATTCGGTTCATTGTGCGATTGTAGGGGGATTTGTATAAACACGACCGATTCTCCTTAACAAGAACATTACACCCTGAGAATAATGAGAACAAGAAGAGATGCCAGGGCAACTCAATCATACAATCCCAACATCAAACAACGACAACTGCTCAATCTTAACCGCATTTTCATAACACTCATCAACCGGAAGATTCTCACTCTGTCTTGCCATAACCGCTAATTCGTCGCACCGGGTATTCTCAGGATGTTCTGAATGACCTTTTACCCATTTGAAATTTACCCTGTGTTTATCGCAGAGGTTTAATAGCGCATCCCATAAATCCGAATTGAGCGCTGGTTGTCTTCCCCTGTGCCAGAAATTAGCCTTCCACTTTCTTGCATATCCGCCCTCATACATATCAACCACATATTTTGAGTCACTGTAAATGGTCACTGAGAGCTTGTCCTGCTTAAGGGACCTCAAGGCGGCAATTACAGAGAATAATTCCATTCTATTATTTGTTGTCTTCTTAA
>MHBM01000285.1 GCA_001804885.1 Lentisphaerae bacterium RIFOXYA12_FULL_48_11
CGTCCGCCGGGTACTTTCAGCAACACGGAATAAGATGCTTCCGGGCCGTCAATCGGCTCGACATCCACGGATTTGTCCCATGTTTTTCCCTGGTCGGCGCTGCGCATTGATATGACGTGCTGTCCCTTTGCACCTTCTGCGCCCGTGCCGGTTGTGACAACGCAGAGCCAGACTCCATCGTCGGTTATTACGATATAAGGCTGGTCGGCGTATCCTTCGCTCGGAATATTCCATCCGTTGCTTATGTGACGGGGATCCGGAACGGCGGAAGATTCGGCCGCGCAGAACCTGATTGCTGTCAGAGTGAGGATCATGCAGGAGAGAATAACGTTCATTTTTATTTTCATGCGGACAGTAAACCAAAGAGTGTGATGTGTGGCAATGACAGCTTTGTTTTACAGTAAAACAGGCCGGAATATCGCATTACTGAGTCTTGAGCAGAGAAGGGTCGTTTACCCAGAGCGTATGGGGTAAGGGTGAGAAGGATGGAAAGAAAGTTAAACTGCTGGATGCAGCCGTTCTGCCGGTTATTCTGTGGGAGCCCGACTCAGTTCGGGCGATTCTTTCAGAATCACGCCAACGGCACATTTTCGGAGACGGAATACGTTCATTTTCTGGATATTGCGTATGGATCTGCACGCGAAGTGGAGTACCAGATTGGGCTTGCTCACCGTCTTGGCTTTCTTCCTGATGACTCATGTATTGAATCAACTCTCTGTCGAAACAGCCAAGGTTTTTAACGGTTTAATTCGCTCGTTACGTAAGAAGTAATTCTCCTCTGATCTGAGGTCTCCAGCCTCCGACCTGCAGCCTGATTTTATGTCGAGCCGGTCATGGTACCGCGGGTGGATAGGGAAGAGGACTTGCCGGACCCCATGCCAACGTGCCACGGCGAAGCTTCTGAGCGAAGCCTGGATTACGATGTTTGTGAGGTTGTTTTTTCCGAATGAAAATATCCGGGTTGGATGGGTCTGTCTTTCCGCCGCCTTGATTTCTGCAATAGACTTCATTTTCAGCCGCCAAGCCCTTGAGTTATGCCAATTTCTCTAAGAACCTGCGCTTGACGCTCTTACAAGTTTATGTTTTTATCCGTTCGTAGTTTCAAAATCCGTTAGCTGACGGGTAAAACAAGGCAAAATTAGTTATGGTTTGTGGCCATGTTACAAAAGCAATTTCTTGTAATCCAATAACCAACCATCCAATTGTCTAACAACCCGTCACAATAACAACACAAAGAAAGGATACTAACATGTCATTCGGTAAATTCATCATAATCCCTGTCCTGCTTGGAGTTCAGGCCGCCATATTAATGGTCATAGGGAAATATATTCCAGGATCAACCGCTGCAGTCGGCGGACCGGGTTTGTTAACTTTTGTTACTTTCCAGGCGTGGGCAGTTTACTTCGCTGCAGGCTGTACACCCAAAAACGGGTTAAAGGTTATACTGGCTTATGCCAGCGGCATAATCGCATCGATCCTGATCATGCTGATGGGCGATGCAATGGTTCCCTGCCTGGGCGTTTATGCATACGCAATAGCCGTGTTCATCGTCGTTATTCCTGCAATAAGTTTGGAGAAAGTGCCGATGTTTGATTTCATCCCCGGCCTTTTCATAGGGTCAGGTATGTTTTTCGCGATTATGAGGCTTGGCGGGACGGTGGGATTGAATGAAGCCGGTCAAGCTGTGCAAATAGGGATTGCCCATGATATGCCGGGATTTCTTTCTGTTGCCGTTCCGGAATTGATCGCCTGTATTGTTGGACAGGTGTTCGGGTATATCACAGTCCTCTGGCGTGGAGCCTACGAGAAGGCTGTCAAACCGGCCCAACAGGCCAGCTGAAGTTTGAGTTGAGCAAATCTACTGATTCGCTCAGTCGGGTTGTAAGATTGTTATTCACAGTCTGACCCCGCAGCGCCGTGTTTAAATTATTCAAAAACAGACAGGGAATTTAACTTCCGCGACAATTCTTATCGCCTTTTGGCGATGCTTTGAAAAAGCAGTAATACAATCTTGCCATCAGCCATAACCGTGTTAACATTTCGGCAACTAACTGGGACAAGAGCGCTGAAATCGGTGTTTCAGAATTGTTCCCCAAAAAGCAATTACTTATCAACTAAAGCCATGGTATTCAGCTCGACCATCTTTTTATTTCTCTTTCTTCCGATTGTTTTGCTGATCCACTTCCTGCTGCCATGGCGCTGCCGAAACGTCTGGCTGTTGATCGCGAGCATCGTCTTCTATGCGTGGGGAGAAGTTGTTTTTTGCCTTCTCATGCTCGCGTCGATCCTTGTGAACTACACCTTGGGCATGATGATAGCACGGCAGCCGACGCGTCGTGACGCCAGAATGGCGGTGGGCCTGGCAGTGGCAGTGAACCTGGCCTTCCTCGCCATATTCAAGTATGGCAACTTCATCGTGGCGAACGTGAACCCTTTGCTGTGCGGAGTCGGGCTACCGCCGATTGACCTCGTTGAGCCGATCCATTTGCCGATCGGGATCTCCTTCTACACGTTCCAGGCCATCTCGTATATCGTTGATGTATACAGGGGAAGAGCGGAAGCACAACGCGATCCTTTGAAAGTCGGATTGTATATTGCGCTTTTCCCTCAGCTTATAGCCGGGCCGATAGTGCGCTATCACGACATCGCGAGTCAGATCATGAGTCGTGCGATCTTATTCGGCGATTTTGCATATGGCGTGCGAAGATTCATCATTGGATTGGCGAAAAAGGTTCTGATTGCGAACACGCTTGCCGGGCCAGCCGACGTTGTGTTCTCGTGCTCGCCGGACACCTTGTCGGCAGGCGCCGCGTGGTTCGGAACTGCCTGTTACGCTTTCCAGATATATTTTGACTTTTCGGGATATTCTGACATGGCCATCGGGCTCGGACGGATGTTCGGTTTTCGATTTCTCGAGAACTTCGACCATCCATACATCTCCAGGTCCATGACAGAATTCTGGCGGCGCTGGCACATTTCCCTGTCCACCTGGTTTCGTGACTATCTTTACATTCCACTGGGCGGAAACCGGTTGGGCAAGGTCAGGACGCTGACAAACTTGCTCATCGTGTTCTTTCTGTGTGGCCTATGGCACGGTGCCCAATGGAATTTCGTGGTCTGGGGGCTTTTTCATGGGATGTTTCTGGTGGCGGAACGTTTTCGACGGGACCGAGTGCTTTCCCCATTGTGGCGTCCGGTGTCGCACCTTTATGTGTGTCTTGTCTGCCTTGTGAGCTGGACGTTGTTCAGGGCGGATACGGTGTCGCAATCCGTGACCATGTTGTCACTCATGTTCGGAATAACGCATGTCGCTAACCCGGCCCAGAGTATCGGGACTATCGTCGATCATGAAGCGATGATCGTCTTTTTCATCGCCGTGGCTGCCATCCTGCCGCTGGCTTGCTTCGTGAGATCTGCAGCGGCGCGGCTTCGCGACCGCCTCGCGGAAGAGAGGAGTGCAGTTCTGGATCTGGTCATTTCAATCTTTGTGGCGCTTGGCTTGGCGGGTATGTTCCTAGTGGCGGTGGTTAAGATTGCGGCCGGTACATACAACCCGTTCATTTACTTCAGATTCTGAAATAATGACCTCGATACAACAACGATATGCTGCGGGTGCTGATGTGGCCTTGGTGGCATTCTTTCTCATGCTGATAAACCTGCCCCTGGTGATGCAGGTGTTCTTTGGGGCGGAAAAAGAAATCCCGGAGGAGCGGCGTCTCCTTCGCCACATGCCGCGGCTGAGGTTGGACACCTGGACAATCAAGGAGTTTCCCCGACTTTTCGAAGGCTGCTATAGCGACCACTTCAGGTTGAGGAGGCAAATGGTGCGGGCGCATCATCTTGCCAAACTCTCTATCTTTAATGACTCACCGTGCGCCGCTGTCGTTCTTGGAAAAGACGGTTGGTTGTTCTACGACGGAAAAGCGAGGAATGATGGTGATCCCATCGCGGACTATCGCGGGACGCGCCCCATGACGGGGGAACAGTGTTTTCAATGGGAAGCGGTGACGCGGGCCCGTGCATCGTGGCTGGCGTCCCGGAATGTCCGGTATGTCTTTGTGGTTGCGCCCAACAAGGAGACGATCTACTCGGAGTACATGCCGGATTGTCTCCGTCCTCTCAGCACGAATTCACCAATGAATCAACTGACTGGCTACGCGAGTGGCATCGCAAACCTGTGGTTCATGGATATTCGCCATGTCTTGAAAAAGGCTTCCGGGAGCCACCAAGTCTATTCAAAAACCGACACGCATTGGAACTCGTATGGCGCGTTTGTTGCGTATGACGCCATCATGCGGTTGGTTTCGGGTTGGTTCCCGGCAGTGGCAGTGCGTACGCGCGACGATTTCACTATCTCCTACGGTCGACAGCGAGGAGGGGACTTGGCGGGCCTTCTGGCGTTGAGCGATCACCTTGTTGAGCCGGCGGCGCCTGTCTTTTGTTCCAAGTCTTTCGTCAGTGTGAACCCTCTTCCTGGTCGTCCCGCCAGTGACGAGGAACGGTGCACCGAAAGCTCGGATCTGCCGACGGCCGTTGTATTCCACGATTCTTTCGGCATGGCATTGATACCATTCCTGACACCTCATTTTGGCCGGATTGTCTTCCGGGGGGTTGGTGAAGAGTTTGACAAGGCTCTGATCGACAACGTCAAGCCCCAGCTCGTTGTAACGATCCTGTGCGAACGAAATCTTCGCGGCATTTGTACGCCGTCACCTCCGGGTGATGAGGGTCTCGTCAATCGACAATTAAGATGAATTGGGCGGAATGGATTGATGTGTGGCAATGACAGCTTTGTTTTCAGTAATATCGCATTACTGAATCTTGCGCAGAGAGGGACCGCTTATCCAGCTGCCGCTGACAGAAACAACTTTCTCCCGGCGTGGGATTCCATATTCGTGGGCGTGCAGCTGTCCGACGAGCAGGTCAACTGCTTCGGCGCCAAGTATTTTTGCGTTGGCATCGATTCCGGCCAGCTGGCCTGATTCTGCCGACCAGTCGAGGTGAACAAGTCCGACATCGTCGGGGACCTTGAGGTTGAGTTCCTTGATCCATTCATGTGCCGGTACGCCTGTGAAAAGGACTACTTCGGGCTTGTGCTGGCTCAACCACGCTGCAAATTTGCGGCTGGCCTGGCTGGAATCGAGGATCAGCGCTGGGACGCGGTTCCGGGCGGGCAGGCTGTTCTGGTACAGGAGATAGGCAGCGAGCCAGGCATGGTCAACACGAGCATCGAGTTCCTTGTCCAGTACCAGGCCGGGCCGGTGGTAGCCGTGTTTTTTCAAGTGGTGTACAACAAGCCGCATGTCTTCGAAATGGGAGGAAATCACGCGGTGCAACACGGGGCGGGTAATTGTCAGACCCTTTGCCACGGCGGCAAAATGTTTC
>MHBM01000286.1:0-2441 GCA_001804885.1 Lentisphaerae bacterium RIFOXYA12_FULL_48_11
AAGATACTGTTCCGGAAGTTGTCAGAAAAGCATTGAGAGATTAAGCCTAACAAATTTTTGAAGGGTATTCGGTGAAAGCGGCTTTCACCTCAACCCTTAAAATGTACGTTGGCCATAGAATGAAAAAGATAATCATTGCACTATTCATTATTGGAAGTCTTGTTGCTCTCGCGTTGCTCCTCTCCCGAGGGGGCAGCAACTTATGCCCCCATGTGACAATCAAGAACATCAAGAGAGTTCAACTCGGCATGACAAAACAGGAAGTAATAAGCATTCTGGGTGAACCATATTCTGTCGGCCCCGGTATCTATGGATGTAATACGTTGGAGATGACCTATTCACAACCGGTGAAGTTCGCTCGATGGTATCCAATGCTTTGGGTTCACCTGAGAAGCAATGTTGTAATGGAGGTTTACGGGAAACGATATGTTGACTGGGGATTGGACGATGTTGGAGTTTATAGTTTGAGTCTGAATCAGAAACAATGGGAAGCGCAGGACTTAGATTCTACCTTCCCAAAAGATTGATGGCCAACCAGCAAATCCAGCGTACGTCGCGGAAGCCGCGCCGCCGCTGATTTGAGTCGTTGGCATCATAAAGAATGAATAAGCAAAGAATAATTGACATCATAGCGGTTATTTCAATTGCTCTAATTCTCCTAACGCTTCTTATTCCTGCAATCTATGCTCCACGAACTCCCTGCCGTCTAAATACATGCATCAACAACTTACGCATTATCGAATGCGCTAAAGAATTATGGGCACGAGAATATCACAAAACCAATGGTGACGATGTCGTGACTTCAGAAGTAAACAAATACATTAAAGGGAACACGACACCGATCTGCCCAAACAATGGCACTTACTCATACAATGCAATTGGAAAAGATCCGACATGTAGTATTACGAACCCAGTAATGCACCGTTTACCGAAAAGAGAATAAAACAGATGCCAACAAATCATTCGAGCGGTACTCGTGAACCAGCGGCTGGTTCACTCGACGCTCAATGACGACGTTGGGATCATATATGAAATTGCGGGAACTGATCAAATGGGCAATTCTGGCGTATCTCATCACACTCGCCATGCTGATCTACACATTGTATATGCTACCCGCTTCGCCTGACAATGTCCTCGCCAATTTCGCCAAATTCATGATCACTCAGTTCTATCCTCTTTTCGCAATCGCTCCTATCCTTGCAGTTTACTCGATCTGCGTCAGACGTTGGCAGCCTATTCTTGGTGGACTCGTTGGAAACATTGTATTCTTTCCTCTCACTTTGATCTTGATGATCTTCTTGAGTTTTGTTGTAGGTGGCCCAATCTCAGCATGGCAAGAAGGCTGGCACGTTGTTGCAGTTACATTAGTAATCGCTTATTTAACATTGGCCACACTCGTAACTAAAAGATGGATCATAAAAAGAAGATCCCAACAATCTTCCGGAGGCGACGTCGCTAACCGCGCCGCGCCTCAGCAGTGACGTTCGACATAATAAGATGAAAACACCTAAGCATTTCTGGACATTCACGAAGGCCAGCCTTCTAGCGTGTTCAGCAGTTGTTTCGTTCATTACAGGACCGGACCCCATCAACTCCGGAGGCGATCCTCCACCATTCTGGCTGGCCATTATCCCAGTCGCTTTCTTCAGCATCTTCCTCCCACCATTTCTTCGTGCCTTCAAATCGACAGAGCAATATGTCACAGAATCCCCCTGGCCAGACTTTCCGTTTTCCATATTTACAAATCCATTCCCATTCTGGCATCTCTGCCTCTGGGGCAGTTTCACTGGTGCAATCCCCCAGACATATCATATTCTCAAATCGTATAATCATGACCAAATGATAATGGCACTAATGGAATGGTCATTCTTTATCGGAACACTAGTTGGTATTATCCTCACAAAACGAGGAATTAGAAAAGAAATGTCGAACAAGGGCATGAATGGTACTCGATGAACCTGCGGTTCATCTCGACCATTATGCCATGCGTTCGGCCATGAAAGAAATCAGAACAAAGCGATTGACATGTATACGGTTATAGTATACGGTTCTCAGCATGATGGATGTAACCAGCATACCCGAGTTTGAAGGATTTGACTGGAGCGGTGGCAATGCCGAAAAGAATTGGCAAAGCCATCAGGTCACGCCGCTTGAAGCAGAACAGGTGTTCTTCAATACGCCTCTTATCTGTGATGCTGACGTAGAACATTCACAAAAAGAATCTCGATTCTACGTGTTAGGGCAGACGGACGAAGGGCGAGAGTTATTTGTGGCCTTCACTTTGCGGGGTAAACGTCTCCGTGTGATATCAGCCCGTAACATGAGCAGAAAAGAGCGGAGGATATATAAATCATGAAAAAGAAACAGATTCCGGTGTTCAAGAATGAAGAAGAAGAGCGGGTGTTCTGGACAACCCATGACTCAACTGAATTTATTGATTG
>MHBM01000286.1:2460-5371 GCA_001804885.1 Lentisphaerae bacterium RIFOXYA12_FULL_48_11
GTTTTCCCAAACCTCAAGCCTTCAACCAAGGCAATTTCGTTGCGTCTGCCGGAATCCGTCATTGCAGCGCTCAAGCTTCTGGCAAACAAGCGTGACGTGCCCTACCAATCCCTACTCAAGGTCTTCCTAGCTGAAAAAATAGAAGAAGAACTGCGTCACCGCCACGCAAAGACAGCATAGGCCGAACAAAGGCATGGAGCTGTACTCGGCAACCCAGGGTTGCCTCGACGCTCATGCCCGTCGTTGGGCAATGAAATGAAGATTCCATTTACAGCACCGAGTCTCGGAGAATTCGAGACGATGCCCGCCGACTCCAAGGCGGCACTTCTTCGCCGATATGCAGAGTCTAAGGCAGTACGTAGACTCTTGCTCACAGTGAAGACCATTTTGTTCGCAGCCATATTCATCGGAGTCGGTGGATTCATGGTTGCAGATTTCATGGGCGCATTCAGAACCGTCATGAGATTGGGGTGCGTTGGCATTTCATGCTTGCTTGTAGTCAGCTCGGTTGTCTACTACCGGAAAGCATCCGAAATCGTACTCCGGAAGATGGCCCGTAATGAAGAGAAAGAAGATGGGAGCCCAACAAAACCTTGAACCGTATTTTCAAACCTGCGGCTTGAAAAACGGTTAAGGCAGTCGTTGGCCATGAAAGAAATGAAAATTAAGATATTTACCATTCCAATTGTGATTTGCCTTACCTTTGCGGCGTCATCTTGTGTCACGACAAAACCTACCATTGATGACCTTGCCATGCAACTCGCGGAAATCAGAATACAAGCTATGCTACAAAGCGAGGCAATGCTCACTGATAAAGAGTTTCATGGGTACAGAGATATACTAGAGCAACGCGTTCGAGATAACTCGGCCCTGATGACAACTTTTGCGAAAATTAACAAGAATTACTTTTCAGAATCCGAAATGAGACAACTCATATATATTTACAACAATCCGGTTGTTAAGAAATGGCAAAGACATAAGATGGATATATTTCTAGAGTTCCGTGAGTACTGCAAAAACGACGTCAGAAATCTAAAAGAAAATAAACTTGGCCAACCAAGTCCTCAACCGTACCGTTGACCCCGGCGGGTCAACGTCCGGTTAGGACAATCGTTGGGCTATGAAAACAATGAAGAGAATCGGCAAGAAAGATCCGACTATTCGAGACGTCATATCCAGACTCGCAACACGCCTGGGGAGTGATGCCTTTCATATCGTTGATCACTGGAATGCCAATCTATGCGCAATCGGAATTTCGGCACCCTCCAATCACAAAGTGCTTGCCTACATTCAGACGTTTGGAAGCGCGAAGGGACGTTACGATGCGCACCTTGAACTGCCGCCAAAGGATCGGCGCAAATTCCCTTATGCCGATGCGGGCGTTCATCCACAAGTAACATTTGCAAAAATCGTCAAGATAGTTCAAAAACATTTTAAGAAGGCAGAAGCCCAACCAGACCTTTCAGCGTACCGTCGGAAGCCGCCGGTCCGCTGAAGGTGGTCGTTCGGTGGAAAAGATGACAATCAAAAGAATATTGAGAATTGCCCTCATACTCATGGCTGGCCTAATTGTTGCTTGCGTTGGCAACTGCATATACCGTTATGAAAATGAACTTCCGGGCACCAAGCCATACAGAATAAATATCGGAGCAACTCAGGCACAACTTCGCGCTATTACTCAAGCTTTGTCTTTGTACATCACTGACTGCGAATCGCCACCGTCCGAACGCATGGGATTGAATGCTCTTTTAATTAACCCAGGACTAACTAATTGGCGTGGACCTTACTTGATAGGCGCACATAATATTTTCGACATTAATGACCCTTGGGGAAGACAATTTCGTTACCGTTTGATAAATAGCAAACTAGAAGTTGTTTCCGCAGGACCGGACAAGAAGTTCGACACAGAAGACGATATAAAATAAATTGCACCGAACCAAGTGTTGCAGGGTACGTCGCGAAGCCGCGCCGTCCCCTGAACACAATCGTTCGGGTCATAGAAATGAAGAATATTTGCACAGTTCTAATTATTTGCCTCGTGCTTGTTGGCTGTCGCAAAGACGTGGCGAATAAACCAAACCCCGTGTTCGTGGTCGATGTATCGCCACCGTATTTCAACATGTGCGAATGTTGCAAATCGTTCTCGGTCGACAATGGAAGCGGACAAACCAACCACCTAAGCCCTATAACTGCAACTAACTGTATTCATAAATGGAATTTCGTGCCAGGAAAAATAGTCGGAACGGAAATCGGAAAAGTACACAATTTGTTTCGTGGAATTGATATTGATGAATTTGAAAAGAAAGCATTAGAGTTCACAGACAAGAAATAAACCCGAACCACGCCTCGAACCGTACCGTGAACCCTGCGGGTTCACGTCCGGTTAAGGCAGGCGTTCGGGCTGAGAATAAATGAAGACAAAGAATTTCACAATCAGTCAAAACATCTATGTCGTGGTCCATAATCACGAACTTGATCTCCATAACAACTACGATTTCTGCGGTTTCGCCTTCGACGGTACTCAACGCTCACTGCGTCTCTCCTGGCAGAAGACGAAAGGTGACTGGGTTCAAGCGAATGATTCCCCATCACTTGAACTCCGCGTCATCGGCGTTCGCTCATTTCAAGTCACTCCTCGTGACCCCAAACTCCCATTTTCCGAAGATAGCTGCCTCACGGACATTTCTTTCCTTTGTGATGAGCCATGGTGCAATGAACCGTTCACGACAGACAAGACACCCGATGAATCATGGAAATGGGTTTTTCAGTTCATGTCGGGCTCATCCATTGTGGTTGACGCTGAAGAAATTGAAGCAATAACATAGCCCGAACCAAGCACTCCATGGTATTTTTCAATCTTAACCCCTAAAGCTAAAGAAGAATCTGAATAAATAATCTATTGATTTGAGCC
>MHBM01000287.1:0-157 GCA_001804885.1 Lentisphaerae bacterium RIFOXYA12_FULL_48_11
TTCCGGGTTGACGGCATACTGCCGCGCGCGGTAGGAGCGGCCGAGGTCGTCGTAGTCGGTCTCGGCGCGGGCAATGAGAATGTCGTCGGGGTGGGTGCCGCCGTCGGGGTCGGGACCGTCGCCCGCTACGTCGTGATAACGCTCGACGCGGATCACC
>MHBM01000287.1:228-1226 GCA_001804885.1 Lentisphaerae bacterium RIFOXYA12_FULL_48_11
TTCACGGCGGTTGCGCCAGTCGTAGAGGAGTTCGGTGACGCGGACGGAATCGCCCTCACCCTGACCCTCTCCCGGAGGGAGAGGGGACGGAGCAACATGCTGAATGGTGCGGATGAGTTGGCCGGAGCCGCCGCCACAGCAGCCGGTGCAGCCGGCTGAACCGGCGTACTCGTGTTCCGTGATCAGGACCATGTTGTTGGCGCCGGCGGAACTGCTGGAACTGCTGGAGGAACTGCTGTAGCAGTTCTGGCCCGTGGGGTCGTCGTCGGTGGCGCAGGTGTCGTCGGTGCCCACGTAGATGGCAATGGGCTGGTCGCTGGCATTGTAGACCGCGCGGGTGATGGTGCCGCCGGGGGTCTCTTGGCGGTTCTGGCGGCCCAGGGCGTCGTAGCCCAAGGTGGTTTCGTCGTAGTTGGTGCCCGGGGAGCCGTCGCCCGTGGCGGGGATCGTGTGATAGCGCCGGCTCGACACGAGCCGGCTCTGAGTGTCGCTAAGATTGACGGACCAGCGCACGTAGGAGGATTGCTCGAAGGTGTCGGAAGCGGAAAGCTTGCCCGCGGTCGAGGCGCGCACCGCCTGGATGCTCTCGCTCCTCATGCCGGTTGCATCCCGCTTGGTCATGGACACGGGGTTCACCAGCGTGTACGTGTCGCTGGCCGGCACGTAGTAGCCCTGGGCGGTCCACGTCTGGCGGTCGAACTGTTGGTACACGGTCCAGGTGGCGGTGCGCACAACAGCGGTGCCGCCCTCACCCTGACCCTCTCCCGATGGGAGAGGGGACTCGTGTTCCGGCCCGAGCACCTGCGTCGGGCGTCCGTACGCGTCGTACTCGTAGTCGGTCACCAGGTGCAGCCCGCCGCCGCTGGGCGTGCTCCACCCCTCGGGCAGCGCGAGCTTCGAGCCGTCCACGTCCTGGATCTGCTGGATGACGTTGCCCGGCCCATCGTACGCTTGGTGCGTGATCACGCCGCGCTCGTCCTTGAGCCAGACCACGCGGC
>MHBM01000287.1:1245-1369 GCA_001804885.1 Lentisphaerae bacterium RIFOXYA12_FULL_48_11
CACGCGCGTCGCCGACTCGCCCGAGCCGTTCTGACCGCTGGGCACGGCCGGCAGCGTGGTGGTCCGCTGGAGCACTTGCAGGCTGTCCGGATACCAAGTGTAGGAGTAGCTGGTGACGATGGCG
>MHBM01000287.1:1385-3592 GCA_001804885.1 Lentisphaerae bacterium RIFOXYA12_FULL_48_11
TGCGATAGGCCGTCTCGCGAAGGATGGGATAGGTGGTGAGCTCGGCCGTGTTAGGGGAGCTGGACGAGCTGGAGGAACTGCTGGAACCCAAGGTGCTTTCGTAGCCGGGGAGGGGCACAACGATGTGCGCGGAGTGTTCGGTGTACTCGTACTCCCGCAGCTTGCTCGGCGTGCCGTCGCGGCCGCGCTTGATCTTGTCGCACTTCTTGTAGTTCTCGACGGCGACGCCGCCAAGGTGAGTGGTGGTCTCGGAGTAGTACTCGTAGAGATAGATCAAGCCCACGTGGTACTGCCCGCCTTCGGACCGATACTGCGGCACAATCGAATAGCCTGCGACCGTGTAGGATTCCAGCGCCGCCGAAGTGGCCTGCTCGAGCAGGTTGCCGGCGGCGTCGTAGAGGTAGTATTCGAGCGTGCTCGTGGCAGCCTGGGCCGACTCCTTGAACTCCGTGAGGATGGGGCGGTGCATGAAGTTCTTGTACTCGATGCGGATCGTGCCGTCGCACCGGGTTTCCGTGGTTTTGCGCGCGAAGATGTTGTAGTCGCTGCTGGTGAGTTCGCCGTTCTCGTGTACCACGGTGCTGCGCGTCTGGCCGAAGACGGTCGTGGCACAGATGCGGCCGGCCTCGTCGTACTCGAACGCCTTGGACGCGTACTGGGCAATCTTCTGGTCGGATGCCGCAAACGGATCCTCGACTTCCGGGTCGGCGCTGAGCAACTCGAATTGCTCGGGCTCGAGCACGTACTTCAGACGCCGCCGGTCGTCGTAGCGGTAATACGAAACGCGGTCGCCGATCCACTCTCCATTCTCGTAGAATTGCTGCGTGACCGTGCTCAAAGGAGAGCCATAGGCGTACAGAGCCCGCTGGAGATCGACCCATTCGCCGTTGCCCGCGCGCCGGCGCAGGGTGGCCGAGATGATGTCGTGCGACTCATTATAGGAGAACGCATAGGCGGCAGTCGTGGTGACTCCGTTGAGCGTTTGGCTCGTTTTCAGGCCCTTGGGGTTGGAGGCCGGAGTGTAGGGATTTGCGTCGGGGTTGTCGGGATCGTCGGGATCGAACGCGCGCATGGTGTTGCCATGGGCGGTCGGCCCGCTGAAGAACTTGTTTCCGAGGAACACGGTCGGCGGCGTGCCATCGGGCGGCAGGAAGGCATAGTTGCCGTTTTGCGCGATCAGCGCATAGTGGGAGGCATTGAGGTAGCCCATTGCCGGTTCGTCGTAGTCGAACGCGAGGACTTGGCACGGCGGCTGCACCAGGAAGACTCGACCCTCGCACGTATGCGCGATATACGGCTGGGACAAATCCGCAAACTGGTACTTCTCCGAGGGGTCGCAGCAGTCCGTGGAGACGACGCGGCAGTAGGATTGACATTGGCCAGGCAGCCCCATCGCGCCCCTAACCGAACACGTAGTGACGCCGGCCTCGCAGTCGCACGTACATACCGGAAGATAACAGTGGCAATCGTTCATTCCCATGATTCGGTCCTTTGCATTGGCGATTGTCGGTATATCGGTTTCAGTCGAGATAGGCTATCACGGCGGCGGCGTTCCCTCGGTCACAACCATGTGGACGACCACTCCGTTGCCACAGCCGCAGTCGTAGAACGGGATTTCTGTACCCTCGGAGTCAAAGACCAAAGGGACGTCGGCTTCGAAGCGAAACGGCTCGCACTCAATTTGGGGGGGCATTACGACGCCGCCCTGGAAAGCGCCAATCTGTAGACTGATGCGGTAGCCTTCACAATCGCAGTCCAAGTAGATCATGAACTGGCAGCAGTTCGTGCCGAGATCACTGTAGACGGCGTGCCAGAACGTGCCCGGTTCTGTACAGATGGTCGCCTCGACAAAATTCTTGACGCAGCATCCTTCTGGGGCAGTGACGGACACCTTCCAACACCTCGGTTGGTTCTCGCAGCACGGGCTGCAGCAGCCTCGGACCTTCTCGGAAGTCGCCATAACGGTTCTCCTCAATCGTGGTTTGGCATGTGCAGTTCAGACGTCAGCGTCCGTCTCCTTCCGGCACTACAGGCCACTTGGCTAACGGGCACTGGAAGGCTCTTCCGCGGGCCTTCAGCGACAGGCGGCAGCCGCACTTCAGGCAGCGGTTGTCGCGGCGATCGGGGCAGGCGTCGCAGATCTCCAGGCGACGCCGGTACTCGTCGGCCGAAACCAGGTGGCAGCCGTCGGCCACGAAGTCGGCCAG
>MHBM01000287.1:3680-4017 GCA_001804885.1 Lentisphaerae bacterium RIFOXYA12_FULL_48_11
CAACTTTTGCGGGATCTGGCAACCCAGATGGCCGCTCATCCCCTGATCGATGTCCTGTGCGGCTACGAGGCGGTCAAACACGGCGGGGCGATGGGGAACTTTCAGACGACGCTGGCCGAAAGGGGCGGACCGCGCCAGGCGGTCATCGAGCACGGGACGACGATCATCGCCACCGGCGGCCGGGAATATCGCGGCAAGGCGCACCTGCAGGGGGAAGACGGGCGGGTGATCGCGCAGGAGGAGATGGAGGAGATGCTTGTTGCCCGCCATCCCTCCATAATAGAGGCCGGGTCGCTGGTGATGATCCAGTGCGCGGGCCCCTGGGACGACGACCCGT
>MHBM01000287.1:4107-5390 GCA_001804885.1 Lentisphaerae bacterium RIFOXYA12_FULL_48_11
CTAATTAAAAAGGAGAGTGTAAGTTCGTGGGTAATGTTAATATTGCTTGGGAGTCGGTCGAAGGTGGTATAGCTGCCCCGAAAGGGTTTTATGCGGTCGGGGTCCAGGCAGGAATTAAGTATGAAAATAAATATGATGTAGCATTGGTCTTTTCGCAGGTTCAGGCGCAAGCCGCCGGTGTTTACACTCGAAATTTGGTTAAAGCACACCCTCTTTATTTAACGCAGCGCCATTTGCAGGATGGTTTGGCCCAAGCTATTGTGATCAATAGTGGAAATGCCAATGCCTGTTTGGGAGAATCTGGCGACCAAGCAGCGTCGGCGATGGCTCAAGTTGTGGCCATGTTTATGGCTGTACCAGTTGAGGATGTTCTTGTGGCCTCAACTGGCGTGATCGGAGTGGAGATGCCGATTGATCGAGTTTTAAATGGAATTCGAGCCGCGAGTTCGGAGCTCCTCGCAGATATGGTCAAAGGCATTCGTGGACAGAAGGAGGCTTCAGATGACGGAGCCCATCGGGCAGCCCTAGCAATTATGACGACAGATACGACCGTCAAAGAACGTGCGTATGAATTTGCTTGTTCCCAGGGAGGAGTGATCACCCTTGGGGGAATGGCTAAAGGGTCCGGAATGATTCACCCGAATATGGGAACTATGTTGGGTTTTTTGACGACTGATGCGATTATTCCTTCAGCGGAATTGCAGCGTATCTTACGTGATGCGGTCGATGAAAGTTTTAATATGGTAACAGTCGATGGAGACACGTCGACTAATGATATGGTTCTTTTTCTGGCCAATGGGGTCTCAGGAATAACTCTGAGCGGAGAAGATTTAATCAACTTTGAGAAAATGGTAAAGGGGATTTGTGTTCAGTTGGCCCAAGATATTGCTCGGGATGGGGAAGGGGCCAGCAAGTTTATAGAAGTTAAGGTATCCGGAGCTAAAACGAAAGACGCCGCCCGAAAAATTGCTCGGAGTATTTGTGGCTCTAGCCTGGTAAAGACCGCACTGTTCGGAGAGGATGCTAATTGGGGTCGGATCTATACAGCGGCAGGCTATGCAGGAGCGGAGTTTGACCCTGACAAAGTGGATATTTTTCTCGGGGATTTAATCGTCGCCCAAGCGGGAAAAGGGGTAGAGTTTTCGGAAGAAAAGGCTAAGGAAATTCTTAAGTTTAAAGACGTTCATATTAGCTTGAACCTTCACATTGGGGAAGAACACGCAACGGCCTGGGGGTGTGATCTGACTCACGAGTATGTCACAATTAATGGGAGTTATCGATCT
>MHBM01000288.1 GCA_001804885.1 Lentisphaerae bacterium RIFOXYA12_FULL_48_11
ATGAAGACACAATATCACCAGCCAGCGTCTCCAAGGCCGCGGCCAACCTGCCGCCAATCGTCGAAGAGCTTGAAAAGAAATACAACCGTAACTTCGGACCGAACGGCACAATTTATGTCGGCGAGAAAGGATACATGTACACCGGTTGTTACGGAGATGGCGCAAGAATAGTTCCAGAAGAACATCACCAGCAGGTGCCGCTTCCCGACAAACTGATCCAAAGAATAAAGGGCAGTCACCACGACAACTTCCTTGTCGCCTGCCGTGGCGGTGAGCCTGCATGCTCAAACTTTGACTATTCATCAAAATTCGTGGAAGTGACTCTCCTTGGTTCGCTTGCAATGATCGCCGGCGAAAGGAAGAAAATAGAGTGGGATGGCGCAAACATGAAATGCACCAACATGCCCGAACTCAGCAAATTCATTTTGACAGAAAGTCGAAAGGGTTGGACAATCTGACCTGATGTCGACAAAAAGATTTCTGACCCAAAAAAAGATACATCTCGGATAGACAAGCGCATTTGCTGGTGTTAGTCTTCTGTCCCTTTTTCATTAAGGAGGAAGTCATGGCATCATTAAAAGTTCTAGAGCAGCTGGCAAGAAAACATGGAACACCCCTTTTTGTCGTAGATCACGATGAACTGCGGAAGAATTATGCCACCTTTAAAAAATACCTGCCCCGCGTCCAGGCGTATTTCGCCGTAAAAGCCAATCCCGACCCAGCCATCGTTAAAACACTTTACAAGGCTGGTGCCAGCTTCGACGTGGCTTCAATGCCGGAATTCAGAATAGTATACGAATTCATCAAGAGTATGCGCCCAAAAGAGCGACAGGACTGGATATGGGACAAGATCATATATGCCAACCCCATTAAGGCTAATGAAACACTAAAGGAACTTGACCAGTATAAAGCGCTGGTAACCTATGATAATTCAGAGGAAATCAAGAAGATCAAACAGTATGCGCCCCACTCCGGTCTCTGTCTACGGCTAAGGGTCTCCAATACCGGCGCAATGGTCGAGCTGTCATCAAAGTTCGGAGCAAAAGCCGGAGAAGCCGTGGATCTAATTCTCGAAGCCGACAAGGCAGGCCTGGTCGTGGAAGGATTGAGCTTCCACGTCGGCAGCCAGACCACCAATTTCGACAACTTTGTCCAGGCAATCAACGTTGCTGCCGAAGTTTACAAGGAAGCAAAAGACCGCGGCTATACAAAGATGAACCTGCTGGATATCGGCGGCGGATTCCCTGCTCCCTATGATCCGACAGTCAAACCTTTCAGGGAACTGGCAAAGAAGATCAATACAGAACTGGACAGGCTCTTCCCGAAGAACATCCAGATTCTTGCTGAACCCGGAAGATTTATGGTGGCAACCGCCGGAACTGCCGTTTCAAAAATTATCGGCAAGGCGGTACGTGACGGAAAACTCTGTTACTACATCGATGACGGAGTTTATCACACTTTCTCCGGAATCATCTTCGACCACTGCCACTACCATCCCAAGGCTTTCAAGAAAGGTCCGACCGAAATCTGCACGGTGTTCGGGCCAACCTGCGATGCGCTTGACGTGGTGTCGCTCGCCGAATCGCTTCCATCCAAGCTCCAGCGTGGTGACCTTCTATACAGCGAAAACATCGGAGCCTACGGAAACGCGTCATCAACATGGTTTAACGGCTTCCCGCCTGCGAAGGTCGTACACATAAACCAGTAATGGATTAATTCATCAAGTCTTTGGCACACTGGGTACAGGCGGTTCTTTCCAGCTGCGTGGCTGGGGCTTTGGTCCGGCTGATTTACCGTCAAGTTGAGGAACGAGCCAATCTAATCCTTCAATGTTGTCCTTGAGTCGCGCCTCGGCGTCCTCTCCTGTATGATTCAAAATGCCAATCGGCCCAACATAACCGCTGTCCCGGATCATCTTCAATAACTGTAGATCAAGATCTCCCTGGCCGATCGGCAGAATTTTTTTGCCGATTTTATCGCCGTTCGCTGTCATGCCGTTAAGATTCAGACAAAGCAGATACGGCTTCATCATGGCAAGTGCCGTTGGAAAACGGGCCAAATGAGAATGCCCGTGATGAAGATTATAAACGATTCCAACGTGTACCGCGCCATGCTGTTCACGCAGCAGCTTTACCACCGCAACCATGTTTTCCGGCTCTCCGCTCCAGCCACCGTGATTATAGAGGACCAGCGAACAGCCGAGTCTTTGAGTACGTTCGACCAAGGGCAAAAGGTTCTGGGCTGCAAACTTTACCCGTTCTGTCGGATCGGTCACACTGTCAGGGGCCGCACGCATTATGGTCCAAATCTGAGGTTTTAGCCCGTATTTCTCGAACAACTTGAACGCCTCATCGTGTACCCCCCAGAAGGCAAAATATTCGATGCCATGCTTTTTCATCGCTTGAATTTCAGTCTCGAACGTCGGAATATGTTCTGCGCGCCAGTCATATGCAAACCGCTTGACGCCCAGCCGCTCAAGCATCGCAGAGCGCTCCTCCGGCCCCCTCTTTTTGGCATCGAACGGAACAATGCACCACGCTACAAGATTCTCATGGGCAAAGATATCTTTGCCACTTCTCTCTGCGGTAAAACCGGCAGTTGTTGAACAAAGTGTGATCATTATCGCGCCGAAGACCAGCATCATTATGCCCATGACACAGGCAAGTGACTTGTTTGTTTTATTTTCAATTCTTGTTTCTTGCATTGTTAACCCCTTTCAGCTTCGCCACGGGCGATCCCTTTTGGCCGATGTTACAGCCTCCTTGGTTATCTTAACATCCTCCTCGATATCAAAGTCAAACATACCTGCCAGAACGAAGTCGGCACCGTTATTAAACGCATATGGGAACGCGTCCTGCGGTGGAATTCCACCGGCAGCCATGATCTTAAACGCTATCCATGGTTTTTCGACGGTCTTCATAAACTCAATAGTCTCCTCGGGATTTGAACACCAACACGAATCATGATTTATCTTCGCGGTGGGATAATTGAGATGATGTAGTGTCTTAATATAGAAATCGCACGGAACTTTTTCTTTCTCACATTGTTTGATTACGTTCAAATCATGGGCGCAGACACCTGAAGGGATCCCGAGCTCTTTTACGAACTCGACCATCTTGATTAAGTCACCCATGCGCCCTGCTTTCAGCATCTGCTCGGAACGGTTGCCCCAAATAAATATTGCCTCTACACCATTATCAACAACTCTTTTTGACTCGTCAAAATAAGCTTTCAGGTCAGGATCAATACTGGAGGTTGGACTTGCCATGATCTTAATTGTTCCACCCCATTCGTTTTTGTATTTCTGCAGCATATCCATAGTGCCTGCGTGTGTATGAATACCTATTGTATCAATTCCGCAAGACTCAGCAAGAGCCAGCGTTTCCAACTTCTTTTCCAGCGTGTTGTAGTATTTTGCCAGTCTTCCAGCAAAGCGTATGCTGTGTGTGTGCGTATAGTTATTCAGCAGATTGCCACCCAACAACACGCGACTCATCTCAAAATTGCCAATTTTACCTTTTGGCAAAGTGTTTTTCGACCCTGGAACTACTTTTGGATTTACCGGCTTGCCATCCTGAGCCAATGCCTGCCCTATTCCTCCATTAACTGCAAGGGCGCCACCCGCTGTTACAATTAATGATCCCTCGACAAATTTACGGCGAGAAATATTTTCTGACATGATATACCTCCTATATTGTCACCCATATCATACAATTTTAGAAATTCATGATATAGAACGGGACCGTCAAAGTGTTGAACAAAAACGGCATCAGTGGCGGACCTTGCGATAGCGTACGCGGTAGTGACGAGGCGTCAAATGCATTTGCCGGCGAAACTCGCGATTAAAATGGCTCTGGTCACAGAAACCATGATCGGCTGCTATCTGGGTCAAAGGCTGATCGGTATAAACCAGGGAATGACACGCCATGCGTACACGAAGACTTCTGATATATTGCTGTGGCAATACACCGAAACATGCATGGAACTGTCTTTCAAAAGCACGGGATGAAAGACCTGCAAGCCTCGCCAGCGTGTTTAAGGAAATTGGTTCTGAATAATTCTCCCTGATGAACATAATCGCCTTGCCAAGTGCGACTGTCGGCCAATTCTGCTCGACAGGCTTATTCTTTAGCGAGCAGGTTATACCGGCTGTACCAACGATTCTACCCCTCTCATCGCGCAGAGCTATCTTGTTTGTCAGACTCCAGCAGGTGGTGTGGTCAAAACGGCCAACCATTTCGATACGATTGATGACTGTATCACCAGAGAGCACACGGGCATCGTCCAGACGGTATTGATCGGCAAGATGCCGTGGCGACAGATCGTAGTCGGTCTTACCAATAACCTGGTTCTGCCGTTCAAGAGAATAGTTCATCAGAAAACCGCGATTTATCCTGCAGTACCGTCCTTCGCAGTCCTTGATCCAGAACTGCACATCTTCCACAAAATCAAACAGTCCGCACAACGCCGATGCGATTATGTCAAGATGGATACTTTGTTCGGGAGAAGAATGTAGTGTGCGTTTTTTCATGAAGGCATCAATCCTAACCGCAAAGAAGGACCGCCCTGAGCTCACGGGCGGTCCTCGCAGTCTGCAATGATTTACTTCAACTGTTTTGCAAGCTTCTTCAGAGCCTCAGCCTGAAACTTGGCATCAATGGCAATAATCGGGTTTGCTGCGGAAACTGTGACTGTGGCAGTCGATTCCTTCAACTCTGTTTTCAAATCCCTGACAGTTCCATTGAACGAATCCTTGCTGCCCGGCTTGATTTCCTTCACATCCGTAGGCAGGCCAATCTTGTCCAGAATCGCAAGGAACGGCTCGGGATCCAGCTCCTCAACGTTCACCATCGTCTTCGGGTCCCAGATTCCAGTCGCCACGAGCATGGCGGCGGCAACCGGCGGAACTCCGGCAGTATAACTGATACCCTGCGACTCAACTTCCTGGTAACACTTGTGGTGATCAGAAGCCTGGTAGATGAAGACTTCCCTCTTCTTTCCATTCTTCCATCCCTTGACGAAGTCACCTATACATGTCTTGCCTGTATATTTCGGTGCCAGCGTTTTCGGATCAGGCAACAGCGCCTTGACAACCTTCAACGGCACTACTTCCTGACCGGTCGCAAGCTTTACCGGCAGATGGGAAAGAAATCCCAGCGTCCTG
>MHBM01000289.1:0-2837 GCA_001804885.1 Lentisphaerae bacterium RIFOXYA12_FULL_48_11
CATCGGAATTTTCATTATTTCCATCATCTTCCGGAACTTATCCCGGTCTTCTGCCGGCTCAATAGTATCCACTGATGTTCCGAGAATCTTAACCCCAGCCTCTTCCAGTTGGCGGGCAAGATTAAGGGGAGTTTGACCGCCAAACTGGACAATAACCCCCATTGGTTTCTCCTTCTCGTAGATACTCAGTACATCCTCAACCGTCAGCGGTTCGAAATAGAGCTTATCCGAAGTATCATAGTCGGTTGAAACCGTCTCGGGGTTACAATTGACCATTATGGTTTCATATCCCATATCCTTAAGCGCAAATGCAGCATGGACACAGCAATAATCGAACTCAATTCCCTGCCCGATCCTATTCGGCCCGCCACCCAGGACCATTATCTTTTTCTTGTTGGTACTGCTCGTCGTCTTGTCAGGTGCATTATATGTGGAATAGTAATAACAGGCATTCTCGACGCCACTGACGGGAACAGCATCCCAGGCTTCTTTAACACCGAGAGAAATCCTTTTCTCCCTGATTTTCTTTTCAGGAACTTCAAGTATCTTCGAGAGGTACTTGTCGGCGAACCCGTCTTTCTTAGCCTGGATCAGAAGTTTGTCCGGAGGCAACTTACCCTTGAATTTCAGGATCTGTTCCTCAAGATCAACCAGTTCCTTCATCTGCTGTATAAACCAGACTTTTATGTATGTAACCTGGTGAAGTTTCTGTATATCGGCCCCCTTGCGCAATGCCTCGTACATTATAAATTGGCGCTCGCTCGAAGGTTCCTTGAGCATTGCCATCAACTCTTCCAACGATTTCTTGTTGAAGTTCTTTGCAAACCCTAATCCATGCCTGCCATTCTCAAGAGATCTAATGGATTTCTGGAAAGCCTCTTTATAGTTTTTGCCAATACTCATCACTTCGCCCACAGCACGCATCTGCGTACCAAGCTTGTCCACAGACCCCTTGAACTTCTCAAAAGCCCAGCGCGCAAATTTGACCACTACATAATCCCCTGACGGGGTATATTTTTCCAGCGTTCCCTCGCGCCAGTAAGGGATCTCATCCATCGTCATGCCGCCGGCCAGTTTCGCAGATACCAATGCAATCGGAAAACCTGTTGCCTTGGAAGCAAGAGCTGAAGAGCGCGATGTACGTGGATTGATTTCTATCACAACAACGCGGCCCGTCTTGGGATCATGCGCAAACTGCACATTTGTCCCTCCGATAACTTTTATGGCTTCAACTATTCTGTATGAATAATCCTGTAATTTCGACTGAAGCTTTGTGTCGATTGTGAGCATCGGCGCTGTACAATACGAATCACCCGTGTGCACGCCCATCGCATCAACATTCTCAATGAAACAGACCGTGATCATTTTGTTCTTTGCATCTCGTACTACTTCGAGTTCCAGTTCCTCCCAGCCCAGCACGGATTCTTCGATCAGTATCTGACCGATAAGACTGGCCGAAATACCTCGGCTACCCACAACACGCAGCTCTTCAACATTATATACTATGCCGCCTCCGGTTCCACCCATGGTATACGCAGGACGAACGACAACAGGGTAACCTAATTCTGATGCAATTTTCTCGGCTTCTTCAATCGAATAAACAGCCGTACTCCTGGGTACATCAATGCCCAGCTTGTTCATCGTTTCCTTGAAAATGATCCTATCTTCTCCACGCTCAATGGCATCTATCTTAACACCTATAACCTTCACCCCGTACTTCTCCAGAACACCTGCCTTATCCAGTTCAGCACTGAGATTCAACGCCGATTGACCGCCGAGATTGGGAAGCAATGCATCCGGCCTTTCCTTCTCAATAATCTGTGTCATTCTTTCGATATTCAAAGGCTCAATATAAGTAACATCGGCCATTCCCGGATCGGTCATGATCGTGGCAGGATTTGAGTTGACCAAAATGATCTGGTATCCAAGCGCGCGCAGCGCTTTACAGGCTTGCGTTCCGGAGTAATCAAACTCGCAGGCCTGCCCTATGATTATTGGCCCGGACCCGATGATCATGACTTTGTTTATATCTTTATGCTTTGGCATTTATTGTTCTCCTTTTTTTGAATTACGAAAATTAGGTTATGAAAAGACTTTTGCTCGAGAAATTTGGCTCACTCGTAAGATTTACGCCCAGCCGCCTGAGCCCGGCATCATCACCAGGTGTAGGAAGATGGGTAAGGTGCATTTCACACTCCCTGAGGTCCTTCAACTTCTCCATTGCCAGATTGGCTGCCGGATTGGTCATCGCACTTATGCTCAGGGCTATCAGGGTCTCCTCAAGGTCCAAACTCACCTGTTTTGTATTCAGAATATTTGTTTTGAGTTTACCGATTGACTCAATGATATTCGGCGAAAGCAAGTGAATCTTATCCGGTACATCCGCAAGTTGTTTTATCGCATTAAGCACGACGCTTGACGAAGCATGCATCAGAGTGGAATTTTCCCCCGTCACGATATTTCCATCATTCAACTCTATTGCAGCCCCACAGAAAACTCCCTGGTTCCCTTTATTCTTCTTCCTGCCCTGTTCGGCAGCCTGCCTCGCCGGGTTAACAACAGGCCTGTCCTCCGGTTTCACATTCGACTCTTCCATCAGCATTTCCGACCGCCTGATTGTCTCGCGATCAGTCAATCCCATCATGTACTCACAACTATACCTGAAATACCTGCGGACAACCTCCTGCGTCGATGCCCTCCTGACAATATCATCGTCAACGATCGCAAAACCTGCACGGTTAACACCCATATCAGTGGGAGACTTATATACAGACTTTTCTTCCATTATCTTCACTAGAATCTTCTTCAGCACGGGGAATATCTCAACATCGCGATTG